>CAIRMO010000148.1 GCA_903879705.1 uncultured Candidatus Competibacteraceae bacterium | reverse complement strand
CGTGGAAAATGAAAATCAGCCACAGGTGGGAAAACCCGTCCAGCCCGCGCACCGCCTCCGGCGCGGCATAGGGCGGCAACAGCTCCAAGGTCGCCCGGGCCGCCGGAACCAGTCCGGCCTGCCGGGGAATACCGAATTTTTCACCAAAGCAGGAGTGAATAACGCCAATGGGTGAAAACGAGAGCATCTACAACCAGCCGGCTTTTCTCAGAAAGCGGTACAGCGCCAGGCAGATAACGGCGACGCTGCCCATCACCAGCGGATAGCCGTAGGACCAGTTCAACTCCGGCATGGCCTTGAAATTCATCCCATAAACGCTAAACACCATCGTCGGAATAGCCAGCAGCGCCCCCCAACCGGCCAGTTTCTTGGTCGCCTCATTCTGGCGGGTAGCGCTCAAGGACAGGCTGATCTGCAAGGTCATCACCAGGGTTTCCCGCAGCGTGTCCACCGCCTCGTTGATGCGCAGGGCATGATCGTAAACATCGCGGAAATAGGGCCGAATATCCTCGGGAATCAGACCGTTGAACACGTCGGTGACCAGATAGTTGCATACTTCGACCAGCGGCGCGACGGCGCGGCGCAAGCTCACCAGATCGCGTTTGAGTTCGTAGAGCAGACTGGTATCGGCTGGGCTGAAATCGCCTTTGAAGAACCGCTCCTCCAACTGCTCCACCGTGTCTTCCACCCCGTCGAGAATCGGAAAATAGTGATCCACCACGAAATCAAGGATGGCATACAGCACGAACCCCGGCCCCTTCCTCAACAGTTCCGGGTTGCGCTCGCACCGGGCGCGCACTGTGGTGAAAGGGGATGAAGCGCCGTGCCGCACTGAGATCAGATAGCGCGGCCCCACAAACAAATGAGTTTCGCCGAAATCCACCTGGCCGTCCCGCAGTTGCGCGGTGCGCAGCGCCACAAACAGCCCATCGCCATAGCGTTCAACCTTGGGCCGCTGGTGAGCGCGGTGAGCGTCTTCAGCGGCCAGTTCATGCAGGCCGAACAGACCCTGAATCCGCGCCATCAAGTCCTCATCCGGCTCGCGCAGCCCCAGCCAGACAAAGGCGTCTGCGGGGTCATGCAGCAACGCTGGCACATTCTCCAGCGTCAGATGGGGTAGCTTGTAACCGTTCGCATAGGCTACACAGTTGACGATCCTGGCGTCGTTCATGGCGGTTAATGCGAATGGCGGTGCGGGCGGGGTTCGGGCCGGTACGGCTCTTCGCGGTCATGCAGATGCATCCGGTAGTTTACAAAGCCCGCCTCGTCGTCAAAATGCAGGAATGGGTTGCCAGCCCGTTGTTCCAGCAAGGTCGAGGTCGGCATGATGCCGTAGTTATGGCCAGGACGAATGATGGCGTCGCCGGGTAACTGTTCGCCCAGCCGGCGCAGACTCTGGTACATCAGTTCCGGATCGCCGCCGCGCAGATCGCAGCGCCCGCAGCCGAAGACGAACAGGGTGTCGCCGGTCAGCACCTGATGGCCAACCCGGTAACAGGCCGAACCGGGGGTATGGCCGGGGGTGTGGAGGATATCGATGACGGTTTCACCCAACCGGATCTGGTCGCCGCCTTCGTGCAGAGTCGGCAGATCCAGATAACGATCCCAGAACGCCGCCTCGGCCCGCAGCAGATGCAATTGAGCATCGCTAACCTTCAGCAGCGCTTCAACGCCGTTGATGTGATCGAAATGGCTGTGAGTCAACAGGATATCGGTGATCCGCAAGCCGTGCTGTTCAGCCAGGGCCAGGATGGCTGGCGGGTTCCAGGCCGGATCGACTATCGCCGCCCGGTTGCTGGCGTGATCGTGGATGACATAGATGAAGTTGCCCATGCGGCCCAGTTCCAAGGCGTAAATCGTGTGCGGAAGGTTGACAGTAGTTGAAATGGATATAGTCATACATGACCATTCATAATGAAACTTAGTGGATGGGCTGTTGATGGCGATAGAGGATGTCAAAGAACCCCCTCTGTTTTCAGGAGCCTACCGTGAGTTAGGCGGGAAGTAATGCCTGTGGAGAGAAAGGTACTGGCTGGGATTTAACAACCCCGGTGAATGGTCTCAGTGAAACGGGAAGTCATTCATGGACCATTTGTCTATGGTTGATTCAGGGGATTCGTTATGCGCTTTACAACCCGATCACGCTGGAAGGCCGCCGGGTGTCGGCGGCCTTCCAGATCATGGTGGATTAGGGCCGAGGATTCGCCTACAGAAAATCCCGGGAAAATCCTTCAGTTTCCAGAATGTTCCGCAGCCGGCGCAGGGCGTCGATCTGAATTTGCCGCACCCGTTCGCGGGTGACGCCAATCTCGTTGCCAACCTGCTCCAGCGTTGCCTTTTCCATGCCGCCCAACCCGAACCGCCGTTTCACCACGATCCGTTGCTTGTCGTTAAGCTGCTCAAGCCAATGCTCCAGTTTCTCGTTGAGATCAGCATCCTGCAACAACTGCGACGGGTCGATGTTGTTGTCGTCGGGGATGGCGTCCAGCAGCGAGCGGTCTTCATCCTTACCGATGGGGGTGTCCACCGAGGCGATCCGTTCGTTAATCTGCAACATCCGCTTGACATCGTTGGCCGATTTACCCATTGCCCGAGCAATATCCTCAGCGGTGGGTTCATGGTCCAAGGTCTGCGCCAGTTGTCGGGCAGTGCGGAGGTAGCCGTTGATTTCCTTGATGATATGGATCGGTAGCCGAATGGTGCGGGTCTGATTCATCAGCGCCCGCTCTATGGTTTGGCGAATCCACCAAGTCGCATAGGTGGAGAAACGAAAACCGCGTTCGGGATCGAATTTCCCGACGGCGTGGATCAGCCCCAGATTACCTTCTTCGATCAAATCCAGCAGGCTGAGACCACGATTCATGTAGCGGCGGGCGATTTTGACCACCAGCCGCAGGTTGCTTTCTATCATGCGGTTGCGGGCGCTGGCGTCGCCCTGAATCACCCGGCGGGCGAAGTAGACTTCTTCCTGAGCGGTGAGCAGGGGAGAAAAGCCGATTCCGCCCAGATACATGCGGGTCGCATCCAGCTCATCCGAAGTCACCTCCCGGGCCACCGTCGCCGGTACCGACACCGGCGCTGAACCAGGAACTTCCGCCGATTCCAGTTCTTCTTCCTCGGCAACTACCCCATCTTCGGCGTTATTTTCCCGCTTGTCCTCATCCAGCAGGGGATCGTCCATGACCAGTGCATCGTCGCACGCAACCGTCTTCAGACAGGCGTTCATCCGTCGGGACATCGCTAACCTCCTCGACACGCTTCGCTTGGTGGACTTCGTATTGACGCTGATTGCGTCTTTTGGGTTTTCTATTTTGTCAACAGAGTCGAGGTTTGTACTCACCATCTATCCATTGGTCCCAAGCTATGGTTTCAGCGCATTTCAGCCGATTTGCTGCAACAGCAAATCAAACACTTAATATCGCTTGCTGAACAAGGAACCCGGCGATTTTGAAAATTGATCGTGGGTGAGAGGTTCGTGGTTGAGGATGAACGCTGGCGCAGTGACTTCGACTCAGACCTGGAGCGCCGGATTGGCCTGATCCTTAACGCCGGACTCCAGATATTGAACAATGATATGCTTTTTGTGTCTGGCAAGTCTACTGTCAAACCGCCCGTCTCAGCAGTTCGGAATTCAGATTGAGCCACAAAAAACTGGCCGGCATTTTCGCTTTTTTCGCGCCGGCGTGGTCTACAAAACCGCCTTTAACTTTCCATGGAGACGCTCATGCTGGAAAACCGTGCTGTTACTCAAGTCGCCATTGCCGATCTGATCGCCCGTCGCTGGAGTTCTCGCGCCATCGATCCGGATCAGCCGGTGAGCCGCGAGCAACTCTTGGCCTTGCTGGAAGCGGCCTGCTGGGCACCGTCCTGCTTCGGCGATCAGCCGTGGCGCTACCTCGTCTGGGATCGGTTCCGTGATCCCGCTGGCTGGCAACAGGCGTTTGAGTGCCTCGCCGAGGGCAATCAGGTTTGGGGCAAAAATGCGCCGATTCTGCTGTTGACGGTGGCTGCGCCAAATTTTAGCCATAACGATCAACCGAACCGCTGGGCGCAATACGACACCGGGGCCGCCAGCGAAAATCTGTGCCTGCAAGCCACCGCGCTGGGGCTGGTCGCGCATCAGATGGGCGGCTTCGACCCGGAGGCGGCCAAAATCCGCTTCAACATTCCCGCCAATCATGCCGGCATGGCGATGATCGCGGTCGGGCATCCGGGACCGGTTGATCTGTTGCCGGGAGTGCTAGCCGAGAAGGAACCGGCTCCGCGCAGCCGCAGGCCATTGGCGCAATGGGCGTTTGAAGGCTGTTGGGGCCAGAGCGTCCAAGGCTGACCGGCTCATCCCATGCCTTTAACCTTCTCCGAACGGCGCTCGCAGCGGGGTGCCGGGCGTTATCTGCTGAACGCTCTGCTGTTTCTCGCAGCGTTAACGGCACTGGGTGCATTTTTCCAGCCGCCCTTGACTGCCGCATTTCTGACCAATCCCTATCTGAACGGGACCATTGCCGCCGCTTTCCTGTTTGGGGTGGCCTACACCCTCAAGGCGCTGACTGATGCGTTGCGCGATGTCCGGGCCGGCGACCAAGCTGCCGGGATCGCTTTAAAGGCCCGTCGCCGCGAAATTCCGCTCAAGCAGGCCGATGAACTGCTGCTCGGTAATCACTGGCGCGGGGTGAGCGACTTTATCCAGAAGATTCACCGGGTGGTGAGCCACGGCGATGCCGCCGCGACCTTGCCCTATCTGCTCGATTCACTGGCGACCCACGGCGATGATCGGCGGGCGCTGGTGCGCTATCTGACCGGGGCGCTGGTGCTGCTAGGGTTGATCGGTACGTTTTACGGTCTGTTGCTGACCATCGCCGGGGTGCGCGAGGTAATCAGCGGGCTGGCCACCGACAAGGCCGCGGATACGATGACCTTGATCGCCCATTTCAAGGATCGGCTGGCTGCGCCGCTGGGCGGGATGGGCACGTCATTTTCGGCTTCGCTGTTCGGACTGCTGGCGGCGCTGGCGCTGGGTTTTCTCGAACTGCAATTGCTCCGCGCCCAGAACCATCATCACGCCCAACTGGAGGCGCTGGTGGTCAGTGATCTGGTGCCGTTGTGGCAGCCGGTAGTCACGATCACGGCCCAGACCGAGACCATTTCACCCCGGCATCTGGCGGCATTGCTGCAAGCCACCACTGACCGGCTGGAGCGGGTGGCGGCCACGACCGAATATCTGGCCAATCGCGGCGAAGGCATTACCCGGGTGGCGGAACAGGTGGCGAATCTGGGCGAGCGGATCGAGTCGTTGCGGGGGACCTTGCAAAATATCGAAAACGACCGGACCGCTGATTTACGCCATGAACTGCGCGTCATTGCCCGGTTGTTGGCGCAATCGTCCGGGCTAGCGCTGGATGCTGATCATGCCCCGCCGCCGTGAGTCGCTCAGTGAAGTCAATCTTTGGCCCGCGTTCACCGATGCCCTGAGCGGGCTAGTGATGGTGCTGATTTTTTTGATCACCGTGTTCGTGATTACTGAAGTGCTGATTGGCCGCGAGATCATGGGTAAGGACACCGCCATTGGTCAATTGCAAGGGATTGTCGAGCATCTGGAGGGTCTGGCTGGCGATGCGGAAAAGGAAGCAGCGCGGTTGCGCGGGCGGACGCAGGGTCTGGAAAGCACGGTCAGCGAACGGGATCATCTCTTGGCGCAATTGCGGAATCAACTGGCCGGGTTGACGGCGGATAAAAGCAAGGCCGAGCAGAGCTTGGGCAGTGTCCAGGAGCAAGCGGCGCTGCTGAGTGTCCGGGCCGAGCGGCTGGCGGCGGAACTGGAGCGACTCAATCGGGCCTTGGCGGTTAATCAGAAAGACGTGGTGCAACGCGATGCAGTGATTATCGAGCAGAAAGGCCGAATCGAGGCGCTGGACAGTGCCTTGAAAAAGAAGCTGCTGGAGCGGGTTGAGGAATTGCAAAAGTACGCCAGCGATTTCTTTGGCCGGCTGCGCGAGGTGTTCGCCAATAATCCCGACATCAAGGTGGTCGGGGATCGCTTTGTCTTTCAGTCCGAAGTGCTGTTCCATTCCGGCGAGGCCACGCTGTCGCCGTCCGGGCGTGGCGATCTGGACAAATTTGCGGCGGTTTACCGGCAGTTGGCGGCTCGATTGCCGGCGGATTTGCCGGTGATTATCGAGGTGCAGGGCCATACTGACCGGGTGCCGGTGCGCGGGCGTTTTCCGTCGAATTGGGAACTGTCGACGGCGCGGGCGCAGGATGTGGTGAATTATCTGATTCAGCAGGGGGTGCCGCCGGAGCGATTAGCGCCGGTCGGGATGGGCGAATATCACCCGCTTGATCCAGCGGACAACCCGGAGTCGTATCGCCGTAACCGCCGGATTGAGTTAAAAATCACCAGCCGTTGAGAGCCGATGAGAACCTGTAGAAGTCCGATTTGGGTTGTGGAAAAGGGCAAAATCCCCCGCCGCTCACGCGGCTCCCCCCTTTGACAAAGGGGTAGGGGGGATTTTCCCCTCCTTGGACAAGGAGGGGTGGCGCGGAGCGCCGGGGTGGTTCGAATCGGCGTTTCCACAACTCAAACCGGATTTCCATATCAAAACCAGCAGTTCCCGGTCTCTTGATTTGTGATTGATTTATAAGAAGTTTTTATGTATAACTAGAGTTGCATTGAGAAAAATAGCATTATGATTCAATAATCTGCAAAAAGAGACTGGGAATTGCTGTTATTACAGTGGCAAAAGCCATCGCCATACCCTAAAAAATACGGTGGTCAGTAATATCAACCAAGGGGTCCAAGGGATTCAAGTAGTAGGTCCAACTACTCCGGGACGTCAACATGACTACGCCTCGTTTAAGGAGGAATTCAACCCGGAACAACCAGGACTGTCTTCCGTCGTGGTGTGGGTTGATGCGGGGTATCAAGGCATTAAAAACGACTATCCTCAATTTAAAGAGATTCACATTCCTCATAAAAAGCCCCGGAAGTCAAAGTCCAATCCTCATCCTACGTTGACGCCAAAGCAGAAGAAAGAAAATCGGGCGATCAGCCGCATTCGTGTTGGCATCGAACATCTGATCGGGGATATGAAAACCTTTCAGATTCTAGCGATTAAGTTTCGCAACCCTATAAAGAGCTTCGCGGATCAAGTTATTTTAGTGATTGCTGGCCTGTGCAACCTGAAAAATGGCTATGTCGTTCAATGAGTTATTGGATTTTATTTGGGAACATGTCTAATGCCAATGCTTTGCCAGAAACGACTATCCCGACCGATGAGATTGGCTGCTTTTTCCGCTACCTGCTGCAACAAACTCAACAAAGCCTAGCGGCAGCCTTAGGCGAATTACTGCGCTATACCTTGACGGCTAATGATATAAATCAGGTCATCACCCGATTGCAACTGGAAAGCCGAAAACAACTGTTGCCGTATTTGCAAAAAGGGGTGATCCATAAATTCACTGGCGGTATGGAAGATGTCAACCGCATTGCCCAGCCGTGCCGGGAGCTATGGCAACGGCATACCGCCGGACGGTCATAATGCTCGATGTCCAGTATCAAGACGGCACCGGGTCGATAGCTATCGTGGTACTTGGCCGATCAGTTTTTTCGGTCGAAGCTGATCGCCAGGCACTGCGTCTTGTAGCATGGGCTTCCAGCTCGTGCTACATCATTCAATGGTTGTGCTAAACTTTTTGCGCCGTTTCATTCAACCCGCGAGTACTACCCTCATGGATTTCAAAACCACTGATTTATGCGATGAACATTTTGATCTGTGCAACCAGTTTTCGGACCGGTTGCAGATTGCTGAACCGATCTTTAACGACTACGGCGGTGAGATCATGTTTTCCGGTCTCATCGTGACCCTCAAGGTGTTTGAAGACAACACCCTGGTTCGCAAAGTACTGGAAGAACCCGGCGAAAACCGGGTGCTGGTAGTGGATGGCGGGGGTTCAACCCGCTGCGCCTTGCTGGGCGATCAATTGGGGGAATTGGCCGAAGATCATAATTGGGCCGGAATTGTAGTGAACGGCTGTATCCGCGACTCTGCTGCGATGAGCGAGCTGAGTATTGGCGTCAAAGCACTGGCGACCCATCCGCTTAAGAGCATCAAGCGCAATAGCGGCGAGCGCGATATTCCGCTTTGCTTTGCCGGGATTACTTTCAGGCCGGGCTATTATCTCTATGCTGATGACGACGGCATGATCGTCTCGGAACAATCGTTGATTTAATGGCAATAACACGATGGATTCCGGGGAAGGCCAGTAGGTCTTCCCTTTTTTAATTAGGAAATGACCATGAATAAGTCGCCATGCCACTCAATCTCAAGCCTAATCATAAAGCCATTCGCGCCTATTACGATCAACTTCAAGCAATGGCGCAGGCCGATCTCCAGCACGAAGGTGCGGTAACTTCGGCTTTTTCGGCGTTGCTGCGGCATTGCGCCAGTCAATTACCGAATTTAAAGCTGCTCGCGCAGTATTCGTTGGCCCGCAATCAGCGTCATCCATTGCGGATTTATGGGGTATCGGAGTAGTTATCCTTGGATAGCGATAGTAAACTTGTTGGAACGGCTGATCATCATGGTGTAGTAGTAGGCGAAAATAGGGCTGAAGAGGCAATATCCAGCGTGAACAGGCAATACCCAGAACCCTTTGATGTGATCGTGATTGGCGGCGGCCACGCGGGCACTGAGGCGTGCATGGCGGCGGCGCGGCTGGGACTGCGTACCCTGCTGCTGACCCACACCACTGAGACCGTCGGCGCGATGAGTTGTAATCCGGCCATTGGCGGGATTGGCAAGGGTCATCTGGTCAAGGAGATCGATGCGCTCGGCGGGATCATGGCCCAGGCCGCCGACCAGGCCGGGATTCAATTTCGCATCCTCAACAGCCGCAAGGGGCCGGCAGTGCGGGCGACCCGCTGTCAAGCCGACCGGGCGTTGTACAAGGCGGCAGTGCGAAATCTGATTGAAAACCAGCCTAATTTGCGAATCTTTCAACAGGCCGCTACCGATTTAAGCATTGAGGGTGACCGGATCACTGGTGTCATCACTCAAACCGGCATTCGGTTTAGCGCCGGAGCGGTGGTATTAACTGCCGGCACCTTTCTAGCCGGGAAAATTCATATCGGACTGACGAATTACGAAGGTGGTCGAGCCAGCGATCCGCCCGCTAATGCCCTGGCAGCGCGGTTGCGGGAATTGCCCTTCCGGGTCGGGCGACTCAAGACCGGCACTCCACCTCGACTCGACGGCCGTAGCATTGATTACGATCAATTGACTGAACAGCCGGGCGATGATCCCTGTCCAGTGTTTTCCTATCTAGGTTCAGTTGCCGACCATCCTCGACAAATCTCCTGCTGGATGACCCATACCAACGAACGGACGCACGACATTATTCGCGGTGGTCTGGATCGATCGCCATTGTATACCGGGGTGATTGAAGGAGTGGGTCCGCGTTATTGCCCATCGATTGAAGACAAGATTCACCGCTTCGCTGATAAAAATTCCCACCAGATTTTTCTGGAGCCAGAGGGTTTGCAATCCTGTGAGTTTTATCCCAATGGCATTTCCACCAGTCTGCCATTCGATATTCAATACGCGCTGGTTCGATCCATGAAGGGCCTGACAAACGCCCATATCACCCGGCCGGGCTATGCTATTGAATACGACTTTTTCGATCCGCGCGATCTGGATGACGCCCTGCAAACCCGGGCGATTCAAGGTTTGTTTTTCGCCGGCCAGATTAATGGCACGACCGGTTATGAAGAAGCGGCAGCCCAGGGCTTATTGGCTGGACTCAATGCAGGTCTTTATGTTAAGGGTGAAGCGCCCTGGCGTCCGCACCGCCATGAAGCCTATTTGGGCGTCCTGGTGGACGATCTTATTACCCGGGGCGTGACTGAACCCTACCGGATGTTTACCAGTCGCGCCGAATACCGGTTGTTATTGCGTGAGGATAATGCCGACTTGCGCCTGACTGAAATCGGTCGCCGGCTGGGACTGGTCAACGATGAACGCTGGCGGATTTTTGAAACCAAGCGCGAGGCGCTTGAACGGGAAAACCAGCGGTTGCGCGATCTCTGGATCCGTCCAGCGCAACTCAGTGAAACCGATGTACAGCGGGTTTTACCGATGGGATTAGTAAAGGAGATCCGGGCACTGGATTTATTGCGCCGGCCCGAGGTGAATTACGCCGGATTGATGAGTTTGCCCGGTGCCGGTCCGGGAGAAGCCGATCCGCATGTTGCCGAACAGGTGGAGATTCAGGCCAAGTACGCTGGCTACATCGACCGGCAGCGGGACGAAATCGACCGCCAGCGCCGCCATGAAGACCTGCCCTTGCCGCCCGATCTGGATTACGCCGGAGTCCACGGTCTGACCCAGGAAGCGCGAGAGAAACTCAGCCGTCATCGTCCCCGCACCCTGGGTCAAGCCGGACGGATTCCGGGCATGACCCCCGCGGCGATTTCCCTGCTGCTGATCCATCTCAAACACCACCGGGGACGCCAGAGCGCCGGTTAGCGTGGCGACCGCCACCGGGCCGGTTCCTGATCACTATTGATCATTCCCTGCTGCCATCTATTCCTGATGACGCCCACCAAACTCCCTTTGCTGTCCACGGTGACCGCGCTCGACACGCCCCTAGTCTGGCGAGAGGGTGCGCCGATTAGTCGTGCCGCGTTCCTGCGTCAGGTCGCCGGCATCGCCCGCCATTTACCCGCCGTCCGGTTCATTTTCAATCGCTGCGAAGATCGCTATCGATTCATGGCGCTGTTTGCGGCGGTTGGCGTCAACGGCCAGACGAACCTGTTGCCGTCCAGTCGCGCCGACCTGCACTTGCAGCAACTGGCAGAAGCCTATCCCGACAGTGCGTCAGTCGTCGATGCCGATCTCGCGGCGTGGCTGGCGCTGGAAACGGCTGACGATCTGCCGCCGACCGTTCCCGAACTACCGGTAGCGCAGATCATGGCTATCGCCTTTACTTCCGGCAGCACTGGCCGCGCCAAACCCCATCCCAAAACCTGGGGCGAACTGATGAATGGCGCACAACAGGCCCGGCACCGCTTCGGCTTTGCGGCGGGAACAGGCATCGTGGCGACCGTGCCGCCCCAGCACCTGTACGGCCTGGAAACCTCGATCATGGCTCCGCTGACCGGCGGGGTCAGCGTTCATGCTGGCCGGCCATTTTTCCCGGAGGATGTGCGGACTGCGCTGCTGGAAACGCCGGGGCGGCGGGTTCTGGTTACTACGCCGGTTCATCTGCGGGCTTGCGTCAGTGCCGGCTTGCGCTGGCCGGATATGGCTTGGCTGATCTCGGCCACCGCGCCGCTGGCCCCGGAACTGGCCGCACAGGCTGAAGCGGCGTTCAATGCGCCAGTGCTGGAAATTTACGGCTGCACCGAGGCCGGATCCATCGCCAGCCGCCGCACCCTGGATGGCGACCGCTGGCGGTTATACGACGGGTTTCACTGGCACGACGGTGAGCTGTCCGGCGCGCATCTACCGGAACCGGTCGCGTTGAGCGACATCGTAGAAGTGTGCAGCGAAACCGAATTCACGTTGATCGGACGTAGCGAGGATCTGGTCAACATTGCCGGCAAGCGCAGTTCGCTGGCCTATCTCAACCACCAGATCAACGCCATCGCGGGCGTAACGGAAGGAGTATTCGCCATGCCGGACGGCACTGGAGGCGGAGTTGAACGACTCATTGCGCTGGTGGTGGCACCCGGCTTGAGTGAGCGCGAAATTCTGACGGCGCTGGCTGAACGGCTTGATCCGCTGTTTTTGCCCCGGCCACTGCTGAAAGTGGAGGCTTTGCCGCGCAACGAAACCGGCAAGATCACCCGGGAGCGCCTGTTGGCGTTGGTTGCCGTGCTACGGTCCACCGTCGATGAGGTTTGAAACGCCGATGAGGTTTGAAACGTCGATGAGGTTTGAAACCCGCGGGGTGATTCCCGCCGACCATCCGGCGCTGATCGGCCACTTTCCCGGCAATCCCATCGTCCCCGGCGTGGTCATTCTGGACGAAATTCTCCAGGCGCTGGCGGACTGGCGAGTCGATGGGCGGTTGCTCAGTATGCCGACCGTGAAATTTCTGGCGCCGCTGCGTCCGGAACAGGCGTTCACGATCCGCTTGGTAGACGCTGGCTCTGGCCGGGTGCGGTTCGAGTGTCTGCGGGAGGACGGTCAGCCCGTCGCCCAAGGCCTGCTGGTTCCGGTTAGCGACCCGCCCGAACTTCAGGATTAGCCGGGTGAGCCGCCATCGACCAGCGCTGCCAGCCGCTTAAGTCCGGCTTGCAGTACAGCCGGGTCATCAGCCCACAGGGTGAGATGCCCGACCTTGCGGCCCGGACGCGGGGCCTTGCCGTAAGCATGGTAATGCGCCCCCGGCACCGCCAGAACCGCCGCCGGTTCCGGCAGCTCGCCGAGGCAATTCAGCATCGCGGAATACCCAATGGCGGCAGTGGAACCCAGCGGCAAGCCCAGAATGGCACGCAGATGATTCTCAAACTGGCTGGTCACCGCCCCCTCAATCGTCCAATGCCCGGAGTTGTGAACGCGGGGGGCCATTTCGTTGACGATCAAATGACCGTCCTTGACAAAGAATTCAATCGCCAGCAACCCGACGTAGTTCAGCCGTTCCAATAATCGGCGGGCATAATCAAAACCTTCCCGCTCCAGCTTCGGGGCATAAAACGGCGCGTGTGACCGCCGCAAAATCCCATCGCGGTGCTGATTTTCGACCAGCGGATAGAACGCAGTTTCACCACTGCGCCCGCGCACCGCCAGCACCGACACTTCCCGCTCGAACGGCACGAAGCCATCCAGAATCAGCGGGGCAGCGCCCAGCGCCTGCCAAGCGGGTTCTAACTCCTCGGCAGTCCGCAATACTCGTTGCCCCTTGCCGTCATAGCCCAGCCGGCGGGTTTTCAGCACCGCCGGCAGCCCGACCCGCTGGGCCGCATCGTGCAATTCCGCCAGGCTGTCCACGGTCGAGAAGGTCGGAACCGGGATGCCCAGCTCCCAGAACAGGGTTTTTTCCGCCAACCGATCCTGGGCAACCGCCAGCGCCTCCTCCGGGGGATAGACCGCCGTTTGCCGTGACAGGATCGCGGCGGCGGCGGCGGGCGCGTTTTCAAAATCAAAGGTGGCGACGTCAGCCCACGCCGCCAGTTGCCTCAGCCGGGTTTCGTCGTGGTAACCGCCATGAATCAGCTCCGCGACCTGACCGGCGCAGGCGTCTGCTGCCGGATCCAGTACCCGGAATTGCAGGCCCAGCGGGTAGCCCGCCAAAACCAGCATTCGAGCCAGTTGCCCGCCGCCGACGATGCCGACCTTCATAACGGGTTGCTCCGGGGATCGGATTGACTAAGGACGGTCGCGGTCTGGCGGGTGCGAAAGTCACGCACTGCTTCCCGAAACGCCGGATATTTATTGCCGAGCATGGCCGTCGCCAGCAGGGCCGCGTTGATCGCCCCGGCTTTGCCAATCGCCAGCGTCCCGACTGGAATCCCGCCCGGCATTTGCACAATGGACAACAGCGAATCGAGGCCATTGAGCGCCGCCGATTGCACCGGTACGCCCAGCACCGGCAATACGGTTTTTGCGGCAGCCATGCCGGGCAGATGGGCCGCCCCGCCCGCTCCGGCAATGATGATCTCCAATCCCCGCGCCTCAGCCCCGGCAGCGTAGTCAAACAGCAGATCGGGGGTGCGATGGGCGGACACTACCCGGACTTCATAGGGAACGCCGAGTGTGTCCAGGGTATTTGCCGCGTGTTCCAGCGTAGTCCAGTCGGAGGTTGATCCCATGATCAAGCCAATCAGCGGATTCATGTCGGTCAGGTCCACAGTTGAGTGAATGGTGCGCCAAGAGACGCTGAATGCCCTTTTAAATTTCCCCGGGATGTCAAAACTGAACGCAAAGCGCCGCTGAACAGGTGCGGCAAGTCGAGAACGGGAATCGGGTGGCCGCCGTGTTTGAAACAGGCGATGGCCACAGCCCGCCAGCCCGCTGGCCGTTTCGGCAGCAGGCAGGCCTGATCATCTGCAACCCGGATTCGCTCCGGGATACCGGCCAGCAGCAATGCGCCATAAGCCGGTTTCGCCCCCGGCATCAGCTGATAGCCGAAGATGCCAGCCAGCCTCGATTGATCCGGCGCGGCGGGTTGCCGACGCAGACCGTTGGCTAAATTCATCACCGGCAACAAAATCTGGTTCCAGACCAGCACCTGTCGGCAGTAATACGGACTGAGCGGCACCTCTAGCAAAGTGGGCGTTTCGATCAACTGGATCAACTCGCGTTCGCCGACTGCGGCGCGTAAGGAAGGATCCAGCGCCAGCAGCCAGGCATTGCTGCCGGACCCGTTCTCAGCCATTGGCGTCATCCTTGAACGTGGCGATCCGGCGGGCCAGTTGCTCGGTGGTGGTCACGCAACCCAATCCCCGCTCCAGCACCGCCAGCGCCAGAATCGGCGAATCCGGCGGGGTCATGCAAACCGGCACTGGATGAAGATGGATCGATTCGGTCACCGTATCAACCTGGTCGCAGGCCAGACCCAACTGATCGACGCCGTTGTTCAGTAACAGGCAAACCTGGCGCGCCGCCGGCAACCCCGGCAACCGGCGCAGCTCGCCCGACAGGCAGTAGACCGGCCACCATTCACCGGCAATCCCCAGCGCGCCGAGGCTGTGCGGCGCTCGCACCTCGCGGTCAAGATCCAGCAACGACGCCAGTCCCTGCGCTTCGGTTCGCGGCACCAGCCATTGCCGGTCATCGAGGGTCAGCCGGATAAAACTCCGGGTGTCTGGCACCGCCGCCAAACCGGTTGGATTCGATTCGCTCATCACGGCGGCAACAGCTTTTTGAGGTGGCCGAGCAGTTCGTCTTCGGCAAACGGCTTGGTTAGATAGACATTGACGCCCATCGCCGCGGCTTCGCGCCGATGTTTGTCGGTAGATCGCGAGGTGATCATGATGATCGGCAGGTCGCGGGTGGCCTGATTGGCGCGTAAATGCGCGGCCAGTTCCAGCCCGTTCATGCGCGGCATTTCGAGATCGGCCAGCACAATATCCGGGCGCTTGCTGGCGATAAGCTCGATCGCCTCCAGCCCATCGCGGGCGGTGCGGACTTCGAGGCCGGCATCCTGGGCAAGCTGCGCCAGTGAACGGCGGGCGCTCAACGAATCGTCGACCACCAGTGCGAAGAGGCGATGAGTCGCGGGCGCTGCCGGTATCGGTTGAACGGTTGCGGTCGTCAGCGCCGGACGGATCGCGGTCGGGAGGGTGCGCAACAATTCCGGCATATCCAGCACCGGCGCGACGCTGCCATCGCCGAGGATAGTCGCGCCGACCACCCCGTTGATTTTGGGTACATAGCGGCCCAGGGGTTTGACCACCAGCTCGCGGCTGTCCACGGTTTCCTGCACCAGCACCGCCCGCAGCGCGCCGGTTTCTTCCCGCACCAGCAGCACCGGCATGGACGTGCGGGGGCGGGTCCGCCGGTCCGTCGGCAAGTTGAGCAGGGTATCAAGCGCAGTCAGTTCGTAAACGGCATTGCCCACTTGGTAAATCGTGGCATTACCCAGCGGCTGAATCACTCCGGCCCCGGAATACAGAATCTGCTCGATGCCCCGGTCCGAAAGGGCGTACATCCGGCTATTCATCCGCACCAGCAGGGCGTGCGTGGCGATCAGGGTCACCGGCAGCCGCAATTCCATCAGCGAACCTTGACCGGGCCGGGTCTGAATTCGCAGCGAACCTTTCAGCTCCAGCAGTCGGCTGTAGACCATATCCATGCCGATGCCGCGTCCTGAAGTCTGGGTCGCCGCGCTGCGGGTAGAAAAGCCCGGCAACAGGATCAATCGCACCAGTTCATCGTCGGTCAGAATTTGATCGGCGTTGATCAAGCCCCGCTCCAGCGCCGTGTGCCGGATGGCGGCCAGATCAAGGCCGGCCCCGTCGTCCTGACAGCGGATCGCAATGGCGTTGCCTTCGCGCAGCACGCTGAGTTCGATCCGCCCGACCGGCGGTTTGCCCAATTGCCGACGTTCGGTGGGCGTTTCGATGCCATGATCGACCGCATTACGCAGGATGTGCATCAGCGGGTCGATCATGCCGTTCAGCACCTGGCTGTCGATCAGCGTCTCCGCGCCTAGCACCGTCAATTCGGCATCTTTATCCACCAGCCGGCAGGTCTGACGGACACCGCGTTGCAGCCGTGGCACGACCGTCTGGAGCGGTACCATCCGGGTCCGCAATACCGCTTCCTGACTCTCCCGGTGCAACCGGCTCTGCTCGACCAGCAACACATCCAGCGTGGTCAGACCCTCGGCAATGGCCCGATCCAGATCGCGGCTATCGGTGACGGCTTCCACCAGCCGGTGGGTGACGGTATTCAATTCGCTGTACTGTTCCAATTCGAGCGGATCGAAATCGCCGCGCTGCATCGTCCGGGATAGCGGCGACGACACATTGCGAATATCGACCAACTGTTCCAGCTCGCTGGTCAATTGCTGGAACTGGCGGTTTTGTCCGATCACCGCCTTGGTCTGGACGAGAGTCTGGCGCACCCGCTCCTGAACCTGACCGGTGAGGATGATGCTCTCGCCGACCAGCCGCAGCAGTTCATCCACCCACTGCGCCGGCACCCGTAAGGTGGCTTCAGCCGTGGGGATCGGCTGGGGTTGGGCCGGAGCTGCTGCCTCAGCCAACACGGTTTCCGTGACCACCGGCGACGCGGGCGGCAGATCGTCCTCGTCGTCAACCGGAATGCCGGTCTGGTCAAGACGATTGGCCCAGTCCAGCACCGCTTGCAATACCGTTTGAGCTTGTGGCGGCGCAGCACTGACGCCCAGCAGCGCCTCGCTCATCGCCTCCAGACAATCCGCCGCATTCAGCAAGGTCTCGGCCAGCGGACGGTTAGGCAACGCTTCATGGACGGCGAGCGCGTCCAGAATGTCTTCGATCTGATGAGTCAGGGTCGCAATGCCGCGCACCCCGACCGTATTGCCGGCACCTTTCAGGGTATGGGCGATGCGCCGCGCTACATCGACCTCCCGGAGTCCGCCCTGACCGGCCGCCAACCGTTGAATCGCGACCGAAAACTCGGCGGTCTGCTGGGGCAATTCCTGCAACAACCCATCCAGCAATTCCGGGTTGACATCGGCGGGCAGCGCCAGCGACACGTCATCCGGCTGGGCCTGAGTGGGCCGGGCCGGCGCTTCATCATCGCCCGTGGCCAGCTTGGCCGTCGCCAGTTGTTCCAGCAGGGGTTCCATTTCAGCCGTTGGCAAGGGGTACGGCCAACCGGGGTCTTGCAGGTGCGTAGTCAGCGCCGCGCAAACCGGGCGGTCGTGCAAAGCGCGCAGGTAGTCGAGCGCCAGCTCCGGCCAGAGTTGAATGGCGTGTTGTTGCGGGGCGGTCAACGGTTCCGGTTGAGCAACCAAATCATGCAGATGGTTTTGCAGAACGGTGCAAACCTGCTGCAAGCCGGTCAGGCCAATCGAACCGGACGCATCGCCGAGCCGCTCCAAATATTCGGCATAACCGGTCAAGGCTTCACCCCGGACTGCGGGCGGCTGATCGGCCGATGCGGCGACGGCGATCATTTTGGCAGCCGCTTCGGCCATCTGCGCCAGTTCCGCGCTGAGGATATTCAACAACGCCTGTTCGGCGCTGCTGATGTCAGCTATTGCTGCAACCGGTTCTGCATCCTCAATGGCGGGTTCGGGTTCCACATCGATCGGCTCAGGAAAAACCGCTGGCTCCTCCACGACCGTTGCAACGATCAGGGTCGGTGGTTCGGCACTTTTGACGGGCACCGGCAGATCAGCGCATTCCTGTTTCACGGTCTCCGGCGTTGGCGGGGTTACCGGGTCGAGCGCCCGCGTTTCCCCGGTCAGCATTCCGCGCAATGCCTCGGCGGACTGGATCGACAGTGACAGATTCCAGGCCGGGCTGCCCAAATGCGTGATCAACGCCGCGCCAGCCTCCTGATCAGTCGGATCGCCGAGATAACCGATGACCAGAATCGGCCATTCCTCCAGCCGTTCCCGCACCGTGTCATCAAGGTCCAGCCCGCCCGCCTCAGCCGTAACCAGCCGTTCCCGAAACTGCTGGCAAACCTCCCACAGTCCCGGCAATCCGGCGTTGCCCGCCAACCGACCGATCTGTGCGACCTGTGCGGTGTAACCGCTGAGGTCAACACGGTCGTTGCTGCCGCTGCCGTCATCCGCCGTCGGCAGCGTTTCGAGAATGCCGAGCAATTCGGCAACTTCCGCTTCCAGGGCGGCACGGTCTTCTTCCGGGACCAGCATGGCAATGGCAATCTCTCAGCAGGTGGCAGAAACACCGGTGGCAGGCGCGATCCCGCTTACCCCGGCAAGCGGAATACGCGCACCGCACTCAGCAGGTTCTGGGCGTATTCGACCAGGTTAGTGGTCTGGACGATCTGCTCCTGCATCTGTCGCTGGGTCTGGCGAGTGCTTTCCTGAATCTGCTGGGCGCGATCCAACAGTACGGTACTGACCTGCGACTGCTCTTGCGAGCGTGCGGCAATCTGCTGAACCGCCGCTACCAGATCAGCGGTGGTTTCCTGGGTGTACCTCATCTGGTTGCCGGCCTGCTCGGCCAACCGGCTGCCATCGACGACCTGGCTGATGGCGGTGTTCATGGCGCTGGCCGTGTCGGCAGTTTCAATCTGGATATTGCTGACCAGGGTCGAAATTTGCGAAGTGGCCTCGCGGGCGTTTTCCGCCAGCCGTTGCACTTCGTCGGCAACCACCGCGAACCCGCGTCCAGCCTCGCCGGCTGAAGCCGCGTGCATACTGGCGTTCAGCGCCAGAATGTGGGTGCGCTCGGCGATGGTGTTGATCAGGTTCACTACCCCGCTGATTTCCTGAGAGCGTTCACCCAGCCGCTTGATCCGTTTCTCGGTCTCGCGAATGGTGTCGCGAGTGCTATTGATGCCGCTAACCGTGCCGGTCACCGTCGACAACGCCGCCTGGGTGGTTTTCATCGCGGTTTCCGCGGTTACGTTGCAAGCGTGCGCCAGGTTGGCAATCTGCTGCATGGCGTCCACTGCTGCCGCCAGATCGGTTGCGGTTTGTTCCACCGCCTGCCGCTCGGCGTCGGCCACCGCAATCACGGCGTCCGATTGCGCTTTAACCTTGTCAGAAGCGGTCGCGACATCCACGGAAACCCGGGTGACATGCTGCAAGACCTTGGCGGTTTCGCCGGTCAGCAGATTGAGCGCGTCGGCCACCGGCCCGGTCATATCCTCGGTGACGGGTACCCGGACCGTCAGATCGCGCTGGCTCAACTGCGACACGGCTTGCAACAGGCCGATGATGGAATCGTTGATTTTCTCATTTTCCTGTTCGACTTTGACCAGCGTCGTCATTCGCTCATCGAGCATCTCATCAAAGGCATGCCCCAGTTGCGCCAATTCGTCGCCGCTCTTCGCCAGCCCGGTGCGAGCTGCGTAGTTGCCGCCGCCGACCTTGCGCACGGTATCGGCAATTTTTAGCACTGGCCGACGGATCGAGCGGTAAATACCGATCATCGCCAGTAACATCACTAGAAACACAACGATCAGCGCCACTTGACTGTTAAAAATGATCTGGCGGATTTCCGGCATGAATTCGGCATCGGGAATCATAACGCCATAGAGATAGCCATTGCTGGTGGCTGAATAATAAGTCCGGTAAAGCGCATTATTAAGAGTCACGCTGGTCTGGCCGACTTTGCCCGCTTCACCCTGAATTTTAGTCAGCCACGGAATATCACTGGACTGTTTGAGCTTCATCCCGGCGTCCGGGGTATACAGCACAATCCGCCCGGAAGCGGCATCAATGACGAATGATTCCATCCCCGGGGTGATGCGGTTCTTGTTCAGTTGATCCAGAATGCCGTCCAGCGCCCAGTCAGTCGTCGCTAACCCCAGAATCTTGCCTTGCGCGTCATAAATAAAGGCATCGGCGGTCACCATCGTGACCTTGGAGACTTCATCATAGTAAGGCGTAGTCCAATACAGATTTTTATCCCGCTTACGATTGCGATCCCAGTTTTCTGGCAGCGCCTCAAGATACCAGTCATTCTTGAGATAATTGTAGGTTGGCGTGTTGTATTCCCAAGTAAATTCCAGCGCATTACCTTTGCGGAAAACGTAAGGGCCATATAAAACCTGCTGTGGATCGAACATCTTGGGCTCAAACCAGAAACCGGCGCCGACCGCTTCCTGGATATTGTCCATCATTGTGGTCAGCAGTCGCTTGACTGCGGGTTCTACATTGTAATTGGGGGCTGCTTGTTTCAGGGTGTGCAATGCACTCGCGCCAGCAGCGATATTCAGGGCGCTTAATTCAACTCGACCGACCAGTCGATTGACCGTTTCGATATTCCTCATAAACAAGCCCTTGACCTCGCTATCGCGAAGATTCTCGAAGAGATGGCTGTTTTGGAGGCTGAACAAAAATATGATGCCGAACACCAGCAATCCAGCACCGGCGAAGAATAAAATCAGTTTGCTGCGGATTGAGAACATGAACGATTTCCTCCGAATTTCTGTTAGCGGTTCAAGTGAGCAACCCTATAACCTCAAGATTCGGTTATGGGTTCGCCAAGTGATCTGAAGAATCCATGATGATCAAATTCCAGCCAGACTGCGCCGTTCTGTAAATAGGCTTTAGCGACATAAGGGCGCAATGCGGCTGGCAGTGGCGGCAACCGGGACAGAATCTGTCCGGTCGCCGTCCGCTGCGGCAAGCCATCAATCATGATGCCCACAGCTTTATCACCCCCGCCCAGAATCAACAGGCGGTTTTGCACGGGATGATGGTCGTCCTCCAGTTCCAGCAATGGCTTGATGTCGAATACCGGCGCGAGATTACCGCGCAGATTGACCAGTCCCAGCAGCCAGACCGGCGCGGTCGGCAAGGGATAAACCGGCGCAGATTCCAGCACCTCGCTGCTGGTGTCCGGGCCGATCAGCAAGCCAATGCCGCCGACCAGGAAACCATAACGCACCCGTTGCCGCTCGGCGGACGCGATCCCGGTGGTCCGGAGGGGCGGCGGTTTAAACCGGTTCAGCGCCGCGCCGGGACTGAGCCAGCGCCGGAAAGTTTTCGCCGATAGATCATTAATTGCGTCATTCATAACAGGGCTTTCAACTGGTCAATAATAGTGTCGGCGGCATAGGGCTTGGTGACAAAGGCCTTGCCACCCTGCATTTGCGCCCAGAGTCGATCCGCTTTCTGGTTTTTGCTGGTGACGAATACGACCGGAATGCCTTTAGTTTCCGTTTCGCTGTTCAACAGGCGACAGGCGGCGTAACCATCCATGTCCGGCATGATGATATCCATAAAAATCAGATCAGGTTTTTCCACCTTGGCTTTCGTCACCGCTTCCTTGCCATTAGTTGCAGTAATCACGATGCAACCGGCCTCGGTTACGATATGCTTGATGTTAGCCAGATCAGTAGGAGAATCATCAACCAGTAATACTTTGCGAATAACCATTAGCGGTTCCTCTCAGAAATTGCTTTGTAAATTAATAGGCAAGGCCAGACCTGTTGAATGTCGAATGCTGCTTGATTTAGCCTCGAATCCGTTACGGTATTTTCAGATATTTCTTGACGACTTTTTGGAAAGAGGCTTGTTTAACCGGCTTAGTCAGATAAGTGTCGCATCCAGCCAGCGCACCTTTGATCCGATCAAACGGTGACGATTTACTGGTGAGCATGACAACCGGAATTTTCTTTTTATCCTTGTCCTTTTTTATGATTTTGCAGATTTGATAACCATCGATTCCTGGCAGCACCACATCGAGAAAAATCATATCGTAAATCTTGCGGTTTATCAGATCGAATACCTGTTCAGCGGATTCGGCAGTATCAACTTGAACATCAAATATTTTTAGTTCGATTTCAAGCTGTTTTCGGATGGTGCTGCTATCATCCACCACCAAGACAGTAGACATAGGCAACACTTCTTTAGTGGCAATCGCCGAAGGTTCTTCACTAATAGCCCGCTCTTGGGAATATGTAGAGATTTCAGCGGCAATCTTATCCAGAACGCCGAGGACCCGGGTAGCGATAAAGGGCCGGTAAATATAGTAATGGGGCGAATCAAGATGCTTTTCTTTAGTGACCATCACGGTGGGTATTACCAAGGACGTGGATTGTCCAACGCGATGCTGGGTACGCCATTTCGCCATGACTTCGGGATCGTCGGCGTCAACTATAAGAATCTGACTAGGTTCATTAGCCGAAACGACGGTGTAGGCGCAGGCGCGGTACAACGAGAGTTTAAAGATGCTTTTCAGCACATTTCGTTCATGATCGGCGATCCCGATCATATCTACCATAAAGGTTTTCTTATCGCTCATGTGTTGCTCCGGTTGCTGCTACTGTCTCACAGCAATGCTTTTGATGCGCCAAACCGCGATCCTCGACCCGTTTCACCCGGCGGTGACAATCCGGCAACTCGCCATGACTTCGCCGGTCAGAATGCCGTGCTACCTGCTGCCTGGAGCCGCACCATGCTGATTCAGAAACCCGCTGATGTCCACCCATCCGAGATTACCCCACCTGATCTGTACGCCAGCCGCCGCGAGTTTCTGAAAACCGCCGCCGGGCTGGGAGCGGCGCTACTGCCGGGGGGACGAGCAGCATCTGCCGCCCCGGACGATGACCTCAAGCCAACTTCCTGCAAAGATATCACCTCCTACAATAATTTCTACGAGCTTGGTTCCAGCAAAACCGATCCGGCTGAGTATGCCGGCAGTTTGAAAACCCGCCCCTG
This sequence comes from uncultured Candidatus Competibacteraceae bacterium, assembly GCA_903879705.1. GTDB lineage: Bacteria > Pseudomonadota > Gammaproteobacteria > Competibacterales > Competibacteraceae > RXIV01. Next base: position 30,492 of record CAIRMO010000148.1, on the reverse strand, counting down.
GACGGTGACGGTGGAAGGCCATTGCGAGAAACCGGGTCAGTATGCGCTGGACGATATTTTGGCCCCGCAACAAGCGGAAGAACGCATCTACCGGCTGCGTTGCGTCGAGGCGTGGTCGATGGTCGTGCCGTGGATGGGCATTCCGCTGGCAAAAATCTTGCCCCGGTTTCAGCCGACCGCCAGCGCCAAGTATGTCGAGTTCACCACCCTGTTCGATCCGGCGCAGATGCCGGGCCAGAAGACCCGCCTGCTGGATTGGCCGTATGTGGAGGGGTTGCGGATGGATGAGGCGATGCACCCGCTGACCCTGTTGGCGACCGGATTGTACGGCAAGGAATTGCCTAACCAGAACGGCGCGCCGCTACGCCTGGTTGTCCCGTGGAAATATGGTTTCAAGAGCATCAAGTCTATTGTCAAAATCCGCTTTACCGAACCGCAACCGCGCACCACCTGGGCTATTAGCGGTCCCGACGAGTATGGCTTTTACGCCAACGTCAATCCGGCGGTAGATCACCCGCGCTGGAGCCAGAACAAGGAACGGCGAATCGGCGACCTGTTTCGCCGCGATACGCTGCCATTCAATGGCTACGCCGATCAAGTGGCTGGGCTGTACACGGGAATGGATTTACGCCGGAATTTCTGAAATCTCGTCCTTCCGGCGTAAGCGGTTATTTCCTCATCAGTCACGATTGCCTCGCCTTTTTGGTGTTGGATGCCAAACCGTACCGGAACGAATCCGCCAACTGATCATGGAATGCCAAGCTCAGGGACTCAGCAATATCTGAGAGTTAGCGCTTAAGTTGGCGCGTATGCCCGTCAGGGGCCGGGGTGGTTCGCTCCTCAGCGAGGGGAAATTCCACAACTCCAACCGGATGGCTATACATCTACAACGGGTTTAGGAGCAGTTTTTAGAAAGCGGCAGCCACTGCGACTCATGTTCAGCACCAGCGGATAATCTCCATGTTAACGCCCATTCAACCTAAAAAATTTCTGACCAATCAGGGTGAAAATACTCTGAGCCGCCGGCTGGAAACTATTTTGCCCCAGATGCAGAATTTCGATTGCCTGGTCGGTTACTTTTTCATTAGCGGGTTTTTTCGCCTTTATCCGGTATTGGCATCGGTCAAAAAAATCCGCATTCTGATCGGCCTGAAAAACGAGCAGGTGATTCACGGTTTACTGCAAATTGCCCATCACGAACTGGAAACAAGTACCCCGTCCACGGCAGAAATCAGGCAAGTTTTCAGTGGAATGCTGCGTAGCGAATTGATTCAAGCGGAGGATTCAGCGGCGATTGAAATCGGTATTCGCACGTTTATTGCGTGGATTCGTTCTGGAAAACTCATGGTGAAGTTGTATCCAGAACAGAATATCCACGCCAAGATTTATATTATGACGCCGGAGCAGGCTTTGCCCGATGTGAATCATGGTTACATTATTACCGGGTCCAGTAATTTGTCGTACAGTGGTTTGGAGGGCAATCATGAATTTAATGTATTGCTCAATGAACCAGAAGATCATGATTATGCGCTGCATCGATTTAATGAGTTATGGGTCAAGGCAGTCGATGTAAAAGACGTTCACGAGACTATTATCAATGTCGTGGAAAAAGACTCGCCATTTGCCTTTTTTACACCTTATAAACTCTACCTGAAATTTTTGGCCGAATACTTCCGTGATTATCTGGGCGACCGTTCCCGGTTAAATACTGAAAATTTGCCACCCCGCTTCAAGAAGCTGCAATACCAGGAGGATGCGGTTTTTACTGCCCAACAAATGCTCAAAGCGTATGGCGGGGTATTTATTGCTGATGTGGTGGGTTTAGGAAAAACTTTTATTTCAGCATTATTGGCGCTGCAACTGGATGGCCGCTGTCTGGTCATCGCTCCGCCGAGTCTACTGGATGAAAATAGCCCCGGTTCGTGGCCGCGTGTGTTTCGTGATTTTTGCATTCCCGGCCACCAATGCGTGTCGATTGGTAAACTCGAAGAACTGCTTAACCAGGGCGTAGATTTTTACAAATATATATTCATTGATGAGTCGCACCGTTTTAAGGTGGACTCCACCCAGCGTTACGAACACCTGACCCGTATTTGCCAAAACAAGGGCGTTATTCTGGTTTCGGCCACGCCCTATAATAATACACTGGATGATATTTATAGCCAATTAAAGCTCTTTCAACCACCCCGCAAAAGCACCATTCCCGGCTTGCCTAATCTGGAAGCATTTTTTGATCGTTTACGCAAACGCCTTAATGGGTTGCATCGGCTGGACGATGCTGAAAAATATGTTGAAGCCGTTGAGCGCAATGCCCAGGAACTGCGGGATCGGGTACTCAAATATATTATGGTGCGTCGCACTCGTCGTGAGATTGAACAATATTATGGTGACGATCTGAAAAAGCAAAAAATCGGGTTTCCTCATGTTACCGATCCCGTCCCCTTACTTTACCAGCTTAATCCCCTGGAAAGTGCCATTTTTACCCGTACCTTGGAGTATATTACCAGCGCCGATTTTCATTACGCTCGTTACCAACCGCTTAATCCGCTTTATTACACGGGATCGGTGGAAGACCGTGCGGTGCAAGGTCAGCGCAATCTGGCGACATTTATGAAAATTCTGTTGGTGAAGCGGTTGGAAAGCAGCTTCTATGCTTTTCAGGAAACGCTGAACCGCTTTATTAAATCGCATGAACTGGTGCTACAGGCTTTTGATGCGGGTTTTGTTTATACCAGTAAAAAGCATAGCCGTAAGGTGCTGGAATTTCTGGAGGAGGGCGATGACAATGCCATTGAGGCGCTGATTGAGCAGGAAAAAGCCGAAAAGTTTATGGCGGTAAATTTCACCGCGGTTTTTCGGGAACATGTTGCGTCAGACTTGATGGTATTGTACGAAATTCAACAGTTATGGAGAGGCATTGACCGCGATCCGAAGTGGCTGGAATTTAAACGGGAACTAACCACTCGCCCGGTTTTCAACAGTGAAAAGCTGATGATAAAGCTGATTATTTTTAGCGAGTTCGCAGATACCGCCCGCTATCTTGCTGAGTGTATTAAAGCCGAAGTGGAGTCGAGGACGTTATTTTTCAGTTCCCAGTCCAGTCCTGAACAGCGCCAAGCAGTGATTACCAATTTCGATGCCAATAGCCGCGAAGAGTGCAACGACTACCGGATTCTGATCACGACTGATGTATTGGCCGAAGGTGTGAATCTGCACCGTTCAGCCATTGTCATTAACTATGATCTGCCCTGGAATCCGAGTCGAATGATGCAACGGGTGGGGCGGGTCAATCGAGTAGGTACGGAATCCAGGACTATTTATACCTACAACTTTTTTCCGACTGATGAAGGCAATGACGAGATTGCCTTGATGGAAGCGGCCAAATCGAAAATTCACGCTTTTATCGCACTATTGGGTAACGATGCACGGTTGCTGACCGGGGATGAAGAAATTACTTCACACAATTTATTTGACCGGATCAATTCCAGGACTGCGGCAGAAGGCGATCCCGCTGAACCCAAGAGTGAACTGAAATATTTGCGGCTGATTCTCGATATTAAGGAGCAACAGCCGATATTGTTCCGGCAGATTCTGGCATTGCCGCGTAAGGCCCGTTCCAGCCGTTGCCATGCGCCAGAACCGGCCTCGGCGACTGATCCTGATACGGTGCCATTGCTCGATCGTCCTGCTGTCATTAGTTATTTTCGGCAGGGCCGGCTGGATAAATTCTTTCGCGCTCACGGTGGTAATAATATCGCTGATGAACTGGATTTTTTTACTACCGCTGAAATTCTTGAAACCACGGATCAGGAACTTTGCCAACCGATTCCGCCTGAGCTGTTTTATTCGCTCCTGATTAAAAACAAGAGCGGATTCCAGTCAGTGACTACGCCGGGAGTTGAAAGTTTATTGTCGCCAGTGGCGGCTACTGGTCATGCTGCTATCCTGTTAAAGCGCCTGCGGGCTAAAGATTTTCGCAATGCGCGGCTGCTCAAGCCAGAGGATCGAAAACTCGCGGTTGAAGTTCAGCGGCTGATTGCCGAAGGTCGGATTGGCAAGAATACTTTGCGTAAAGTTAAGGAAGCGTTTGATCAAACCGTCGATCCGGTCGCCATGATCGCGATTCTCCGTCAGGAAATTCCTGGTGAATATCTGCGCGGTGCAACGCCCCCAACCGACCAGAATGCGGTCACTGCACCGCGTGAAGTCATTCTTTCTGCCTATCTGCTTAAAATCGATGGATGATCATGGACAAAACCACCGCGCAATGTCTAGTTCGTACTACTTTTAAGGCTGCGTTTGATCGGGAGCGTTATCGCCGGTTTATTAGTGAACTCTGTAATGGTTTTGATGAAGCCAAAGCGCATAAAATGCTGGTACCCGAAGCGTTTGCTGCCCATGTTAAAAGCTGTCAACGATTAGGGACATTTACATCGCCTGACGATGAGTTGGCTGATGTGTTGATTGTCCATCTGACTGAATCATGGAAGCTGGAACGCACCCGAACGGCATTGCGGGATTTTGTCGCCCACAAGCTCAAACGTGGTAATGGCAATGATAATGCTTATAAAGAAGCCGGATTGATTGCTTTTGTTGCCCCGGATTTGCAGTCATGGCGGCTTTCATATGTTCGGATGGACTATGAAACTAAACGGGATGCTACAACCGGTAAAATTAGGACCGAGGAACGGCTGACTCCGGCGCGGCGCTATTCTTATCTGGTTGGCACCGAGGAAGAATGCCATACCGCCCAAACCCGCTTTCTGCCATTGCTGCAAAATACTACAGCTAAACCGACTTTGGCGCGGATTGAAGAAGCCTTTAGCATCGAGTCGGTTACTAAAGAGTTTTTCAATGAATACGCCCGGTTATTTAAAACTACGGATGAAGCCCTGATAGCAGTGTTAGCACAACAACCGGCGGTTGCGGCTGATTTCAATGCCAAAAATATCAGCACTGCCGACTTTGCCAAAAAGCTGCTCGGCCAGATTGTGTTTCTGTACTTTATCCAGAAAAAGGGCTGGCTGGGCGTGGCTCAGGACGAACCGTGGGGCAATGGGCCGCGTCATTTCATGCGTCAATTGGTGGATCAGGCCGTGGCGAATGAACAACCGCTGTTTAATGCGGTGCTGGAGCCGTTGTTTTATGACACCTTAGCCACAGATCGCGGGATTGAGGCGTGGTGTCCACGGTTTCAATGCCGCATTCCGTTTCTCAATGGTGGTCTGTTTGAGCCGCTGGCCGGTTATGCGTGGGAACAGCGGGCGATTGATTTACCGAATGCACTGTTTACCAATCAATTCGCCCTGCCATCGAGTGATGTGGGTAGCGGGATTCTTGATGTCTTTGACCGTTATAACTTTACGGTCAATGAAGCAGAACCGTTGGAAAAGGAAGTGGCGATTGATCCGGAAATGTTGGGCAAGGTGTTTGAAAATCTGATTGAGGAGAATCGGCGGAAGGGGTTGGGCGCATTTTATACCCCGCGTGAGATTGTTCATTACATGTGCCAGGAAAGCCTGATCAATTATCTGGATACGGCGGTGAATGCTTCCGAAATCCCCCCTGGCCCCCCTTTGTCAAAGGGGGGAATAAAGACTTTGCCACGGGCTGATATTGAGGCGCTGATTCGGGAGGGAAAACAGGCGGCGCATTATGAGACTGCTCGCAAAGAGGGGACGGTGAGTTATCAGCGCCGGTTGCCTGAAGCAATTGAGCAACACGCGCAAACTTTGGATGATGCGCTAAAAACGATTACGGTGTGCGATCCGGCGATTGGTTCCGGGGCGTTTCCAGTGGGCATGATGACCGAGATTGTCCGGGCGCGTGCGGCATTGACGCCGTATTTTAGTGAGGTCGCGGAACGCACTACTTACCACTTCAAGCGCCATGCGATTCAAAACTCGCTGTATGGTGTGGATATTGATATTGGGGCAGTGGAGATTGCCAAGTTGCGGCTGTGGTTGTCGCTGGTGGTTGATGAAGAAGATATAGAGCAGATTAAACCGCTGCCAAATCTGGATTATAAAGTCGTAGCCGGAAATTCATTGCTTGGCGTAGAAAAAAATCTGTTTAATGACGAGTATTTTAAACGGCTGGAGGCATTAAAGCCGCAGTTCTTTAATGAATCCGACCGGACGAAAAAGGCGGATTTCAAGCAGCAGATTGAGGATTTGATTCACCCGTTGACCAAAGGCCGAGAAGTTTTCGACTTTGAGATTTATTTTTCGGAGGTGTTTCATGCGAAAGGTGGGTTTGATGTGGTGGTGGGGAATCCGCCGTATGTGCGGCACGAAGAAATTAAAGACCTCAAGCCATTGCTGAAGCCGCGCTATGAATGCTTTACCGGCACGGCAGATTTATTCACCTATTTCTATGAACGTGGAATCAAACTGCTGCATAACGGCGGCCAGTTTGCTTTTATTACGTCGAATAAATGGTATCGTTCCGGTTATGGGGAAAAGCTGCGTGGCTGGTTGGCAAAACAGACCCGGATTCACCAGTTGATTGATTTCGGTGATGCCCCGGTTTTTGAGGCTATTGCCTATCCAACGATTGTGTTGCTGGAACGAGTAGCGAAAAAGGATCTGCATTCTGATTCCAGCTTTCGGGCACTGACTTGGAAGCCCGGCCCGCTATTGGCTGATTTTGTGTCGGTGGTCCGCCGGGACAGTTTCGAGATTCCGCAACGCAGTCTTGATCCAACGGGCTGGCGTCTGGAAGGGACAGCAAAACGCCATCTGCTGGAAAAACTCCGCGCTGCCGGTACGCCACTGGGTGAATACTGCAAGGGTCGGTTTTATCGTGGAATTTTAACCGGCTTGAATGATGCGTTTGTCGTGGATCGCGCCACCCGTGACCGGCTGATTGCGGAACATCCCTCATCGGCGGGAGTCTTAAAACCGTTCCTGCGTGGGCGGGATGTCAAACGGTGGCGAGTCGATTTTGCCGATCAATATCTGATTAAAATTGAATCATCGGAAAATAGAACGCATCCGTGGACAGGTAAATCGGCTAAAGCCGCAGAAGATGCTTATGCGGCAATTTATCCGGCTATTCATGCTTTTCATCAGCAGTTTCGGGCTGGTCTTATTAAACGGGCTGATCAGGGTAAATACTTCTGGGAACTTCGATCCTGTGCCTATTGGCAAGAGTTTGAACAGCCAAACATTGCATGGGGTAATCTAGCTACGCAGCCTCAATTTGCTTTCACTCCGCGTGGTTATAATTTATGCGCTCCAGCAACATTTCTGGTTTCAGACTCTAGCTACTTATTGAGCATCTTAAATTCTGAGATTACACGATATTTAGTGTCCCAAAGCGCAGCCGAACGACAAGGTGGATTCTTGGAATATAAACCGATGTATGTTTCCCCGATCCCCATTCCCGCCGCCACACCTTCTGAACAAGCCGAACTGGAAACCCTCGTCCGGCGCATTCTTGAAAACCCAACCGCCGGAGATGTTGCCGTCAAGGAAGCCGAAATCAATGAGCAGGTTTATCGGCTCTTTGATTTGAGCCGGGAAGAAATTGCGTTGATTGAAAACGACAAATAATAGGAAAGTACCAATTCGCCTCCAGCAACCCGACCATGTGGCGCGACATCTGCGTGGTTAATCGCCAGCAGTTATTGGAGATGATCGCGCCGCAATTTTAGCAACTTTCCAGCAAGCGAAACACGCCTGCGATCATCTCTAGTTGTCCTCAAGCAGGTCGTGTGTGAAAGATTGAATGGAGCGACACACAACCCTCATCCGCCATTGTCCATTGGGAACCCCTGCTTGAGGACAGGCTTTTTCAGGCCATCTCTAATGCCTCCAAGGCCAAGGCTTGGCGCGCCACGGCTTCTTCCCGTGCATCCTCAATAACCCGCATTACTTCATCGACATCAGCCGCCACGGCACTGCGCTCAAAGCGTCCCGTCAGTTTAATATCGGGAGAGAGGTTGCCCTGTTGATAAAGCATCCAGATTTCCTGGCCGTAGTCGGTTGTTAGCAACTCGTTGGCAAACCGGCCCAAATAAGCGGTGATATTCGCAACATCGCGCTCCAGTATCATGCGGGCGCTGTTGTTGGCCGCGGCATTCACGGCTTGGGGCAAGTCGATAATCACCGGGCCTTGCGCGTCCACCAGAATGTTGAACTCCGACAAGTCGCCATGAATCAGCCCGGCGCAGAGCATTCGCACCACCTCCGCGAGAAGATGAAGGTGGTACTCCCGGGCCTGCTCACGAGTCAAAGTAAGTTCATGGAGCTGGGGTGCCGGCTGTCCATCCGCATCGACGACCAATTCCATCAGCAGGACGCCTTCCACAAAACCCAGAGGAGCGGGTACTCGCACCCCGGCCGCAGCGAGCTGATATAAAGCATCGACTTCGGCATGGAGCCAAGCGGCTTCCTGCTCCTTTTGCCCATATCGGGTGCGCTGGGCCATGGCGCGAGTCCGGCGGCTACTGCGAACCTTCCGGCCTTCCTGGTACTGCACCGCTTGCTTAAAACTGCGCTGATGGGCTTCCTTATAGACTTTGGCGCACCGGATCACGTCGCCACAGCGCACCATATAGACTTGCGCTTCTTTACCGCTTTTTAGCTCACCGAGGATCTCATCCACCAGACCTTCATCAACCAACGGCTTCATTCTTCGAGGTATTTTCATTATTGCGATAGTCAACCCATCAATTGCCGGATATAGCCGCTGATAGTCAGCAACTGCGTCTTATCCAGGCGACCGATGATATTACGGATCATCGGTGCCATAATCCGGGCCGCGCCGGCCACGCCAAGATTCGCGGTCTGTTGCACCACAAAACCCACCTTGGCTAACTGGAGCGGCTTAATAAAATAGTCATCCATCCCGGCGTTGGTCAATTCCACCACCAGATCACCCAAAGCGCTGCGGTGTTTGGCTGGATCTTCGGCCTGCTCCAGCGTCTCCAGCAGATTGAGAATCTTGGCATGGAGCGCCTCGGCATAGCAGAACCGCAGGGAGGGTAGCGGGGTAGATGAAGTCATAACTTACGGTGCCTCTTTAAACTCGGATTGTGGTGTGGTAGTTGATGGCTGGAGCAGATTCCTCCAGGGCCAGGATCGAAATCAGCGCTTTTGGCGTGAGCGGGTTTGGAGCCGGCGGCGCGGGATCGGATTATCGTTGCTACGGATACCCCGGACTATGCCCGCGCCGCATGGATGTTGCGGCAAGCGTTTCATCCGCGAAGCCCCTCATTCCGGGAATAAAGTTCGTTGAGCGGAACCGAGCGACCGGGGCCAACCACGATCCGGCAATGCTCGCGCCGGAGTTGCCGGAAATCTGCCGCGCCGCAGGCGTGCGCAATAATGCCCACTTCATGCCGCATATTCTCCGCATAGTGCCGCACCCGTTCCGCCTTGTCTTTGGGGTCCAAACCTTGTTGCAGGCGAGGATTGTGGGTGGTGATTCCCGCCGGACAGGTGTTCTTGTCACACCGCATGGATTGCACACAACCGAGCGCGAACAGAAATCCCCGCGCCGAATTGACAAAATCCGCCCCCACACATAGCGCCCAAGCCACTTCGCCAGGATTGATCAGCTTGCCGGACGCGATCACTCGAATCCGCCCGCGCAATCCGTACTCGACCAGTTTATCGACTACCCGCGGCAGACTTTCCGACAACGGCAAGCCCACATAATCCAGCAGACTCATCGGCGCTGCGCCAGTGCCGCCGTCGGCGCTGTCCACCGTGATGAAATCGGGAGCGCTGGTCAACCCTTGGTGGACGATTTCCCGGCACAGATCGTCCAGCCAGCGCGGATCGCCGATGACCAGCTTAAAGCCGGTGGGTTTGCCGGTGAGCGTTCTCACCCGGTGGACGAAAGCCAGTAGCGCCGCCGTATCGGCGATGTCCAGATGCCGGTTAGGACTGCGGGAATCCTGGCCGACCGGGATACCACGAATCGCGGCAATCTCCGGCGTCACCTTGACCGCCGGCAGAATACCGCCCTTGCCCGGTTTCGCGCCCTGACTGAGCTTGATTTCAAACAGCTTGACTTGGGGATGCGCGGCCACTTCCCGCAAGCGGGTTTCATCCAGGCCGCCTTGTGTATCGCAAACGCCATATTTCGCGGTACCGATTTGAAACACCAGGTCAGCGCCGCCGGCCAGATGATACGGGGATAACCCACCCTCACCGGTGTTCATCCAACAGCCAGCCAGCCGCGCCCCGTTGGCGAGCGCCAGGACCGCCGGCTGAGAAATTGCGCCGTAGCTCATGGCCGAGAGATTAAAGAAACTCCGGGCGGGATAGGGCTGGGCGCACTCCGGGCCAATGACCAGGGGCGATCCCGGTTCAGCCACCGTGTCCAGCGCTGGAAAGGTGGCGTTAGCGAACAGCAGCGTACCCGGCGGGCGCAAATCGCGGGTCGAGCCAAACGGCTGGGTGTTATCCAGATTCTTCGCCGCCCGATAGACCCAGGCGCGTTGTGCCCGGTTAAACGGCATTTCTTCCCGATCCATGGCATAGAAATACTGGCGAAAGAACACGCCGAGATGTTCCATCCGGTAACGCAAGCGCCCGATGACCGGGAAATTGCGGCGAATGGCATGTTGAGTCTGGGTGATGTCGATGAGGTAGAGAATGGCGACGAACAGAACGCCAACGCCGACGGCAAAGACAAATAACGCCGCCATGACCGCTAAAAAAGTGCTTACAAAATTGGGCAGTTCAAAAATTGGCATGGCAAATCTCTCGCGATAAAACCGGCATGATAGCGGCTGCTTTTCTGATCGTAAGCGTCCAGTCCCCTCTCCCCATGAATCACTGCCATTAAGTTAAGGGAACGATGCTTGACCCATAACGCCAACAGTTTGTCTTCCGTCATTCCCGCGGATGCGGGAATCCAGTAACTCGCTGAAAAACTGTCTTCCGTCATTCCCGCGGATGCGGGAATCCAGTAACTTGCTGAAAAAACTGGATACTCGTATCCGCGAGTATGACGGAAAAAGTAGACAACCCAACGTCCTGAATCCTTAACTTAATGGCAGTGCCTCCATTAAAGGTGGATTACTGCCACGCCCTTCCCTAAGAACCGTGCTTGAAAATTTCCCGTGAAAATCCCCGGCCTGAAAGCGGGAGCGGATATTAGGACTTGAGGTTATACCGCAACGGCAGGCGTTGCCGTAAGTTCTGCAAGACGGGCAAACTCAATGAGGTTTTGCTCAATAGCAGTGCAGATTTCGTCGATGGGCAGATCATTGGGATCATCGCCGAAGGGGTCTTCGATTTCTACGCCAATTTCCTCAATACCGATTAAAGAATAACTGATCATCGCCGTCACCAGCACACTCCACCACCCCATTCCTGCCACGAGAGGAAGGGAAATAGTCAGGCAAAACAGGGTAAGAAACCGCTTGAGATGCAGCACATAAGCGATGGGCAGTGGAGTATTGCGAATGCGCTCACAGCCTGCGCTATTTATGGACAATTCAACAAGGTAAGCGTTTAGCATGGTGAAGCGCTGCTCAGTGAGCATCCCTTGCGCCGCGCACTGCCCCAGAATCGACGCCATCATGAACAGTATAGCGGCTACCGGATTGCTTGTGCCCGCCAGTATCTGCTGGTCTTCCGGGGAGAGAACTCGTTGAACTTCATGCGAATCTTCGGTTTGGCGCAGCCGTTGTTTCAACAAAATTGGAAAAGCAATCAGTAGCCGGTTCAATCGTTGCTGAACAGCGGCGGCATTAGGATGCGGTGCAAGATAGGCGAAAATACCTATCCCCAAAGAGCGAATGGCGACCAGTATGCTGCCCCACTGTTTTCGTCCTTCCCAATAACGGTCATAAGAGGCATTCGTGCGAAAGACTAGGAGTAGCCCCAAAGCCACACCCACCATTGTCCACGGCGTACTGGAAACATCCTTTAGGTTGATGATTTGCCTCTGATGCAGCTCTACGAGGGCGGCACTAAGAGTACTGAAAAGCACGATCCGCAGGGCAATGCTGCGAAGGACCGAGCCTTTGAGGGTGAAGAGCAGGCTGATCCAGTTCTTGTTGTCGTACCTAATCATCGATCTTCTCCATGAGTGGACTTTGAATGAAGTAAGCCTTTTTGCGTCATGCCCAGGACATTATCTGTGAGTCGGGTAAGGACGTGGCAAGACCGCCTCTCCCTAAAAACAGAAGTTCTTTAAGCACATCCTGTCGTTGGAAGCGGTATTTGCTGAACCGCTTGAAGACTCAGCATCATTCGTCCGCGGTCAGTAGCCGTGTTTTCCATTCTCACCCGTAGCGGTTTCCGAAACGGTGTCGCCGGCGGACGGGCCGTGTGAATTGGCGGAATGGGAGATCTTTTCCATGATGGCGAACATTACGCCCGAAACCACGAATGCCATGTGCAGGCCAACCTTCCAGATCAACTTGTGGCTTTCCGCCGTGTTGAGCGCCGCCGACATCTGGGCATAGGCCTCCGCCGCCTTCAGCATCTCATCCGTTCCCGTAGCGGATTCCATCAGTCTCTGTGCATGGGCGAGCGTGATCGCCGCACTGTTGCCAACCCCCATAAAATCGGTTAGCAGGTGAATGATAGAGATGGCGACCACTGAACCGATGATCTTCAGCTTCAGGCCGCCGTAATTAATCGTGCCCATCCACGAGGGACGGTCTTTGTGCCCCTCGGCGCAGTCAATCTTGGAGACGAAATTCTCGTAGCCGGAGAAGACGATGATGAGTACAAGACCACCCACCAGCGTTAAATCCACCAGATGGAGGATAGCCAGCACCAGCTTGGAGGGGTCGCTTGGGTTCGCACCGATGGTTTCGTGCAAGGCATGGCCAAACATCAGCCCAAACTTAACCAGGAGCAAGACCAGCGCCAGTACCAGCCCGGCATACATGGGGGCGAGCAGCCAGCGGCTGCTGAAGAAGGCCTGCTCAATCAAATCTTGAAGTTTTTTCATCAGAATTTCCGTAAGAAGTCCCAGCTTTCAGGCTCACTGTGGCAGTGGGCACTCAGCCTGTAAGGGCTTGGCAATCAACATTCAAGCGCACCGAAGTTGCAATCCCGACGAGCATTGTAGTCAAAACTTCGCTCCTGTACGCACTCACCAGTGCGGCGGCGCATCCGCACCGGCGAAATTAACCGGAACCAGCACCGTATCCCGCACCGGCGCGGTCTCGCCGGCTTTGGAATAGTCCAGGGTGTAATGCAGTCCCCGGCTTTCCTTGCGGGCCAGGGCGCAGCGGATAATCAAATCCGCCACCTGCGCCAGATTGCGCAGTTCCACCAGATTGCCGCTGATCCGGAAATGGCCGTAGTATTCAGCGATCTCCCGCAACAGCAGATCTACCCGGTGCTGGGCGCGTTGCAGTCGCTTGTTAGTACGGACGATCCCGACGTAATCCCACATGAACTGCCGCAATTCCGCCCAGTTATGGCTCACCACCACTTCTTCATCAGAATCAGTGACCCGGCTCTCGTCCCAATCGGGCAAGGTCAGCAGGTCCGGGACGCGATCCAGGTCCGGGCGAATCTGGTCCGCCGCCGCCGCCGCAAAGACCAGGCATTCCAGCAACGAATTGCTGGCCATGCGATTAGCCCCATGCAGCCCGGTAAACGCGACTTCACCCACTGCATACAAGCCTTCCACGTCCGTCCGTCCGTGCAGATCGGTCAGAACACCGCCGCAGGTATAGTGCGCCGCCGGCACCACCGGAATCGGCTGGCGGGTCATGTCAAAGCCAAATTCCAGGCACTTGGCATAAATGTTCGGGAAATGCTCCTGAATGAACGCCGCCGGTTTATAGCTGATGTCCAGATACACGCATTCCGCGCCCAAGCGTTTCATTTCATGGTCAATGGCCCGGGCTACGATGTCGCGCGGGGCCAGTTCCATCCGCACGTCGAAATGGCGCATGAACCGGGTACCATCCGGCAATAGTAAATAACCACCCTCACCGCGCACCGCCTCGGAAATCAGGAAATTCTTGGCCTGCGGGTGATAGAGGCAGGTGGGATGAAACTGCATGAACTCCAGATTTGCTACCCGGCAGCCGGCCCGCCACGCCATCGCAATACCATCGCCGGTCGAACCGTCGGGATTGCTGGAATAAAGATAAACCCGGCTGGCCCCGCCGGTCGCCAGCGCCACAAACCGGGCCGCCAGCGCCTCCACCCGCCCGCTGCGCCGATCCAGGACATACGCTCCCAGGCAACGGTTGCTGGCCAGTCCCAGTTTGCGACCGGTCAGCAAATCCACCGCGATATGCTGATCCAGCAGGGTGATATTCGGATGGTTGCGGGCGCGTTCATCGAGCGTGGTTTGAATCGCCCGCCCAGTGGCGTCGGCGACATGGGCCACCCGCCGATGGCTGTGACCGCCCTCGCGGGTCAGGTGATAATCGGCACCGGGTTCACGGGTAAACAGCACCCCTTGGGCGCTGAGCCACTCGATCACCGCCCGGCCATGCTCGACCGTAAACCGCACCGCGTCGGCATGGCACAAACCGGCCCCGGCGATCAGCGTATCCTCAATATGCGAGGTAATGGAGTCGGCGGCGTCCAGCACCGCAGACACCCCACCTTGGGCATAGTAAGTGCTGCCCTCATGCAGCGGCCCCTTGGTCAGGACCGTAACCTGGGCAGCGTCAGCCAGCCGCAGCGCCAGACTGAGGCCGGCGGCGCCGCCGCCCAGGATCAAAACGTCAGTGGAAACCGGGGAGGTCGTCATCGCTTTGAGCAACTCCGCGAATAGGCTATTTTGAGTACCCATGTTGGGTACAATGGCGTTGCTGTACGCCGGATTGAGGGGCGGAAACCCTGTGTTTTCGTTCCGCCGCCGATTCAGCACTATAACCATATCCTGACGACCCTGCGAACTAACGGAACCGGCCCCGGTCTACCGTGCCAGCAGGGACTCGCCATTGCCTTATTGATAAAGGGGTCTGCCCGGATGGGCGAAGGTCATCTGGATCGCGATCTGGTTCAACGGGTCCAAAAAGGCGATAAACGCGCGTTTGATCTGCTGGTACTCAAATACCAGCACAAGATCATCAAGCTGATCTCCCGTTATGTGCATGATCCCAGCGAAGCCCAGGATGTGTCCCAGGAGGCGTTTCTTAAAGCCTACCGGGCCTTGCCAAACTTTCGCGGTGACAGCGCGTTCTACACCTGGCTATACCGGATCGCCATTAACACCGCCAAAAATTATCTGGTCGCCCAGGGTCGGCGGCCGCCGGTTTCCGACATCGACGCTCATGAAGCCGAGCAATATGAAGGCCAATCGCCGCTCAAAGAATACGAGACCCCCGAGCGGTTGCTGCTCAAGGATGAAATTGCCGCCACGATCTTCAAGGCGATTGAGAATCTGCCCGAGGACCTGCGCACCGCCATCACCCTGCGCGAACTCGAAGGAATGAGTTATGAGGAAATTGCCCAAACCATGGGGTGTCCAATCGGCACCGTGCGTTCCCGGATTTTCCGGGCGCGGGAAGCGATTGACACTAAATTGCGTCCACTACTGAGCTAGTTTCGAGATACAGTCATGGTTGAACAGACGGCTGAACCATTTTCGGCGCCGGTTGCTGCCGATGCCAACATCGAACTCGCGGCCAGCCAGCTTTCGGCGCTGGTCGATGAACAACTTGACGCGCTGGAAATCAACCTGGCCTTGCGCCGCCTCAGCCGGGATCGTGGGTTGCAAGCCTGCTGGGAACGCTATCACCTGATCAGCGACGCGCTCCAGGGCCATCTGCCTGACACGCTGGATCCCGCCTTCGCCGCCCGCATCCATGAGGCCATTGCCAACGAACCCCTGCCGCAATCAACGATCAAGCCGTTACCGGCCTGGTACAAACCGGTCACCGGCTTTGGCCTGGCCGCATCAGTGGCGTTGGTCGCCCTGGTCGGAATCCAGATGAAGACGCCCGACGTCGCATCCACGCCCATCGCGCAGACCGCTGCGTCTGCCGGATCAATCGGCATCCCGGTTCAAGCCGCCGCCCTGAACCCCCCGCTCACCAACGATCCGGCCCAGGCTCGCCTGAACCGTTATCTGGTCAGCCACAACGGCTACGCCTCCATGAACAGCGTCCAGGGCGTGTTGCCCTATGTGCGCATGGTCGGTTACCAAACCGGTTCCAACAGCCGCTAACACGTCGAATGAAGCGGACGCTGATTTATTGCGCCGCCCTGGCGCTCGCTGCCGGCTCCTGGTCTTCTGCTGGCCGGCCCCCGCCGGATACCGCCTCGGCCAGACAATGGCTGGAACGAATGATCCAGTCGGCCCAGGCCCTCAGCTATGAAGGCACCTTCATTTATATTCAGGGTTCGCATCTTGAAGCGATGCGGATCGTGCATCGCGGTGGTCTCGAAGGGGAACGACAGCGGCTGTTCTCGCTGAGCGGGCCACCCCGGGAAATCGTGGTCGCCAATAACAGCGTGATCTGCCGGTCGGCGGATCCGCAAGCCAACTCCGCCGACGGCCACTATCCGCGTTCCCCCTTTCCCGTCTCCATCCCCAGCGAACTGGGCCGGCTGGAAGGCCATTACGACTTTGCCCTGCTGGGCGATGATCGGGTCGCCGGGCTGGATACCCAGGTGATCGCCATTCAGCCTCGGGACCACTGGCGGTTCGGTTATCGGCTATGGCTGGATCGAGGCACCGGTATGGTGCTGCGCTCGGTGCTGCTGGATGAAAAGGGCTATCCGATTGAACAATTGATGTTCACCGATTTCCAGATTAAACCGCAGATCGATGAAGCCGAGTTTGAGGCTCCGGCCGCGTTACCCGCCAGCCCGCCCGGCGACAATCCGCAGGCAACGCCCGGCGATCCGGTGACGCAATCGGTTTGGCGGGTCGAGCAAATCCCCGATGGCTTCGTCAAAGTGCTGCACAACCGCTTTGCCAAGACGGCCGACCGGCGCCAAACCGAACATCTGGTCTTTGCTGACGGGCTAGCCACCATTTCAGTGTTTCTGGAAAAACTGGACGGAACGCCAGCGCTGTTGCAGGGTGCGTCCCAGCTCGGTTCGATGAACGCCTTTGGCGCCACCGTAGACGGGTATCAGGTGCTGGTGGTGGGCGAGACGCCGGCCGCAACGGTGGAGCGTATCGCCGTCGCTATTCACCGCGCTGATGAAGCCGCCCAGCCATGATCGAAGAGCGTGCCGTGGTAGCGGAGGTCGGTCCCGGCTATGTCTGGCTGGACATTCAGCGCCAGTCGGCTTGCGGTGCGTGCCATGCCAGCGCCGGGTGCGGGACGGCGGCGCTGGCCAAGGTCTGGAGCGGACGTTCGACCCGGGTGCGGGCGATGTCGGAATTACCGTTGCAGGCCGGTGATGTCGTGATCGTGGGTCTGGCTGATGGCGTCTTGCTGCGCGGGGCGCTGCTGGCTTATCTGCTGCCGCTCGTGCTGTTGCTGGCGGGTGCCTTGCTGGGTGAATCCGCTTTCGCCGGGGCCGGCGAAGAGCCGGTGATTCTGCTCGGCGTGCTGGGCTTGGGGCTGGGCTTTCTGGCGGTGCGTACTCTATCCCGCCGACTGCGGCATGACCCCCGTTATCAGCCCGTGGTGTTGCATCGGGTGCTTCCGGCAAACGCACCTGGCGGTGTGCTTTCTCCGCGCTGATCCCGCTATAATCCCCCGCCCTGGTTTTTACCTGCCGCGATGACTCCTCCAATCGAGCCGGGATTGATCAGCCGGCAAACCCTCCGCCTAGCTACTTTTTCAGCATCGCGCATTCTTCCAAGAGAACCCGGATTGAAACAGGACACCGTTCGCAACTTTTCCATTATTGCCCATATTGATCACGGTAAATCGACTCTCGCTGATCGATTCATCCAGATTTGCGGCGGCCTGAGCGAACGGGAAATGGCCGATCAGGTGCTTGACTCGATGGACCTGGAGCGGGAGCGCGGCATCACCATCAAGGCGCAGAGTGTCTCCTTGCGCTACCCGGCCCGCGACGGCCAGATTTACCAGTTGAACTTCATCGACACCCCCGGGCATGTGGACTTTTCCTACGAAGTTTCGCGCTCGCTGGCCGCCTGTGAAGGCGCGTTGCTGGTGGTGGACGCCGCCCAGGGGGTCGAGGCGCAAAGCGTCGCCAACTGCTACACCGCGATGGAGCAGGGTCTGGAAGTGCTGCCGGTGCTGAACAAAATCGACTTGCCCTCGGCGGACCCGGAGCGGGCAGCGCATGAGATCGGCGACATCATCGGTCTGGACGCCAGCCACGCCCTGCGGGTCAGCGCCAAGAGCGGCCTGGGCGTTCCTGAGCTGCTGGAAGAAATCATCGCCCGTATCCCGGCGCCGCAAGGCGATCCGGACGGCCCGCTCAAGGCGCTGATTATCGACTCCTGGTTCGATAATTTTGTCGGCGTTATCTCACTGGTTCGGGTGATGGACGGTCGGATCACGCCCAAACAGAAGCTCCAGGTGATGTCGACCGGGCGCAATTTTCAGGTCGAAGCGGTCGGCATCTTCACCCCCAAGCGCACCGATCAGCCGGTGTTGAATGCGGGCGAGGTCGGCTACATCATCGCCGGGATCAGGGACATTGACGGCGCGCCGGTGGGTGATACCTTCACCGGCGCGGATCGACCAGCCACCGAGCCGTTGCCGGGTTTTCAGAAAATCCAGCCACGGGTGTTCGCCGGTCTGTTCCCGGTGGATTCCGATGATTTTGGCAACTTGCGTGAAGCGTTACAGAAGCTGCGGCTGAACGACGCCTCCTTGTATTTTGAGCCGGAAACGTCGCAGGCGATGGGCTTTGGCTTCCGTTGCGGTTTTCTGGGTTTGCTGCACATGGAAATCGTCCAGGAGCGGCTGGAGCGGGAATACAACCTTGATTTGATTACCACCGCACCGACTGTGGTTTATCAGGTGTTGACCAGCGGTGGCGAGACCTTGACCATCGATAATCCGGCCAAGTTGCCACCGGTCAATGAAATCGCTGAAGTGCGCGAACCGATCATCATCGCCCACATTCTGACCCCGCAGGAACATCTGGGGCCGATCATCACCCTGTGCATCGAAAAGCGTGGAGCGCAGCGCGGCCTGCATTACACCAGCAGTCAGGTGCAACTGAGTTTCGAGCTGCCGATGAGTGAAGTGGTGATGGACTTTTTCGACCGGCTCAAATCGGTCAGTCGCGGCTTCGCCTCCTTTGAATACAGCTTTGAGCGGTTTCAGGCCGCGCCGCTGGTCCGGCTGGACGTGTTGATCAATGGTGAAAAACTGGACGCGCTGTCGGTCATCATCCACCGCGACCAAGCCCAGCGCCGGGGTCACGATCTGGCGGTCAAGCTCAAGCAACTGATTCCGCAACAGATGTTTGAAGTCGCTATTCAGGCCGCAGTGGGCAGCCAGATCATCGCCCGCACTACGGTCAAGGCGTTACGCAAGAACGTCATCGCCAAGTGCTACGGTGGCGACATCACCCGCAAGCGCAAACTGCTGGAAAAGCAGAAGGCCGGCAAGAAGCGGATGAAGCAGGTCGGTAAGGTAGAAATCCCGCAGGACGCCTTTCTGGCGGTGCTGCAAATGGACAAGAACTTGTGAGATGCCCCCATGAACATTGATTTTGCTGCGGTGCTGGTGGTGCTGACCGGATTGACCGGCGGCATCTGGTTGCTGGATGCGTGGGTGCTGGCGCCACGCCGGGTCGCAGTCGGCAGCGCCGCGTCGAAAATAGCCACCGCCGCGATCAAGCTGCCGTGGTATGTCGATCTGTCCAAATCCTTTTTCCCGGTGATCCTGGCGGTGCTGGTGCTGCGTTCATTCATCGTCGAACCCTTCCGGATTCCTTCGGATTCGATGGTGCCCACACTGCTCAATGGTGATTTTATTCTGGTCAACAAATTTTCCTATGGTTTGCGCTTACCGGTGCTGAACGCCAGGTTTTTCGGCAGCGGTCAGCCGGCGCGGGGCGATGTCGCCGTGTTCCGTTACCCGCGTGAACCCGCGGTCGCCTATATCAAGCGGGTGGTGGGCTTACCCGGCGACCGGCTGGAGTATCGGAATCGGCAGTTGCTGATCAACGGCCAGCCGGCGGCGCTGGCGTCATTACCGACGAATCCGGCTGATTCCGGCTACCAGCAATTTGATGAGCAACTGGGTTCGATCAACCATCACATCCAGATGCTGACTGATGGCCGCTGGCCGTTGACCGGATTCTGGCCGGGCCTGCAATTACGCCGGGAACCCGATGGAACCACGGCCTGGGACTATCAGGTGCCCGACCGCCACTACTTCATGATGGGCGACAACCGCGACAACAGCAGCGACAGCCGGGTGTGGGGGCCGCTGCCGGAAGAAAACCTGATCGGCAAGGCGTTCTTCATCTGGATGAATCTGGATTGCATTACTTTGAACGGCCGGTGTGGGCGAATTGGCAACAGTATTCAGTAGACAACCGACAACTGAGGAGGAAACGCAAGATGCAAACCAGACGGTGGCTGAAAGGAAAGCCGAAAGGCAATGGGCAACAAGGTGGCATGACCCTGATTGGCATGTTGCTGATCATCATTGTGATCGCGTTCATCGGGTTGATTGGGATGAAGGTGGTTCCGATGTACATCCAGTACTACACGATCAAATCCACCATCGAGAGCATCCGCAAGGAACCGCAACTGGCGCAGATGAGTCCGTCGGACATTCAGAACGCTATCCAGAAACGGTTTGATATTGGCTATGTCGATAAAGTCAAGGCCCGCGATCTGAAGATCAAGAACGACCGCAATACCCGGGTGTTGGAACTGGTTTATCAGGAAGAGACCGAGCTGTTTTACGGGCTGTATGTGGTGCTGAAGGTCAACGAAACTATTGCACTCCAGTGAACCCGCCACTCAGCCGGTTGTGCGCTACGCTGGATTACGGTTTCCAGCAGCCCGCCCTGCTCGAAGAAGCGTTGACCCACCGCAGCGTTTCTGCCCGCAATAACGAACGGCTGGAATTTCTGGGTGATGCCCTGCTGAACCTGATCATCGCTGAGTATCTGTTCCAGCAGTACCCCGGTGCCAGCGAAGGCGAGATGAGCCGGTTGCGGGCCAGCCTGGTCAAGGGCGAAACGCTGGCGGAACTGGCGCGTGGCCTGAAACTGGGCGACTGGTTGCGGATGGGACCGGGTGAATTGAAAAGCGGCAGTTTCCGGCGTGAATCGATCCTGTCGGACACGCTGGAGGCGATTTTTGCGGCGGTGTATCTGGACGGCGGTTTCGTCGCCTGTCGTGATTTGATCCTGCGGCTGTACCGGGACTGGCTGGCCGGATTGGTCAGCGCCAGCGAGCTGAAAGATCCAAAAACCCGCTTGCAGGAACATCTGCAAGCCCATCAGCAGCCTTTGCCGATCTATAACGTGCTGGAAATTCGCGGCGAGCCGCACTTGCAGAGTTTTGTCGTGGAATGCGTCACTGCTGCCGTGCGCGCCGTCGCGTTAGGTAGCAGTCGCCGCAAAGCTGAACAGGAAGCTGCCCGCCAGGCGTTGGAACAAATCCGGTGAGTCAGGACAGTTCGCACGCCATCGCCGCCAAGGCGCGTTTTGCCCGGTTCGTTGCGCCCCGCTGACCGTATAACTGGGCGCACAGCGAGGTGAGTACTTCGGCTACATCCTGCCCCAGGTCATCCTGGACTTCGGCAGGATCGATCACGACGACTGTCCGGCCTTGCGCCGCCAGCGCCGCTTCGATGTACCCAAAGCCAAACGGTATCAGGCGGTCGCGGTGTTCGACCACCACGGTCGTAACCTTCGGATTGCGCAACAGCCGTATCAAACCGCGCCGGTGACCGTTCAGCCCCGATCCGATTTCCTTGACGACCTCCACGACGCGCAGGCCGTTTTCAGCGGCATACACCGCCAAACGAGCCACTTGGCGATCCAGGTCGGCTCGCTGGCTGGCGCTGGACACCCGGATATACAACGCCACGCCGCTATCGGCAGTCGCCGCCGGCGGATGCACGATGATCGTCCCGGTCGGCAGTTGTTCGGCGGGAACCGGCAGCTTACCGGCCTTCCACATCTTCCAGGCCGACCTGTACTGCAACCCTTGTAATTTAGCCCATACACTGAGTTTCATGGCACCATAGTACTATGAAAAACCCTAAAATGACAAATTTAAGCCAGCCGATGTCAGCCCCGGTTCGCGCTGGTTACGCTGCTCTGCTGGGTCGGCCCAACGTCGGCAAGTCCACCCTGATCAACCGGTTGCTCGGCCAGAAATTGAGCATCACTTCCCCTAAACCGCAAACCACCCGCCATGTCATCCTCGGCATTCAGACGCTGCCCGACGCGCAAATCGTGTATGTGGACACGCCGGGCCTGCACCGCCAGGGTCGGCGTGCGATGAACCGTTATCTGAACCGGGCCGCGGCCAGTGTTCTTGGCTATGTCGATACCGTGGTGTTCCTGATTGAGGCGCTGCGCTGGACTGATGAGGATCAGGATGTTTTGCATCGACTGGTCGATTTTGCCGGGCCAGTGGTGCTGGCGGTCAACAAGGTTGACCGGATCGCCGACAAATCACGCCTGCTGCCGTTCCTGCAAGAGATCGCCGCAAAACGGAATTTCACCGAAGTGACGCCGTTGTCGGCGCTCAAGGGCGATAACGTGGCGGAACTGGAGCAGGCCATCGCCCGGTTGTTGCCGGTGCAAGATTTCCTGTTCCCGGAAGATCAGCTCACCACCGCCAGCGAGCGGTTTTTGGCGGCGGAACTGGTCCGCGAGAAATTGACCCGATTGCTGCGTGAAGAACTGCCCTATGCACTGACCGTCGAAATCGAACAGTTTATTGAAGATGAGCGGCTGGTGCGTATCCATGCCCTGATCTGGGTTGAACGCGCCAGCCAAAAAGGCATCGTCATCGGCGAAAAAGGCGCGACCTTGCGCGAAGTCGGTCGCCAAGCCCGCCAGGACCTGGAGCGTCTGCTGGATCGCAAGGTCTATCTGGAAACCTGGGTCAAGGTCCGTGAGGGCTGGTCCGACGACGAACGGGCGTTGCGCAGTCTGGGCTACGCTGACCCGTCCTGATCAGGCCGCTCACCCCACCAGTCCATCGCCCGATGCGCGTTCTGCTATAACCCGAAATGACACCTTCGATGACTACCGAAAGCCTTGCAAAATCGCCTGAGTCTCCGTTGCCGCCATGCGCGGCCCTAGACGAGTCACCAACCGGGCCGCCGCCGCCGAAGCCAAGGCCCCGGCGCGCCGGTGTTCCCAACCTTGAACCCGACCATAGAGGAACGCTCCGGCGAACATATCCCCGGCCCCGACCGTGTCCACCGCGTCCACCGGAACCGGGTCAATGTCGATCAGCGCCTGACCGTCCCAAACCAGCGCGCCTTTGGAACCGCGGGTAATCACAAATTCGCGGCTGAGGGTCTTCAGGTACTCGACCGTGCTGCCCAGGTCCGCAGCGCCGGCCATGTCTCTGGCCTCGTCCTCATTGGCGAACAGCAGATCCACGCCGGAACCGATCATCTCCAGTACCCCGGTCTTGAAAAACCGGACCATATTGGGGTCAGACAAGGAAATCGCGGTCTTGACCCCCGCCGCCTCGGCCAGGCGCTTGGCGGCAATACAGGCTTGGCGGGCGGTTTCCGAAGTCACCAGATAGCCTTCCATATAGAAGTAGGCCGAGTCACACAGGGCGTCCTCGACCAGTTCCTTCGCAGACAACTCGCCGCTGATCCCCAGGAAGGTGCAAAGCGTCCGGTCGCTATCCGGCGTGACCAGCACCACACAGCGGCCGGTATGGCCCGGCTCCCTTTCGGTGTGGTGATTGGTATTCACCCCGCCATCGAGCAGATCCTGCATGTAGAAGTGACCGAGAGCATCGCCCGCCACCTTGCAGGAATAGAAACTGCTCCCGCCGAACTGGCGGACCGCGATCATCGAATTGGCCGCCGACCCGCCCGAACTGCGCTGATGAGGATGGGCGGCCAGATGCGCCATCATTCGCAACTGCTGCTCCTCATCCACCAGGGTCATCACGCCCTTATCAATGCCCAGCGCCTCCAGGTCAGTCACCTCGACCTCATATTCCATATCCACCAGTGCATTGCCGATTCCGTAAACGTCGTACTTTGCCATCGCGCCCCCATCGTTGAGTCGTGAAAAAGCGGATTATAGGCAGGGGTAATTGAAATCTTCCAGAAACAACACCTGTAGAGACCCCAATGCTGATCCAGACATTGCCAAGGCTATTTAGGCTTTAGTTGCGCTAAAACAATAACTTACCGCTGATACATGTCCGGTTTTGAATTGGAACCGCGAGTAATATCGCAGCGAGCGGTAAAGGGTAAAAGGATAAAGAATAAAGGGTTATAAGGATCTGGCGAGACGGAATCCCTGGTCGGCGTAGCGGAAAGCAGGATCGCCCCCGTCGCGGTGTGCGGAACGCACCCTCGCGGGTATGTCGTTCCAGGAGCCGCCCCGCTCCGACAAAGGGCCGTCTGTATCTTTATTAGCGCACAGCATTTCTGCCCCGCCATAATTTTCGTCATCCTGGGAGCCAGTCCATTCCCAGACATTTCCATGCACTTGATATAACCCCCACGGATTCGGCTTAAATTGATCAACCGGGACAGTTTTTTGACGACACACACCCTTGAGTCCATTGCGATAAGTGTAATCCCCGTAGTAATTCGCTTGATCCGGGTTAATGTCATCACCCCACCAGAATGCCGTTTTCGTTCCCGCTCGCGCCGCATATTCCCACTCCGCCTCGGTAGGCAGCCGATAGTTTTGTTCCGTCTGCTCCGATAGCCACTCGGTATATTCCAGCGCATCCAACCCACTGACGTTAATCACTGGCCGGTTGCCGCGACCCCACTTTTGATCATCGGGTTTGAATTTACCCCAGTCGGCACAAAAACGGTCGTACTCATCAAAAGTCACCGCGTATTTGCCGATACTAAAAGGCTGTTCAATCTTGACCCGATGCCGACGCTCATTGCCGCTATTCCGTTCAGCTTCGATCTCTGGCGATCCCATCCAGAACTCACCTGCTGGAATCGTAATCATCGTGGGGCCATTGCTGCCATCGCGCAACCGGTCATGAAATACCGATAATGCTATCTTTTCAGGAGACCCTGATTTCTTTTCAACCGTTATTCGATGTGTTTGATCAGGTTTAATCAATACAGCTTTACTTTTTGATTGACTTGACAAAGTATCAGAGGGATGGGGAGATGGTAAACTAGAGGTCATTTCATCAACATACCCCCCAAAATGCTTAACTAGAGCGTCCAAACCACCATTGAAACCTTGGCCTACCGCAGAAATTCGCCAAGTATTATCCTTACGGTAAATATCCAACAACATTAAAGCACGTTCTGCTGAAAAGTCCGTACCTGTAAAATCAAAGCGAGCTACTTCGGTTCCCTTGGAAAGAAATCGGACATAGCTGCTTTTTAGCTGAGACATCGTACCACTTCCATCAATAGCCGCTGTAATCATCAAATGATGGATAGTTGTTGGCAGCTTTTGAAGTGTGATAGCAAAACCTGCACTGTCTCCTGTAGGGGGACTGAGGCTAACACCACCACAAGGAGTAGCGGGTTGATTAAAAAATGTCATATAGCGGTCATCTGATAATTTCTCACTGGCATCCAATCTAAAACAAGAAAAATCAACGACTAATCCTGGACTATTACAAGCAATGCCTAGTTGAAACTCATTACCGTTAGAGATAATATCAGTCAATTTAATCCTTTGACCACGCGAAATGTTCATGACACTCATTTTCAAATTCTCCTCTTGAAGTCTTAAAATATCCCCCGGCAAAGTCGGGGGAATATATAAATAACCAATTACTAGCCTAGTGCAAGGCTCTTTTTCCTGAACGACTATACTTTAAGCATTTTACAGTGGCTCAGCAGTAGTCGTTACCCCAAAAATTTTTCCACTTCCATTATTTATATGTGTGACAACTTTTGATCCCTTTGAGCCTAAGTATTTTCTGGTCAAATTTGCACCTCCTGTTGGAGAACCCGGTTGTTCTTTCTTTAGGGTAAATGTTTCACCACACTCTTTTGTTGCCTTCCCAAGAAAAGTAGCTTCAGGTTCACCTTTGGTTAGCAAAGATTGTAGTTTTGAGCCAGAAATAGCCATTATTGATCTCCTGTTTCCAATTGCAGCAGAGAAAGCGTTGCTGCTACGCTATCGAGGTAAGACAGCCGGTTACCCGACTGCTCCTCTCACGAATCCCGGTGTGCGAAATGACCGCACCGGAGTCTTCAAAGTTATTCACTTCGTACATCGCCAGCAGGTTACGGATTGAGCGTCTCCCGTTCCTGACAGCTACGCTTCGAGCAAAGTGTGGGTCTCGAAAACCGAACTTTATATGGCCCACTGCGAAAATTATGACTGCAAAACAATCGGCGTCCAATAACCGCTAGATCGCCGTCAACCTCCCCTTGACCGGTGTGCGATCGCGGGAACCGGCGGAGATCGCCGCCCGCAGCCGTTCAAGATCGTCGTCGCCATTGGTTTTCAGTGGGTTCTCGTCAGCGGCTGGCGGCTCGTCATATTGAAGCTGCCGCTCCAGCACCGCGACATCGGCCTCGGCGGCATCGTCACCGCGCAACCGCCGGGCCGCCACCCGCTCGCGCAAGACCGCCGGTTCTGCCACGCAATCCAGCAGGATGAAGGGAACCCCGCGCCGGGCCGCCAGCTCGCGGAACGGTTGCCGGTGGACCCGTTTCTGGAAAGTGGCGTCGACCAGCACTGGATGCCCGGCAACCAGCAGGCGATCCGCCAGTTCCAGCAACCGCTGATAAGTTCGGGCGCTGGCGTCCGGGGTATACAACCCCTGGCCGAATACCGAACTGCTATCCTCCAACGGGCCAAGTCCGAACAGCCGCTTGCGCTCCACATCGGCACGAATCCGGATCGCGCCGGGGAAGATCTCCAGCAATTGACTGGTGCGCCGCGATTTGCCGGAACCGGAAACGCCGTGGGTAATCAATAAAAACGGCGCAGGTGGGCGCGTCAGGTTCAGCGCCAGTTGCAGGTAAGCCCGGCATTGTTCCCGGGCGACGGCGCGGGTGGCTTCGGGAACGTCATCCTCGCTGGCCTCAATCGCGTTGATCTTGGCCCGCACCATTGCCCGATAAATCTGGTAATAATCCAGCAGCGCCGCTCCGGCAAAATCGCCGCTGTACTCCAGATAGGTGTTCAGCACCCGCTGAGCGAAGGGTCCGGCCTGGCGCGAGTACAAGTCCATGGTCAGAAACGCCAGATCGTTGATGACATCAATCCAGCGGAAATCCTCGTTAAATTCAATGCAATCGAAAATCACCACCTGGTCGCCTGTGGTCAGCACCATGTTGCCCAGATGCAGATCGCCGTGGCCCTCGCGGATCCAGCCGCCAGCCTTGCGCTCGGCCAGTCGTGGGCACAATCGAGCAAAAGCGGCCAGCGTCCACTGTTCCACTGCCGCCAGCGTGGACAAATCAGCGGGATCAGTCAGCAAGGGCCGGGTTTGGGTAAAATTGTCCAGCATCGGCTGTTGCACCCGCTCCGGGGTTCCGAACGGCGCAGCGGGATCGGCGGCGGGGATGGCGCGATGAAACTCGGCCAGCCGCCGGGCCAGCGCGTCAAGATGATGCGGCTCCAAGCGCCCGGCGAGCAGCACCTGATCCAGCAGCGCCGTCTGGGGAAAGCGCCGCATCCGTACCGCATAATCAAGCACCGGGCCAGATGAATCGCCCCATCGAGGTTCAGCGACGCTGCCGCTGATCGGAACGCAGTCCAGATACAACTCCGGGGCGAGGCGGCCATTCAGCCGCAATTCCTCTTCACAGTAGTATTTCCGCCGGGCCAGACTGGTAAAATCCAGAAAACCCAGATTCAGCGGTTTTTTGACTTTATAGGCATAGTCACCAGCCAGCAGGATATGTGAAATATGGGTTTGCAAATGTTCGACCGCAGCCGCCGGGTGCGGATAACGCCCCGGTTGCAACAACGCCGCAATCAGCGCGGTCTGGTCATAGGTTGGGTGGACTTCTTGCACAGCGCGGACTCCGGATCGTGAATGATGAATATCGCTAGGGTAGGACAGAATCAGCCGATCGCGGCGATTCCTGAGGGAGACCGACATGGCTAGAAACCGCTCATCGCGCCCCTCGCCGCGCGGGCATGGCGTGTTCCGGTCGCTGGCGTCGCTGCTCGTCTCGCTGTTACTGGGCGGACTGCTGCTGGGTGGGGTCGGGCTGGCGCTGTACATGTTTTACCTGGACGGCGTCATCCGCACCGAATTCGACCAAAAACGCTGGGCGTTGCCGGCCAAGGTGTTCGCCCGGCCGCTGGAGCTGTTCCAGAGTATGCCGCTGAACGCCGACGCCTTTGCCCAGGAACTCAAGCTGCTGCGCTATCTGGATGTGAACTGCCCACCACCCCCACCGCCGCCGCCCGCGCCGCTGCCCGACAAAAACAAGCGTCCGGTCTTCAAACGCAAACCGCCGCCACCACTGGTGGTTTGTACTCCGTCGCCAGGGGGTAATGAGTCGCCGACCAAACCGGGCAGCTACGCTCGCCAAGGCGAAACTTTTGAGGTCATCACCCGCGAGTTCGCGTTCTGGGATGACACGGAACCCTCACGCAAGGTCAAGATGGTGTTCGCTGGCAATATCCTGGTCGATCTCACCAGTCTGGATGGCCAGGAAGCGCCCGGATTGCTCCGGCTGGACCCGCCAGAAATCGCCGGCATTTATCCCTCGCACTACGAGGATCGCATCCTGCTCAAAGGCAGCGATCTGCCGCCGGCGCTGGTGGACACTTTGCTGGCAGTCGAGGATCGCTCGTTCTTTGAACATGCCGGCATCAATCCCAAGGGCATCTTCCGGGCGCTGCTGGCTAACCTGCGGGCTGGGCGCACCGTGCAAGGTGGCAGCACCCTCACTCAGCAACTGGTCAAAAACCTGTTTTTGAGTAATGAGCGCACCCTTAAGCGCAAGGTTAATGAAATCCTGATGGCGATCCTGATCGACGCCCGCTACGGCAAGGACGAAATTCTGGAAGCCTACAGCAATGCGATTTATCTGGGTCAGGACGGCAGCCGGGCCATCCATGGCTTCGGTCTGGCCAGCCAGTTCTATTTTGGCAAGGCGCTGGAAGATCTGGATTTGCATCAACTGGCCCTGCTAATAGGGATGGTCAAGGGGCCATCGCTGTATGAGCCGCGCAAGAATCCCGATCGGGCCAAGGAGCGCCGCTCCCTCGTGCTGGAGGTGATGGTTGAGCAGAATCTGATCGGGGCTGAGGATGCGGTGGTCGCCAAGGATATGACGCTGGATGTGACGGCCAAGGTGTCCAGCGGCATCACTGCTTATCCCGCTTTTCTGGATCTGGTGCGGCGGCAGTTGCGCCAGTATTACAAGGCCGAAGATCTGGCTTCGGAAGGACTGCGGGTCTTTACTACCCTGGACCCGCGTCTTCAGGCGACGGCGGAAAACACCTTGATCAACAGCCTGCCGCCGCTGGAAAAGAGTCAGCCGAAAGCCCGGCCTTTGCAGGGCGCAGCGGTGATCGCCGACACCCAGACCGGCGAAGTGTTGGCGATGGTCGGCGATCGGGAACCCAAGTCGGTTGGCTTCAATCGTGCCCTGGATGCTAAACGGCTGGCCGGGTCGCTGATCAAGCCGGTGGTTTATCTGACCGCGCTGGAGCAACCCGACCGCTATACCCTGATCACCCGGATCAACGACAGCCCGCTGACTTACACTTCCGGCAGTCAGCACTGGAGTCCGGGCAATTACGACCGGCGATTTCATGGCCGGGTCACGTTGCGCGATGCGCTGGCTCGCTCCTACAACATTCCGGCCGTGCGGGTGGGGCTGGATATGGACGTGATCAATGTGGTCACGATGCTCAAGCGGCTGGGTCTGGACCAGGCGATCAAGCCGTACCCGTCGCTGCTGCTGGGCGCGGTGAATGTCTCGCCGTTCGAGATTGCGCAGATTTACGAGAGCATCGCCAGCGGCGGCTTCCGCATTCCGTTGCGGGCGATTCGCGAAGTTACTGACACCAGCGGCAAACCGCTCCAGCGTTACGCGATGGATGTGGTGAAGGCGGTCGAGCCGGGGCCGGTGTATGTGTTGACCAACGCCATGCAGCAGGTGGTCAAATCCGGCACTGCCGCCGCGATGAAGAGCAAGTTGTCGCCGGAGCTGAACATCGCCGGCAAGACCGGCACCACGGATGACTACCGGGATAGCTGGTTTGCCGGCTTCACGGGCAACCGGCTGGCGGTGGTCTGGCTGGGCCGCGACGACAACAAACCGACCGGGCTGAGCGGGGCCAGTGGCGCGTTGCGGGTGTGGATGGATCTGATGGCCGGTTTGAATCTGGACCCGGTCGATACGCCCGCCCCGGCTGATGTCGAGAAAATCTGGGTCGATCCGCACAGCGGGTTGCGGTTGAGCCAAGGGTGCCGACGCGGCGAACAACTGCCGTTCGTGATCGGCTCCGGGCCGAAGGGTTCGGCCTCATGCGGCGGGGGCGGCGGGGGCGGCGGGGGCGGCGGGGG
>CAIRMO010000147.1 GCA_903879705.1 uncultured Candidatus Competibacteraceae bacterium | reverse complement strand
CATTACCGCACGCTGGAATCACTGGTCGAATATGTCCTGATTACCCAGCATCGCCCGCATATTGAATCGTATCGGCGGCAACCGGATCAGCAATGGCTATTAACGGAAAGCGACGGTCTGGACAGTATTTTGCGCCTGGAGACCATTGCCTGCGATCTGGTGCTGGCCGAGATTTATGACAAAGTGGAGTCATCGTAATGTCCCGTATCTCTGATTTTCCCGATTCATTCCATTTCCGTCTGCGCTACCTGCTGCCGGCGATCTTGTTCCTGCTGTGGACGGCGGGACTTCCCGCCCAGACCCCGCCTTCCGATGTCAAGGTCGAGGCGCTGGTCGAGGCGCTCCGCCTGGCAGCGCCGCCCACCGTCCCCGATTCTGGCTTATACAGCGATTGGCGGATCAAACCGGACAACATCGTGCGCTGGTCCAAACGCTGCCTGAATCTGGAGGTGACGCCGGAGCAATTCGCCACCGATCCGGCGCTGACCCGGCAGGTGCTGGTTTGCGTGATGGGCAAGGTGTTCCGCGAGGAATTCGCGGCCAGCGGCAATAACGAGATCGTCGCGGTACAACGCGCCGCCGCCTGGTGGATGACCGGCGATCCCGCCCAGTACCGCAACGGATCCACCAGTGGTTACACCTTGCGGGTGCTGGAAGCCTATTTGCGGTTCTTCTGAATGGACTGGCGGCGCATCAGCGGGCGTGGCGGCTGATGCTGCGCGGGAAGAAGGTGCGCCGGTCGTAATCACGGAAACGGTAGATTTGGGCGGGCCGGCCTGGGCCTTCACGCTGCTTGCCGGAAATTTCCTCCAGCATGTCGGCCTGAGTGACCCGGCGGCGAAAAGAACTCTTGTCCAGCGGTTGCTGAAAAATGATCTCGTAGGTCCGCTGCAATTCCGGCAAGGTGAATTCTTCCGGCAAAAGATGGACAGCGATGTGGGTGTATTCCAGCTTGGAGCGCAACCGATCCGCCGCATCGGCCAGAATGGCGGCGTGATCAAACGCCAGTTCGGATTTAACCCCATCGCCCTGCATCGGCGTCCAGCGCACCGTTGCCTGATTCCCCCGCAACCGCGCCGAATCCTGGGCAATCAGGGCAAAGTAAACGGTGGTCGCGGTCCAGCCACGGGGATCCCGGTTGCAAGACCCGTAGGTCTTCATCTGTTCCAGGTACGGAGTTTGGACGCCGGTTTTTTCGATCAGCCGGCGCATGGCGCAGACTTCAATTGAATCATCCCGGCCTGGCTCCAGAAATCCACCCGGCAAGGCCCAGCGCCCCTTGAACGGCGCTTCGGCCCGTTTAACCAGCAGGACCTGCAAACACTCTTCGCGGATGGTGAAAATCACCAGATCCACCGAAAAGAACGGTTTTTCCGATTGCGAAGCCTGGTCGCGGTGCGAAACTTCCACGGCGTCCGGTTCGGTTGCTGAGATGTTCATGGTTGAATCCACCAAGGGTTCAAGTGATTTTGACAAACGCGCCCAGGCTGAGATCGTCGAAATTGAACATGCCCAGCCGGTCGTACTCGACCAGAACTTGCCGCAGCCGGCGTTTAATAAAACCATCGTTCACATCGCCAAACTCCAGCAGCTCCCGTGCTACGGACAAGGCATCCAGCCGGTTGCCGGTTTCCGGGTTCACCAGGGAATGCAGTCCGTCTGTCGCCACCGCTACGGTGGGCAGGGTCGTCAGGTTGAAACTGAACACGGTGGCGCTGTTAAAGGGTTCCAGCCGACGGGTTACTCCGGTTTTACTCAGATAATGAACGCTCTGGGCGATGGACGGATCGCCAATGGCGGACTCGTATAGATCATGGCGCTCCGCGTCGAGCAGATAAGCCAGGTAATACGGTGCGTTCCCGGCATATTCAACCTGAATCACCGCAACCTCACCATCGGCGCGGCGGGCGGCGATGCAGCCATCCCCGTACAGATGGACGTACACCGTGTCCTCCACGCACCAGGCCACCAGCAGCGTCGCATCCAGCACCTCCTCATCCACCCCCAACTCCCGTGCCTGGCGAGCGGCGCGGCGCACCAGCCGTCGTCCCAACCGCCAGTGCCGGTCCACCCGTTCCGCATCAGTCGCTGCCGGAAAGGCAAACCAGGGCAGCAACCGACGGGCATTCAGCGCCAGCAACCGTGCGCCCAGATCACTGTCCGGGGCGGCAGAGCAGCCGTCTGACAAAATAATATACGGGAACGGCTTCCGACCTTGGCAGACATAGTCCTGACAGAGCAGGTGCAGCCGGCCAATGGTGTAATGTGAATCCAGGGCAATCATCATGTTATGAAGACTCATCCGAATCGGGACGCCCACGCGCCGGCAACCGGAACAGTTAAGTTTAGCCTACTCAGAGACTGCTGAGCTTTGTCGGACCAGACGTTGACCACGCCAATGACTTGATTTGGCGGTAGACTCCAAATGGTTTTCTCTGTTTTCTCAGAGTTCATCATTCCGGCATCCTTGCCGGAACGACGGAACCTTGCGTCAAAATGAGAATTGCTGGGGCAACAACGTACAATCACCGCCTTTACCCGGTTCCGCACATTCTATGATTAAAAAAGTGTTCTTTACTTTGGCGAGCCTGCTGCTTTTGATTGGAGCCTTGGCCGGAACCAAAGTGTTTCAGTTTAAGACCATGTTCGCCGCCGATGACGCCGCCGCGCCACCCCCGGAGACCGTCACCACCGCCGAAGTCAAACCGGATACCTGGCAACCGACCCTGAGCGCGGTCGGCTCGGTCGTTGCGGTACAAGGCGTCATGCTCAGCGCCGAGGAAGCGGGCACGGTCAGGAACATCGCTTTTGAATCGGGGGCGACGGTAAAGACCGGCGAGCTGCTGCTGGAGCTGGATACCTCGGTGGAACAGGCCCAACTGCGATCCGCCGCCGCCAGCGCTGACCTGGCCCGCGCTAATTTGGCGCGCTCCCGCGATTTGCGCCCCAAGAACCTGGTGTCCCAGGCGGATCTGGAGACTACCGAAGCCCAGGCCAAGCAGGCCGATGCGCAAATGGACAATATCCGCGCGGTCATCGCCAAAAAAACCCTCCGCGCCCCGTTCGCCGGTCGAACCGGGATTCGCCAGGTCAATCTCGGCCAGTTTCTGAATACCGGCGATCCCATCGTCACCCTGCAATCGCTGAATCCGGTGTATGTGGATTTCTCGCTTCCGCAGCAGCGCCTGGCCCAGCTTGAGGTCGGCATGGCGGTGCAAGTGATCACTGATGCGTTTCCTAATCAGCGGTTCGACGGCAAGCTGGCGACCATCAACCCGGAAGTGGACACCGCCACCCGCAACGTCCGGTTGCGGGCCACCTTGAACAATCGCCAGGGTTTGCTGCGGCCCGGCATGTTCGTCAATGTCGTCGCCGTGCTGCCTACGGTGGAGAAGGTGCTGATGATTCCCGCGACCGCGGTGCTGTATGCGCCCTACGGCGATTCCGTATTCATCATCGAGGAAAAAAAGGACGAGAAAACCGGAACGGTGGGCAAAGTGCTGAACCAGAAGTTCGTGCATTTAGGCAAGACCCGTGGCGATTTCGTGGTGGTCACGGAAGGTCTCAGCGCCGGCCAGACCCTCGTCACCACCGGCGTCTTCAAACTCCGCAACGGCATGGCGGTGGTGGTGAACAATCAGTTGGCCCCCGATTTCCAGCTCGCGCCCAAGCCCGCCAATTCCTGAGATTAAACTTTTAACTTTCATAAAGATGAAATCCTTCACCGATCTGTTTGTCACCCGGCCCGTGCTGGCGATTGTGGTCAATCTGGTCATCATCATCGCCGGGCTGCAAGCCATTTTCACCCTCAATGTCCGCCAGTATCCGCGCAGCGATAACGCCAGCGTCAAGATCACGACCGTCTACATTGGAGCCAGCGCCGATCTGGTGCGCGGCTTCATCACGACTCCACTGGAGCGGGTGATCGCCTCCGCTGACGGCATCGAATACCTGGAATCGCAAAGCGCCCAGAGCTTGTCCACCATCACCGCCCGCTTGAAGCTGAATCAGGACCCGACCAAGGCGCTGGCCGAAATCAGCTCCAAAGTCGATCAGGTGCGCGGCGATCTGCCGCCGGAAGCGGAAGTACCGGTGCTGAATATCGAGTCCGCCGACAGCGAGTTCGCCTCGGCCTATATCAGCTTTGCCTCGGACGTGCTGGAGCAGAACGAAATCACCGACTATCTGGTGCGGGCGGTACAGCCGCGCTTGTCGGCGCTGGAAGGAGTGCAACGCGCCGACATTCTGGGCGGGCGCACCTTTGCCATGCGCATCTGGCTTAAACCGGATCGGATGGCGGCGTTGAATATCAGTCCGGTGCAGGTCCGTACCGCGCTGGCTGCCAACAATTATCTCGCCGCGCCGGGTCGCACCAAGGGCGCGTTGATCAAGGTGGACCTCACCGCGAATACCGATCTGCGCTCAGTGGATGAGTTCAGAAATCTGGTGATTCGGGAGCAGGGCGGAGTGTTGGTGCGGTTGGCAGACATCGCCGATGTGGGGCTGGGGGCCGAAGATTATGACGCCGAAGTGCGGTTCTCCGGCCAGACCGCGGTGTTCATGGGCATTTTTCCGCTGCCGAACGCGAATGCGATTGATGTCATCAAGCGGGTCCGGGCCGAACTGTTGGATATTCAGCGGGAATTGCCCACCGGTCTGCGGGCGCAACTGGCTTATGACGCCACCAATTACATCAATAACGCGATCAAGGAAGTCATCAAGACTCTCGGCGATACCCTGATCATCGTCGTGATCATCATCTTTCTGTTCCTTGGTTCAATCCGTTCGGTGCTGGTGCCGGTGGTGGCGATCCCGATTTCGCTGATCGGCGGGATTTTCCTGATGCAGGCGTTTGGTTTCACCATCAACCTGCTGACCTTGTTGGCGATTGTGCTGTCGGTCGGGCTGGTGGTGGATGACGCCATCGTGGTGGTGGAAAACGTCGAGCGGCATTTGCGCGAAGGCCGCAGCCCGTTTGATGCGGCGCTGCTCAGTGGCCGGGAACTGACCGGCCCGATCATCGCCATGACCGTTACCCTGATTGCGGTGTACACCCCGATTGGCTTGCAGGGCGGGCTGACCGGGGCGCTGTTCCGCGAGTTCGCCTTCACTCTGGCCGGGGCGGTGACCCTTTCCGGGATTGTGGCGTTGACCCTGTCGCCGATGCTGTCGTCGAAACTGCTGACTGCTGATGACGAGCAACACTGGCTGCCGGCCCATATCAACGCGGCGTTTGAACGGCTCAAGCAGTTCTATGGCCGGCGGCTGGACGAAACCCTGAACGCCCGTCCGGCGGTTTACCTGCTGTGGGGAACGCTGTCGTTGCTGATCGTACCGATGTGGATGTTCTCTGCCGAAGAACTGGCGCCGAGCGAAGATCAGGGGGTGATTTTCGGCATTGTGGACGCCGCGGCAAATGCCACACTCGACCAGACCAGCGCCTTTACCGCCGCCGCCAATGAGGTGTTCCTGTCGATCCCGGAGACCGATTTCACCTTCCAGATTACTTTTCCGACCTCCGGGTTCAGCGGGATGGTGGTCAAGCCTTGGGATCAGCGCGAACGCACCGTGTTTCAGATTCTGCCCGGGGTGCAGGAGAAGCTGGGGAACATCCCCGGTATCCAGATGTTTCCGGTGACCCCGCCGGCGCTGCCCGGCGGTGGGCAGTTCCCGGTCGAATTCATCATCGCCTCGACCGCCAGCACCCCGCAAATTCTCGACATTGCCCGGCAAGTGCAGGAAAAAGCCGCCAGCAGCGGTATGTTCGCTTTTCCACCGCTGATCGACGTGAAGCTGGATCAGCCGCAGACCGAAGTGGTGATTGACCGGGACAAGGTCGCCATTCTGGGGCTGAACCTGCAACAGGTCGGGGCGGATTTGAGCGCAGCCGTGGGCGGCAACTTCGTCAACCGCTTCAACATTGCCGGACGCAGCTACAAGGTCATCCCGCAAATCCAGCGGGTAGACCGGCTCAACCCCGATCAACTGGAGGCGATCTACGTCACCGGTCCGAACAACCAATTGTTGCCGTTGAGCGCGGTGGCCACCCTCCGCAACAGCACCGGGCCGCGCACCCTGAACCGCTTTCAGCAGTTGAATTCGGTGAAAATCAGCGGGGTGGCGATTCAGCCGCTCGATCAGGCGTTGCGCTTTCTGGAGGACGAGGCCGCCAAGCTCATGCCCAAGGGCTATGTGATCGACTACACCGGCGAATCGCGGCAACTGCGGCTGGAGGGCGGTAGCCGGTTTTTTCGGACGATGGGCTTTGCGGTCATCCTGATTTTTCTGGTGCTGGCCGCCCAGTTCAACAGCTTCCGCGATCCGTTCATCATTCTGCTCGGCTCGGTGCCCTTGGCGATCTTCGGGGCGCTGATGTTCACCTTCCTGAAGATGCCCAACCCGAATGTCCCGTTTCCCTGGACTGCGGACTGGACGACCACCATGAACATTTACGCCAAGGTGGGGCTGGTGACGCTGATGGGGCTGATTGCCAAAAACGGGATTTTGATCGTCGATTTTGCCAACAAGCTGCAACTGGACGGACTGCCCAAGCTAGCGGCGGTGCGCAAAGCAGCGCTGATCCGGTTGCGGCCCATTCTGATGACCAGCGCCGCAACCATTGCCGGGCATTTGCCGCTGACCTTTGTGACCGGAGCCGGCGCGGCGGCGCGGAACTCGATTGGCCTGGTGCTGGTCGGCGGCATGGCGATTGGAACGCTGTTCACCATTTTTGTGGTGCCGGCGATTTATATGTTGATCGCCAAGGATCACGCCCATGATCGCGAGACGGAACAGGCGACAGCAACTGCTGCTGAGACTGGGGAACTGCCGGAAAAGCCTTGATTCCTTGAGCAAAGCGCCGGCGGCTGGCTTTACTCACTCGTAACTACTCAGACACCCTACCTCATTGAATCAGATTTTTTCTGGAAATTGCCCAGAGAGATGCTGAGTAGTTATGAATCTAACAAAGTAATTAATCAGTAGTCGTGAAGAAATTCGGAATCTGCGTCATGTTAATCACGTTCGTACCAACATCTTGTACGTTCGTATTTTGTACCTGATAGCTAAGTTCGCACGGACTGGCAAAACTTGGCGCGCAGGAGGGTGTGATCCAAGAAATCGGGTTACCAGCGCCGAACCATCTTTGGTCAAAGACGCCATAAAAACCGGTCAAACCGGAAACAAGAGTTGTAGCGTCACTCAGATCAGCCGTGAGCGGAAGTGGCAAAAGCGCCCCTGATGAATTTTTCGCTATTTCGGTAGGACCCCATTGGTAGGGAGCATCAGCGAAAGCCGCTAAACCCGCTTGTCCTGAAATGTTTTCGGCGGGGCTATTGAGGGTGCCCAATGGGTTGATGTAAACGACGTCGACTGGCACCAGTACAGAAGTTGTGTCAGAAGGCATGTCGTAGGCCGTAGAAAATGTTCCTAAATATTGGAGGGCAATGGTGTTTTGTTGAGCCAGCCAGTTAGGATTGGCACCGCCCGGCCCATACCAGTCATAGACATTGGTAAAGGTGTTATTGATAATCGGGGCGCATTGCGTCGTCACATTAGCAGCGGTAGTAGCCGGACTCAGACAGGTTCCCAAGTTGCTAGTCAAGGCGGCTGCGTCTGTTTGATAGATTTGTTCCACCGCGTTCAGAGGGACTTGAAGGTCGACCAAAATTGGGAGCCAATTAAATTGATCATTCCCAACTGCACTGTAGAGTGACTTGGCCCGATATTGCAGCGTCGTCATTTGGTTGATCAGCGCCAAGTAATTAGCCAATTTTGTCGGGTAGCCGCTTAGTACATCATCCACACTGCTTGCCAATACTTTTGAAGCTGGAATGGTTTGCAGAGTAGACGTCGAAAACCCGCTAACGCCGTTCGGAAATACTTGCAAAACATCAAGGTTGGTTGGCCAAGTAGTCTCCAATCCATTTGCGTATGCCCCCACGTTTTGAAATACGGATTGCGCAACCGCAGCGGAGAAAGTGTCACAATCCTGGAGGTCTTGGGCTAAGGTAGCGCTACCGCTACTTGTTTTCGTATCGACACCGGCAGCGGCAGCGCAAGTGGCTAATAAATCAATATTACTACCGATGTCGGATAAAATCTGGCTAGCGTAGCTACCTCCCCCCAAGATAGTACTGATAAAGTTTAGTGTTACGCTGGCAGCGGCCGTGCTATTTGTCGTTTGCATGGCGACCGACAACTTATCCAGGCCATAATTAGCACTAAAATTGTTAGCTATGTTCGTTGATGCTTGGCTGGAGTCGGATGCCCAAGTCAGACCACCCGTCACAACCATGCCGGCTGGAACAATGGACATGAAGGCAGAACCACAAGCTTGGGAAAAAGTACCAGCGTTCAATTGTTGAGTACCAAAGGAAGTCAAGGCAGAAGTCTTCGTTGAAGTGTCCACGGCATTATTGAGGGTGAAGATCGCATTGGCGCTCAAATATGCCGAACCAGAGTTGGTCGAACTCTGGTAACTATCGCTGTAGGTAAAACCATCCTTTGCTGAGAAGGCCCCATAAGAGGCTTGGACACTAGCGGAAATCTTGGTAGCCTGCGCCAAACTTTGAACGGCGTGGGTTATTGTAAAAGATGCATTTAAAATCGGGCTAGTGGGCGCGGGGGTCGTAAAGTTGTAGCACAGACCGCCGGTTGCTCCAGTCGAAGGGTTATAGCCAATAGCCAGTCCCGTGGTATATGCCGGTGTCGCCTGTTGGGCCGACCGAGCTTTCGGCTGTTGCTTCACCAACTGTCCAAATTCCTGCACACTCATCCGCTGGGTGGGAACAGCGGCTAAGACTTTAGCCGAAGGCATTCCATAGGGGTAGGCAATGCCGATGATCTTGTCATCCTGGATGCGGATCAACTGGGCATGCATGATCTTGCCGTCGATGTGCTTCACCTTGAAGTAATGCGATTCCTGCTGCTGGATATCGCTACTGTCATTACCACATCCCGCCTGCGTTAAAGCCAAAGCGAGACTGGTAGCCAAAGTTCCCCAACGGATTGCCTTGTTCATCATGTGTTCTCCAACGGGTCATCGTGGTTATGAATCGATTGAAGCATCTTACCCTAGTTGCCAACATTGATCTCTTGAAAATTCGTAACTACTGGGAGCCAGAAATAGGCCATGATTTAAGGGGGTGCAGTTACATTCATTCCTCCTTGCGCGCTTCAGAACTATGGTTCTCATTGGCTGAATCATCCGGCTCGGGGCGTTTCAATCCCTGCAAATGCTCGGCATCCTCGCGGCAAATTTCATCGCCCTTGGCGGTTTTTACCCGCTCGCAGTCCCTGGATTCGCAACCCACCGCCGCTAAAACCAGCAGCGTCATCAAGATCCACCGGCGTTTCATAACCGTCCCCTCAAGTGCGGGCCGAGCCGGGAAGGGCATGACCCAGGATAAACAGCGCTGCGGCGGCGACCACCACCGACGGACCGGCTGGCGTATCCCAGCGCAGCGAGGCCCATAGCCCGATGCCAATTGCCGCACAACCCAGCACACTGGCCAGCGCCGCCATGCCTTCCGGCGAACGGGCGAACCGACGCGCCGCCGCCGCCGGAATAATCAGCAACGATGTAATCAACAAAATGCCCACCACTTTCATCGCCACCGCAATGACAATGGCGATCAACAGCATGAACGCCAACTGCACCCGAAACACAGGCACGCCTTCCACCCGCGCCAGTTCCTCGTGTACGGTCGCCGCCAGCAAGGGCCGCCAAAGCGCGGTCAATGTCGCCAGCGCCAGCAATGTGCCGCCCCAGATCCAGTACAGATCGACGACGCTGATCGCTAGAATGTCGCCGAACAGATAACCGACCAGATCGACCCGCACCGTTTCCAGAAAGGCCAACCCCACCAGACCCAGCGATAATGTGGTGTGGGCCAGCAGACCCAGCAGGGTATCGGTCGCCAGCCGGCGTTGCCGTTGCAGCAGCGCCAGCGTCAGCGCCATCAACAGGCAAATCCCGGTCACGCCCCACTGCGGATTGACGCCCAATAACGCGCCCAGCGCCACGCCAAGCAGTCCCGAGTGAGCCAGCGCATCACCGAAATAGGCCATTCGCCGCCAGACGACGAATGTTCCCAATGGCCCCGCCGCCAGCGCCACGCCAATACCACCCGCCAAGGCGCGTGGCAAAAAGTCATCCATGAGCATCGACCTCCTCAGGCACCACCGCGCCGTGCAGATCATGGCGGTGGTCGTGACGATGATGGTAGATCGCCAGCCGTCTGGCACCATCCAGCCCGAACAGCGCCTGATAGGCCGGATCGCGGGCGACGTGATCGGGATGCCCGGAACAGCAGACATGCCGGTTCAGGCACAGCACTTGATCGGTCGCCGCCATCACCAGATGCAGTTCGTGGGACACCATCAGAATCCCGCAGCCACGCCGTTGCCGCAGCCCGCTGATCAGGTCATACAACTCATACTGACCGTTCAGATCAACGCCCTGAATCGGCTCGTCCAACACCAGCACATCCGGTTCGCGCAGCAGCGTCCGCGCCAATAACACCCGCTGCATTTCGCCGCTGGAAATCCGCTGCACCGGCGTATTGAGGACCGGCTCGGCCCCGACTTCC
The DNA here is from genome assembly GCA_903879705.1 of uncultured Candidatus Competibacteraceae bacterium. GTDB lineage: Bacteria > Pseudomonadota > Gammaproteobacteria > Competibacterales > Competibacteraceae > RXIV01. The sequence continues at coordinate 17,536 of CAIRMO010000147.1, read as the reverse complement.
GCCAGCGCCGCCTGCACCCGCTCCCGCGATGCCGGCGAACCCAGCGTGACAAAGCGCTGCACCGTCAACGGCAGGGTGTCATCCACGGTCAGCCGCTGCGGCATATAGCCGATACGCAGGCCGGGCTTGCGCCAGACCCGGCCGTAGTCCGGCGCGAGCAAACCCAGCGCTATTCGCACCAGGGTCGATTTGCCCGCGCCGTTTGGACCGATCAGAGCGACGATCTCGCCGGCTGCGACCTGCACGCTCACCTCGTGCAAAATCGAATGGCCGCGAATCGCGAATCCAATATTTTCCACCCGAAGCAAGCATTCAGCGGCCATGAGCCATTGCTCCTCGAAAAATGAGTACCATGTAGCGTGTAGTGTAGGGCGTGTTAGGCGTTAGCCGTAACCCGCCGTTATTTGAATCGGCGTGGTGGCGGGTTACGCTTCGCTAACCCGCACTACCCTCTATTTTCGTTCAGACGCTAACTGAGGAATTCCTGATGAAGTTTAGGCAGTTCTCTCTAAAACGGCTGCGACAAACTCTGGCTGGATGGCTGCTGTTGTTACCGTTGACCGGGTGGACCGCCGAACCCCGGGTGGTGGCCAGCATCAAGCCCTTGCATTCGCTGGTCGCCGGGGTCATGCAGGGCGTAGGCGAGCCGCTGCTGCTGGTTCCCGGCGGTGCCTCCCCGCACGATTACAGCCTGCGGCCTTCGGATGCCCGCGCCATCAGTCAGGCGCAGATTGTGTTCTGGATTGGGCCGGAGCTGGAAAGTTTTCTGATCAAGCCTCTGGCTAACGCCAAGGGCCAGGTTCAAGCAGTAGCCCTGCTGGATGCGCCCGGAGTTGTGACGCTACCGTTGCGGGAAGGCGGGGTCTGGGAGTCGCATTCGCACGAGCATGAGGAATCAAGTCAGCCCCCGGCACATCACCAGGATCATCATGCGGCCAGCCATGACGCGCACCTCTGGCTGAACCCGATCAACGCTGCCGCGATGGTCAAACAGATTGTTGCTACCCTGAGCGAAGTGGACCCGGCGCACCGGACCGACTACCCGCGCAACGGCGCGGCGCTGACCGAACGGCTGGAGCGCCTGGATCAGCAACTGGCCACGGAACTGGAGCCGGTCAAAACCCAGCCCTACATCGTGTTTCACGACGCTTATCAGTATTTCGAGTGGCGTTACGGCCTCAACGGGGTCGGGGCAGTGGTGCTGAACCCGGAACAGCGATCCGGCGCTAAACGGGTGGCCGAAATTCAGGCCCGAATCCGCGATCTGAACGTGCGTTGCGTGTTCAGCGAACCGCAATTTCAGCCGGCGCTGGTCGAAACCGTTATCGCTGGCAGCAACGCCCGCCGGGGTGTGCTTGATCCCGAAGGTGCTGAATTGCCCGCCGGCCCCGATGCCTATTTCCAGTTATTGCAGAACTTGTCCAGCGCCTTGCGTACCTGCCTGAGCGACAACTGAGCGGCTACTCGCACGTCGGCCATTCATTCACGGAATTTCCTCTAAAATAGCTTTGGTGTTTTGTGCAGCCGTCGGCTGGCGCATCATTTCGTGCCGCCGGTGGTTGATTTTGCTTTGAGCGTTCAAAAATCAGAAGGCGGATGACCATGGCTGACCCCATCACCAAATTAGTACCCTATCGCATGGAAGAGGGTGAGGAGTACATGAATGACCAGCAGAAAAAGCATTTCCGCGTCATCCTGCTGGCCTGGAAACAGGAACTCATGGCGGAGGGCCAGCGTGCGGTCAACAGCATGCGGGATGAACCGCTGAACTTGCCCGATCCCAACGATCGAGCCAGTCAGGAAGAGGAATTTTCGATCAACCTGCGGGCGCGGGATCGGGAGCGCCAGTTGCTGCACAAGATCGATAAGACGCTGGGCCGGTTGGCGACCGATGATTACGGTTACTGCGAAGCCTGTGGCGTGGAAATTGGCCTGCGGCGGCTGGAAGCGCGTCCGACCGCCGAGTTGTGCATTGATTGCAAGCACCTGGAAGAGCAGCGGGAAAAAAATCAGGCGGCGTGATCCCGCACGCCTGCTGAAAAATTCAGGACTTTAACTTTCCGTCATTCCCGCGAAAGCGGGAATCCCGTCACCCGCTAAACTGGCTGGAAGCCTGTCGGATGAGCGTTCTAAATGACAAGCGCATGACTTAAAAAATGACGGAGTGTTAATGTATGACTATATCCATTTCAACTACTGCAAACCCCGATCCTCTGCTCTATCTTCATTCGGAAAGAGGGGCGGTGAACTCACGCGAGGTTATCCAATGACTGCTGTTTTTACCCGTATTTTGCGAATTGAACTGCCCGAAACGCTGCAATGCGACGAATCTGGCAAGAACCCGGCCTTCACCATCAGCTTCGTTGCCGATGGCCCGATCCCGTTTCCGCAATTGATCCTGCACGCCAATGGTGGTCAGCAGCTATTCAATGGCGCGGCGCTCGTGGAGACCGAGGTCGAAGGCGACTACCAGTACACCGCCGTGATTCCTGCCGGGCTGCTGTGGCCCGACACCATTACCGTGCAGGTCGAAGGTTGTCGCCAAGCTGATTTCCGCCAGGCTGCCGGCGATGACTGGATCAAGGAGTTTCGCCGGGTGCTGATCGCGCCGAACGCCAAGCCCAAGCCGGTCATTCAAGTGGTGGTCGGGCCAGGCGATGCGCCGGTTAAACTGTACTTCGGTATTCACAAGCACATGCACCAGCCCTACTACAACGCCACTGACCGCGGGTACTGGGACGGCGAAAAGGACGGGATTTTCGGGGCGCGGGGCGGCCCGTATACCCATTTCATTCCGACAGCGGTGCGCCAATATCTCAGCGGAGGTCTGCCTCATGCGGGATTATCGACCAGTTGGAGCGGATCGCTGATTGAACAACTGGAGCGTTGCGCCGCTGATGGTTTATGTGGCGGGCGATTTAGCGGCTGGAATCACGAACTGCGGGCCGTCGCTCAGGAACAAACCGTGCTGGGTCATCCCCGAGTGGATTTCGTCGCGTTCGGATTCTTTCACCCGCTGATGGCGTTAATTCCCGATCGCAATATCGTCAAACAGGTGGAATGGCATCGCCGCATCATCCGCGCCGCCTTCGGGATTGAAGCCTCCAATGTGATGTTTCCGCCGGAAACGGCTTTTCATGTACGCATGATTCCGGCGCTGAATCAGGCGGGCGTCAAAGCGGTAATTTATGACTCAATTCACCGGTTCCGTTCCTGTAAAGATTATCCCTATGCAGGCATTAACGAGGGCATGTTGCCGCCCAATCCCGCCGAGCAAGTGAATCCACCGGTCAATGACTGGCTGCAATTGCGGAATATCTGGGCGGGATCGAAAATTTCGCCCAGTCTGCTGAAACCGGAGTATGTGCAATACGAAGACCCGGAGGGGAAGCTGCATAAAATCATTGCGGTGCCTGCCGAACGGTACATCGGCAATGAAGACGCCCGTGGCGGCTTTGGCGCGCTGCAATACCCCGATGTCCTCGGCCAGGTCTACAATCAGATTGTCGATACCGGCAATTTTGATCCCCTGCATCCGCCGTTTTTCCTGCTGCATTCCGATGGCGACAATCATGGCGGTGGCGCTGACAGCTATTACGATCACAACACCGGACAACTGGTGCAATGGCTACAAGGCGATTCACGCTTTGAATTAACCACGGTGAATGATTATCTGGATCGGTTTCCGCCCGACCCCAACCAGACGGCGCATATCGAACCAGGATCATGGAGTGGTGCCGATAACGGTGATCCGCAATTCATGAAATGGTTCAGTCGTTATGATCAACCCTATTCGCCTGACCTTAATTCCTGGGCGGTGCTGACTGCATTTCAGAACGTGGCCCATTCACTGGAAGATGCCCTGCCCGGTAAGCCGTGGCTGGACGATATCAGCCGGTTAATGCTGACGGCGGAGACCAGTTGCTACTGGTACTGGACCGGCCAGCAGGTGTGGGATCAGCAGGTGACTAATGCCGCTAATGCCGGTTACGCGATGGTCAAAAACGAAGTAGCCGCACTGCTGGCCACGGGCAAGGATCGGACGGGTCCCACTATTTTTGCGCCGTGGGTGACGCCGGAAAATCCGGGCGGCAAGCGGTGGGGACAAGGTTGTCTACTCGATGCGCCGCGTGAGGGAACTGTGCATACCTTTGTTTATGACATCAGCGGCTTAAAACGGGTGACGCTGATTTTGCGCGATGCCCAGGGAGAACTCCGGTTGGCGATGACCGACAACGGGCCGTATCCGTCGCAAACCGGGGCGGCGATTACTGCCCATTATTTCACTGCCCAGCTGCCGATGGGTGCCGGCGACGTGCGTTATTTCATCGAAGCGGAGGACGGCAAAGGCAATCTTTCACGGGGCGCGCTGGAACGGGTTTATTTGGCGTAGTAATACCAATTTCCAGTCGGTTTTCGCATTCAGGTCTCCCGGGTTCCGTCATTCCCGCGAATGCGGGTATGACAAACGGGGTGGTTTTTGACCTGAATAAGGATAAAATCTACCGGAACGGTATAATCAGTCCCCCCTTTGAAAAGGGGGGTTAGGAGAGATTTTTATCCGGGAGAGCAAACATGGCTGGACAACGCATTCCTGGTCCTGAAGGGATTGGCGCTTATCCGCAATCAGTGGTTGATGATGGAACTCTGGTTCGCACTTCAACCGCAACTCCGGGTATTGGCGGGATTCTCGGTGATACCTGGAAAATCAATTCGGCATTATCCGCGGAAGAACTGCGGGCTATCGACATCATCCTTTCTTTCTGCAATGAGCTGGACGACGTTGAACTCATCAACGACCTGGAGAGCGCCGTCAATGATGAAATGCTCGATTTTGGTGAGGTTCACAATAATAACCTTGCCGCATGGGATCCGGTGACCAGCAGCATCACGATCAGCCAGGCCCTGTTGACCCGGCTGCTCTATCCCAACAGTCGGGATAGCGCATTCCAGGACACCATCGATCTGGTGGCGATGTTGGCGCATGAATTCAAACACCAACAGGGGCGCTTAACATGGGCGCTGGATTTATTCGCTGATTTTAACCGGAATACTGGCGCGCATTGGGCCAGTTATGGCGCATGGGGACTCATGTGGCGTCCGCCGCAAGCTTCCACCAGTGGTCTGGCTGCGGTAAAAGCCGCCAATTGGACGCTTGGATCGATTGACCGCTTTGAGCGATCCATCTGGCAAGTCGGCTTGCAAAAACGGATGAACTGGGCGCAACACGAATACCAGCGCTTGAAACAACTGCAAACCGTTAAAGCAGCGCGGGGAGAACAGATTGGCGTTGCCCGGCGGGTAAAAACCATCTGCGACAATTTTTTAATTTATCATCACGAGGCATTAAGTCTATCCAGTCAAATGCAACAGTTGAATTTGGCTGCGGCGAATGGCAAGGAAATTAACGCGATCAATGCGCGCGAGGAAATCGAGCGCTATGCCAACGAGGCCCAGCAGATTATTCAGGATCGAGCCTAAAGCCGGTTCAACCGTATTCCGCGCTTAACCCACCCCTCTCAGGCAACACCAGCGTTTCTGGCCTGAACGTCGGCGTGGTAGGACGAGCGGACCAGGGGTGCGGAGGCCACGTGGGTAAACCCCAGTTCTGCGCCAAACTGGCGCAACTGTTCAAACTCTTCGGGGAGCGCATAGCGTTCTACCGGCAAGTGATGAACGCTCGGTTGCAGGTACTGCCCCAAGGTCAGCATTTCTACCCGGTGTTCACGCAAATCGCGCATGACCTCGCGGATTTCTTCCAGCGTCTCGCCCAGACCCAGCATCAACCCGGACTTGGTGGGAACCGGTGGCCGTCGCTCGCGAAATTGCTGGAGCAGGGTCAGCGAGCAGTGATAATCAGCGCCAGGGCGCGCTTGCCGGTACAGGCGCGGCACGGTTTCCAGATTGTGGTTAAACACGTCGGGCGGTTCCCGTTCCAGAATATCCAGCGCCGTATCCATCCGGCCCCGAAAATCCGGCGTCAGAATTTCAATAACAATTCCGGACTGGGCTGCCCGCACCGCGCGAATGCAGTCGGCAAAATGTGCCGCGCCACCGTCGCGCAAATCGTCCCGATCCACCGAAGTAATCACCACATATTTAAGACCCATGGCCGCCACGATGCGGGCCAGATTGGCCGGTTCTTGCTCATCGAGCGGGTCAGGCCGGCCATGCCCGACAGCGCAGAACGGGCAACGGCGGGTGCAGATCGCGCCCATGATCATAAAAGTCGCAGTGCCGTAGCCGAAGCATTCGCCCAGATTGGGACAACTGGCTTCTTCGCAGACGGTGTGCAAATGATGATCCCGCAGGATTTGCTTGAGGCGTTGTACTTCCGGCGTACCGGGGAATGGGGCGCGAATCCAGATCGGCTTGCGCAAGCGTTGCTGGGGATCGGTCGGCGCAACCTTGATCGGAATGCGCGCAACGTTGTCGATGCCGCGCAACTTTTCGCCGGGCGGGTGAACGGTTTGGCCGGCAATAGATTTGGCGAGGCGATTGCCGTGAGTCGTCGATTCGGGTATGGCGGAATCTTCCATAGCACTCCAACAAGAAGGGCGACCGCAGTCGCCCCTGACCTTCATTATTCAAAACAGCGGTGCAAAAAATAACACCGCGTTCCCTTCAACGGCTTATGGCTTGAAATCACCTTCCAGCAGCTTGGCGTGGGCCGCCGCCAGTCGGGCAATCGGCACCCGGGGTGACGAGCAGGACACATAAGTCAGGTTGACGTAATGACAGAACCGCATTGAGCGCGGATGACCGCCCTGCTCGCCGCAAATGCCGACCTTGAGACCGGCCCGACTCTTGCGGCCATTGGTCACTGCCATTGACATCAACTGGCCAACGCCCTTGGTATCCAGCGCCTCAAACGGGTTGTCCTTGAGAATGGCGGACTCGGTGTAAAACGGCAGGAACTTGTTCTCGGCATCCTCGCGGGAAAACGAGAAGGTGGCCTGAGTCAGATCGTTGGTGCCAAAGGAGAAGAACTCCGCCACCTCGGCAATATCGCTGGCCCGCAAGCAGGCCCGCACCACTTCCATCATGGTGCCAAACTCGAAATGAACCTTGACCGCGTACTTGGCCTCGACTTCCGGCAACACCTCGTCGACCAGCGCCTTCACCCGCTTCAATTCTTCCACGGTGCAAACCTGTGGCACCATGATTTCCGGGTGAACGTCGACCTTCTCCTGCATACATTCCGCCGCCGCTTCCAGAATGGCGCGAATCTGCATCTTGTAGATTTCAGGATAGGTCAACCCCAGCCGCACCCCACGATGCCCCAGCATCGGATTGACTTCGTGCAGGGCGCGGGCCTTGAGCAGGATTTCTTCCTTCTTGGCCAGCACATCGGAGACCAGATGGCTGTCGTTCAGAATGCCCAGTTGCTCGACCGCTTTCGGGTTGACCTGCCGGATGATATTGCTCAACGCCTCCAAACCCTGCGCGGTATGACGCAGATGGCGCAGATGCTCAATGTCCTCGATCAGGGTCTGCTCGGAGGGCAGGAACTCGTGAATCGGCGGGTCGAGCAGCCGTACCGTGACTGGCCGCGGGGCCATCGCCCGGAAGATTTCCTTGAAATCGCTGCGCTGCATCGGCAACAGCTTGGCCAGCGCGGCTTCACGGTCTTCGGTGGTCTCGGCCAGAATCATCTCCAGCACGGTCGGCAACCGGTCGGTGCCGTTGAACATCCGCTCGGTACGGCACAGCCCGATGCCCATCGCCCCGTAGTTGGAGGCCCGATGCGCGGCTTCCGGGGTATCCGCATTCGCCATCACCTTGAGGGTGGCGACTTGATCGGCCCAACCCAATAAGGTCCGCAATTCCGGGGTGAACTCTGGTTCGACGGTGGGAATCTCGCCGAAGTACACCGCGCCGGTGCCGCCATCGATAGTGAGGATGTCGCCTTCATGCAACACCTTATTCCCGATAATCGCCTGGCGCTGATGCACGTCAACCTGAATGGCCTCCGCGCCCACCACACAGGGCTTGCCCATGCCCCGTGCGACAACCGCCGCGTGCGAGGTCTTGCCGCCGCGACTGGTCAGGATGCCCACCGCCGCGAAGAAACCGTGAATGTCTTCCGGCTTGGTCTCTTCCCGCATCAGGATGATCTTTTCACCGGCACCACGACCGCGTTTGACCGCCGTGTCCGCATCAAACACGATCTTGCCTGACGAGGCACCGGGCGATGCACCCATCCCGACCGCCGCCGGTGCGGCTTTATATTTGGGATCAAGCTGCGGGAACATCATCTGTTCCAGCGATTCCGGGTCGATCCGCAACAACGCCCGCTCACGGCTAATCAAGCCTTCGTTGGCCATTTCCACTGAACTGCGGACCATGCCCTGGGCGTTCATCTTGCCATTGCGGGTTTGCAGGCAGTACAGCACCCCCTTTTCGATGGTGTACTCGTAGTCCTGCACTTCGCTGTAATGGCCTTCCAGCTTGTTGCGGAGTTCGACCAGTTGCCGGTACAAATCCGGAATCTCGTCCTTCATTTCCGCGACCGGCTTCGGGGTACGGATGCCGGCGACCACGTCTTCGCCCTGGGCGTTGACCAGGTACTCGCCGTACATCACGTTTTCGCCGGTGCCGGGATCGCGGGTGAAGCCCACGCCGGTGGCGCAATCGTTACCCATGTTGCCGAACACCATGGTCACGATATTGACGGCCGTGCCGCTGGCCTGATCCGGGGTGATCTTGAATTCCTTGCGGTAGGCCACAGCCCGATCGCCCATCCACGAGCCGAACACGGCCTTGATCGCCAGTTCCAGTTGTTCGTAGGGGTCTTGCGGGAACGGCCGTCCGGTTTGCTCCTGAACCACTTGCAGGAACAACTGGCCGATGTCGCGGAGGTCTTCAGCGTTCAGGCCCAAGTCGATCTTGACGCCAGCGCGGCGCTTGATCGCCTCGAAGTGTTCATCGAAGAAATGATCATCGACGTTCAGCGCAATCTTGCCGAATAACTGGATAAAGCGGCGATAAGCGTCATAGGCGAAGCGCTCGTTGCCGGTCAGCTTGATCAGCCCGGCCAGCGTCTTCTCGTTCAGGCCGAGATTAAGAATCGTGTCCATCATGCCGGGCATCGACATGGACGAACCGGAGCGCACGGACACCAGCAGCGGATTGTCCACCCCGCCAAACTGCTTGCCGGTTTCCTGCTCCAGCCAGGTCATGTGCGCCCGCACGTCGTCCATGACCCCGTCGGGTAGCTTATTGTTGGCGATGTAGTCCAGACAGGCATCGGTACTGATCACAAAGCCCGGCGGCACACGCAGGCCGATCTGCGTCATCTCGCACAGATTCGCGCCTTTACCGCCGAGCAGCATTTTGTTCTTGCCGTCCCCTTCGGTGTACTTGTAGAGGTATTGCTTTGCCATGAGTTAACTCTTTGTCGCGGTGAGTGAAATGAAAAAAGAAAAACCGTTCCGGATCGGGTTCAGCCGGCCCTGTGCGCCGCCATCAGCATGAACTTCCCCGGATCGAAAGCGGCCGGATCACGACCCGGCCGGTATGCGCATGAGAAAAGATAGACGTTCCATTCGGAAATTGCCAAGGTTGGCGGTTTTTTTGGGCTTACCGCCCATCAGTCCGAGCCAAGCTCTTGCACGGAAATAAACCGCGGTATGAGGCGATCAATCGCCTTGCGGCGGCGCAAAACCAGCGATCGCCAGGGCACACAGCAGCAAAAACGATTTTCAATCCACTTCGGGAATGAATCTGAACGGATAGTTCGGTTCCCGGTAATCTCCGGATTTTTGCCGTTTCGGCAGCTTTATCTTTTCGTGCGGCAGGTCCCCGTAGGGAATCTGGCTCAGCAGATGGCGAATGATGTTCAAGCGGACCCGCTTCTTGTCGTTGGAGAGGGCCACATACCACGGTGCCCAAGCGGTATCGGTCGTTTCAAACATGGCATCGCGTGCGCGTGAATAATCGTACCAACGGCTATAGGATTGCAGGTCCATCGGCGACAGTTTCCAGATCTTGCGGCCATCTTCAATGCGTGCTTCAAGCCGGCGGGTTTGTTCCTCAGGACTGACTTCCAGCCAGTATTTGAGAAGAATAATCCCGGAATCAATCATCGCCTTCTCGACCTGCGGCACCATTTCCAGAAAACGCTTCGCCTGTTCCTCGGTGCAGAATCCCATCACCCGCTCGACCCCGGCGCGGTTATACCAACTGCGGTCGAAGATCACCACCTCGCCGGCTGCGGGCCAGTGTGGGGCATAGCGCTGGATATACATCTGGGATTTCTCGCGGTCAGTCGGGGCCGGCAAAGCGATCACCCGGAAAATGCGCGGGCTAACCCGTTCGGTAATGGCCTTGATCGTGCCGCCCTTACCCGCGCCATCCCGACCCTCGAAGACGATGCAGATTTTGAGTCCCTTATGCCGGACCCATTCCTGGAGCTTGACCAGTTCGACGTGCAGCTTCGCCAGTTCCCGGTCGTAGTCCTTGCTCTTCAGTTTATCGGGGGTCTGGGCATTGTCCGGGTCTTTTACAACTTTGGTATTACTCATCGCTTTCTTCCTCCGAGGTGGCCGCCATCACGGGTGACGGTCGGCGCAGGTTATCGATCCGATTGATGGGACAGCGTTGGGCAAACTCTTGTTATTTCCCGGTCCGCCGGCGCGACAGGCCCAAACCTTGCCGGTCTTCCTGGAGCGCCATCACCCGATCCTCGGCATCGAGAATCGAGTGTTCAACCATCAGATTCAAATGGTGGAGATACCGCTCCACTACTGCCTTGCGGCTGATATCGGTCAGGGATTCCGCCAGGCCCACGAGGGCCGAGCGCAGCCGGCGTATTACCTGCACCGAACTGACGCCATATTGGCGAATCTCGTCGAAGGCCAGCGCCAGATAGTCCTCCCAGGTGGGGGTCGGGAAGATCAGCCGCACAACGCCCTGATCATCGGTGACATAACCGGCATTGAGTACGCGCCGGCCAAGGCGACGTAGCAAATCCTCGATCTGGTCGAGGGCCTGGACCGCCGTGGTCGGATCGTTGATCGCTGGGGAGAGGGCCTTGATGGCGATATCCACCAGCAGCCGCAGGGGATACTGGGGGTCTTGCTCGAACGTGCGTTCCCTGGCGAGGTGAATCGCACGCCGGAGCGGGGCCTCGGGAAGGGGTTGCTGGCCGCCATATACACGCAGGAGCAAAGTGTCTTCCACCAGGGTGTCGCCCACGGCGCACTCCATCACGATCACCGCATCCTCCGCTTGGGCCTGCCGAACCAGGGCGTCCAGGTGAAATTGCGTGACGGTCCAGGGATCCCCGGAGTAGCGCAGTATCTGGGTGACCGGGCGCTGCTGGGCCGACTCGGCTGCTGTTTGCCACAACTCCGGAGCGGCGTCCCCTACCGTATCCAGGCGAGGAAACATCGCCCGAATGACTTCGCGCCCTTGCTGGCCGACGAAATAGAGCACGTTGCTGATCTGAATATCGTTCAGCCGCTGCACCAGCCGGGCGAAAACGATCATGCTGAGGATCAGCAGAACCGTCACGAGCAGGACCGAGAACAGGGGCACCGTGCCGTTCCCGCCGCGATCGACCCAGGCCAGGGTAGCGATGGCGTAAAAAAACGTGGCGATGAACAGGCCGAGCGCATGAAACAGCACCGGGTCGCGACCGAACCAGGTCACCAGGCGGGGAGAATAGGCAATGGCACTGAATTGCACCATCACGAACGCCAGCGCGAACACGATACCGGTCAACGCCATCATGCCGGATGCGACGGCGGACAACGTCGCCTGAGCCGACGCGACCGACATGCCGTGGCTGTAAGCGACGAGATATTCCTGCTCCAGTCGCGGTAAAACCAGGCCGCAAATAGCGGTCACGCTCATATACAGCATCGGAATGAACCAGGGCGGTATGCTCAGCGGATTCATCTTTAGCCTCTTTAACATGATTGATCACCCCCACAGTGGCGGGTCATGACAAAAACCGGACGCATCCGGACTCTATTTCGTAAACGGCACCGACCAGTTTCATTCGCCCCTCGGCCATGCGGGCTTGCCCTTCGGGCATCTCCAGGATTTGGCGCAGCGTCCAGCGGACATTGGCTTCGACGGCGCGTTCAAGCTGTGCGGATTGCGGAAGCTGGGGATCGGGGGCGGGTAATCCGGGCAGGATGTTATCGATCAATAATTGGATGCGTGAACGATGCTGTACGCCGTGCTGCTGGGTCTCCAGCGCCGCCTGCACTGCCCCGCAGCCGCTGTGACCGAGGACGACGAAAAGCGGCGTGTGCAGGTGCGAGCCGGCGTATTGCAGACTGCCGGCGATTTCCGGCGAGAGGACGTTGCCGGCTACACGCACAATGAACAGCTTGCCGAAGCCGGCGTCGAAAAGCAGTTCCGGGGGAACCCGTGAGTCGCTACAGCCCAGGATCGTCGCGTAGGGCCGCTGGCCTTGGGCGAGATCGGTCAGAATTTCCTTCTGCACGGTAGGAAACCGGGCTTCGCCGCGCAGGAAGCGCAGGTTACCGTCGATGAGGCGTTGGAGCGCCTCGTCTGCGGTCGGGAGGGATTCATGGATCTTCAGTGTGGCCATAGGGAAACATTTTCCGGTTGTTATCTCTTGAAAGCTGTGCGGCCAAACCATTTGGCCACCAGCAAGGCAAAGATCACCATAATGGGCAGTCCCAGCACCACCATAATAATCGCCCTCTGATCGATCTCGGCGATTGAGAACAGAGGGGCGAGCGCTGCCCCAAGATTTCGGGTTGACATCCCGATGCTGAGTACGACCCTCTGTTCCTGCTGCAATCCGAAGCCGAACCAATAAGTCAGGGTAGTCACGATCAGGAAGAAAATAATCTGGGAGGCAACCGCTAAACTCCCGGCAACTCCAAGCAATCCCTTGCCATAAACGATGACGCACAGAACAGCCATCACCAGCGTGGCAATAAAGGTGGTCTTCTTGACAACAGGTTGAATTCTTGCAGCAAGAGTAGGCGACACCCGGAGGATGACCATTCCGACGGCCAAGGGTAGCAAGACCATCAGGAGCAACGGTTGGGCAATGGTCCAGGCATCAACCGCCAACCCTTTGATCAGCAAAGGAACCGTAAAAGGCATGAACACCACTGTACCCGCTGCAGCTAATAACATCAGCGCCGCCGCGTAACCAAGATCGCCTTCGACTTTGCTGACGATCATCGGAACAAAGGGCGCGCAGGGTGTCATTCCCAATAAGATCAGGCCAATCGCATAAGGATAGTCCAGTGGAATCACCAGGGTGATTCCATAAGCCAGAGCCGGGCCTAATACAAAGCCCCAGAGCAGGGTATGGATTACAAAGCGAACATTCCGTAATCCTCTGAGGGCATCCTTGGGATCGAGTCGAAAACCCATATCCAACAAGTTGCCGGCCATAAAGATCACGAGAGAGATTTTAAGCAGGATCATCAAAATATCATTCATGGTTGCTATCACCCTTTTTGCCCATCCGGGTGTTGATTGACAGAAATAATACCGTTCCCCGATAGATTTTATCTTTTCAGGTCAAAAATCACCCCGTTGGTCATACCCACGAAAGCGGGTATGACGGAATCCGGGAGACCTAAATGCGAAAACCGACTGGAAATGGGTATAACCACCGCTGGTTGAAGGAGAAAAACACCGGAATCTGCCGCCGCGTCGAGGACGCGGCGTTGCCGTAATCGAAAGCGGGACTATTTTTCTGTCTGGTGCGTATCAAGCAAATAGTTGTGCGCCAGTGAAAGCATTCCGCCGGAGATGTTTCTGGCCTTGAATCCATTTTGCAAAAGAATCCGCGTCGCAATATAGGCGCGCTGACCGGAACGGCAGATGACATGGATGTCGCGGTCGCGGGGGAGTTCGCCAAGCCGGGCGCGAAGTTGCCCAATCGGGATATTGAGCGCCTCCGGGACATTCTCCACCGCAAGTTCCATCGGTTCGCGCACATCCAGCAGGAATCCAGTCCTGGCGGTATCCCAGTGAACCAGCGGCATATCGCCCTTCAGCACATCCGCAGCCACCATCCCGGCAAAATTCACCGGGTCCTTGGCGCTGCCAAACGGGGGCGCATAACACAGCTCGGCTTCCTCCAGATCGTAGATGGTCGCGCCCATCTGGAGCAAGGCGGCAAACGTGCTGATCCGCTTGTCCACGTTATCCTCGCCGAGGGCTTGCGCACCCAGCAGCCGCCCGTCCGATTTGCGGAACAGCACCTTCATGGCGATCGGTTTGGCACCCGGATAATAGCCGGCGTGTGAATTCGGGTAGAGATAGATTTTCTCGTAATCGGTATCACCGATCCGGTTCAGCAGTTTTTCGCTAACGCCAGTCCAGGCAATAGCCGCCCCGAACAGGCCGATGATCGAGGTGCCCTGGACGCCCCGGAACCGGGAATTGCGCCCGGCGATCACGTCGGCGGCGATTCGGCCCTGCCGGTTGGCTGGACCGGCCAGTGGAATCAAACTCCATTGTCCAGTGACGAAATCCTTGACTTCAATGGCGTCGCCGACGGCGAAGATATCCGGATCGCTGGTACGCATTTGATCATCGACGCGAATGCCGCCGCGCTCGCCGATGGTCAATCCGGCCATCTTGGCCAGGGTGGTATCCGGCCGCACGCCCAAGGCGAGAATCACCAAATCAGCCGGATAGGTCTTTCCAGACTGGGTTTGGACCTCGATGGCTCCGGTGGCCATCGGTTTGAACCCCGCCACTCCGTCGCTGAGCGCCAGGCGAACCCCATGCCGCTTGAGGAGCGCCTCCACCACGCGGGCATGTTCCTGATCGAGCGGGGGCAGGACCTGATCGATCATCTCCACCAGGGTGACTTCAAAGCCCCGGTGCGTCAGGTTTTCCACCATTTCCAGGCCGATGAATCCGCCACCGATCACCACCGCCCGGATCTTGGGTTTGACGGCCTGGAATCCCGAATAGCGGTACATACCAGCGAGAAAGGGGTTGCCCCGTTCAATCCACTCATTGATGTTCCGGGCATCCGGCACCGTCCGCACATGGAAGATGCCGGGCAGGTCAATGCCGGGCAACGGCGGGCGCACAGACGTCGCCCCAGGCGATAACACCAGCTTGTCGTAGGCGTGCGTCGTCACCTCGCCGGTCAACCCATTCCGCAGCTTGACCTGCCGCTCCGTCGGCAGAATCTCGATCGCCTCGCACTGGGTGCGGACATCAATGGCGAACTGGGAGCGGAACAGCGCTTCGTCGGCGACCAGGAGACTCGATTCTTTTTCAATCACGCCGCCGACATGGTAAGGCAGTCCGCAGTTTGCGTAGGACACATACGGCCCGCGTTCCACCATAAGGATTTCGGCCTGCTCATCCAATCTGCGCAGGCGCGCCGCACACGACGCCCCGCCAGCGACTCCACCCACGATGATGACTTTCATGATGTTTTCTCCTGATTACAGACGGTGAACAGCGACAGAAGCATTCCAGGCCAAGCCTCGGAGGTATGCGTTAAAACCAGTTGCTAACCGGGTTCCTCCGTTTTTTCTCACCGCCGTCCGGGCGGGGCATCCTCGCTGGTGATGATGAACACCTCGTTCACTTCGCTAATGCGGAAGATTTGCGGCCTGCGGGCCGCCGCAAGCTCGCTTTCGTTCAGGCCGGCGCTCTGTAGCAGATATGCACGGACGGTGGGATCATTCAGCGCCACATGATCATCCTCCAGCCATTCCCGCACCTTCGGGTCCTGCGGCTGGAAGATGTGGACCTCCTCGTGGCCGCGTCCCAACATCGCATAGACGGGTGGATCGCCCACCTGCATGTACTTGGCGTAACCCCGCGCTTCGTACCCCTTCACCATTTCGGCCACGCTGGACGAGGTTTTGCTTTGGCCCTCGTAGATCGGACCGCGCTCAAAGCGATGGCCCTTTTCCAGCAGATAACCCTTCAGGGATTTGATGACGGCGGCCAGATCAGTGGCCGGCTTGGTTTTATTGCTCATGGGAAATTCTCCAGATCAACGGTTTGAAAGCATTCAACCAACACCGCCACCAGACGGTGCCGGCAACCCTCATCGGGTTGAGTACAACAGGCGATTGGCTTCCTCGAAGAAGTCAGGTTGCGGCAGCAGTTCACTGCTGGAGAACCGGACAAACAGCACGGCGAGCCGGCGGTCTTTCCCCAACACGACCTCTTGGAAGGTCATCGAGTGGGCGACCCGTGGCGAGTCGACCGCTACCTTGATGTTAGCGTGATCCAGGGTGAGCGGGATCGACTCCAGTTGCAGATATTTTTCCGGTTCGCTCAAGACGGCGGCAACTTTGGCGAGATGTTTATCGAGGGTAGCCGAATCGGCGCGCAGTTGGCTCAGTTCGGTTTCCAGTTCGTGAAGCTGCTGTTCGAGGGCGTTCAAATCGACCGATTCCTTAATGGCCGATCCTGCCAGGGATTCCAGACCCACCTGGGCTTTTTTCAGAAGATTGGCCTTGTCCTGGAGCAGTTTGCGCTGCTGCTGCTCCAGTTGGGTCTTTTGGACGCGGCTGGTCATCAAGCACCGCAGAGCGGTTTCGATCAAGTAATCGCATCCGCGCCTCATCAGTTCCCGGCGGGTGTCCTGCTCGTTGTCGGTGAGAAAAACCAACCGGTGATCGGTGAAATTGACGACGGTTTGCGGCACGTCCCGCCGAAGGATTTCTCCGTCCAGATCGATGCCCAGCACATTTTTTTCGATCCGGACCGCACCGAGTCCGGCATACAGTTCTGCGGGCAAGGGGCTAGGGGCCTGTTTCAGGTAGCTGCGGACGCCATCGCTGAAACTCAGAATTTCCCGCAAACTCTCGGGCGAGGCGAACAGGGCGCGCAACCGGGGATCGGTCATGTAACCCTGGCGATCGGCGGTGATGACCGGCGGCAGGGCGTTGACGAAGTTCACCACGAAGTCGATAGCATGTTCCACCGGACCCCACAATTTGCGCCGGTAGTGACTGACCGCCCGCAGGCGGGGATCAGTGCCGTCCACCACCCGTTCGATGCCTCTCAGCATCAAGTCCTTGTCGAATTTGCCGGGTTGGGCGGCACCGGAAAAAATGGATTGCAGAATGCGAAACGCCATGGTGGTTCTCCTCAAAACCAGAGCCTTGCAGATGTGGTTGCCAACCTCCATTGGAGGCAGGCTGGCGCTGGCGATGAAACGGGCATCCACTCGCCTCATTTCTTCCAGCATTACGAAAACCTACTGAGGATTGATATTACTCCCATGCCCCTCTCCTGGAACGAGATCAAAGGCCGCGCCCTGGCGTTTTCCCGCGAATGGGCTGGTGCCGTGTCCGAGAATGCCGAGGCCAAGAGCTTCTGGGATCAGTTTTTCGCGGTGTTTGGCGTGACGCGGCGGCGGGTGGCGTCGTTTGAGGTGCCGGTCAAAAAAGCCGATGGCGCCGGCGGTTTTATTGATCTGCTGTGGAAAGGCGTGTTGCTGGTTGAGCATAAGTCGCGGGGTAAAAGTCTTGACCGGGCGTTTCGACAGGCGCTGGACTATTTTCCGGGGCTGAAGGAACGCGATTTGCCGCGGTATGTGCTG
>CAIRMO010000146.1 GCA_903879705.1 uncultured Candidatus Competibacteraceae bacterium | reverse complement strand
GGTTTGCAAAAGAACACGAAGATCAAGCTTATCTGTTTTTTTAACCATTCTAATAAGGTTCCTTTCGTCTCAGATAAGACGGATTGTCACGCAGTACATTTGTAAAGTTTTCGACTTCCATTGTTAATCGTTTCATAGCTTTTAACCTCTTCTATTTGCTTAGAAAAACAATGGGGCAATGCAGTGAGTTTAACATCGTGAACCTCCGTATGGATTTTGGTTTATCGTATTATAGTTTATAAGATTCAATTTGTTAGTCAATAATTGTACTGAACCAGTCCCAGGATGCCAGTGCTACGATAAATTCCACAACTTGAATCGGATTCCTAATATCCTGAAAGGAATCAAAAAATCGATCTGACAAAGTAAAACTAATTACGCTTATCTACGCTATGGTTTATGTCACAGGAAAATTTAGAAGAAGACAATTATCACAGCGCAACCTAACCTGTGGGAAATCGTGATCAAAAATTGTTGAGTGTCCGAATCGTTGAAATGCGCAAGGTGACAAAACGAACGATGATCGTCTATGATCAGCAAATTGCACGGCACGGCAAAGTAATCCGAGGTTGCTTTTCGGGGTCGACTTCGTAAATTCAGTAGCATGGAAAGCCAAAGAAAACAAAGGATTATGTTTTCAGGTTAAGTGATTATCTCGTCAAACCACTCACTTTCGCGCTGGCCGATCGTCGGTCGGCGCCAGTTCCGCCAGTTTCAATGGCGGCCCTTATCAGTCCCCTCGCGACGACAAACTGTGAACCCCGTCAGACCCGGAAGGGAGCAGCGGCAGCAGTGGCATCGGGCGCCGAGGTATGGCGGGTAAGGGTCGCCACCCTCAATTTAGGAAAAGTTAAAAGTGAAAGATCAAAGGCTAAAGGATCGTGGCCTTGCCGCCAGGGGGCCGTTATGAATTATCAGGTTTTGGCCCGCAAGTGGCGGCCGCGCACTTTTCACCAATTGGCCGGCCAGGAGCACGTCGTCCGCGCCCTAACCAACGCCCTCGATCAGCAACGTTTACATCACGCCTTCCTGTTTACCGGCACTCGCGGCGTCGGCAAAACTACCATCGCCCGCATCTTCGCCAAGTCGCTGAATTGCGAAATCGGCGTATCTTCCAAACCCTGCGGTGAATGCTCGGCCTGTGTCGAGATCGATGCTGGCCGGTTCGTGGATTTGATTGAGGTGGATGCCGCTTCCCGCACCGGGGTGGACGATACCCGGGAACTGCTGGAAAACGTGCAGTACGCCCCCAGCCGAGGCCGCTTCAAGGTCTACCTGATCGACGAAGTCCACATGTTTTCCCGCAGCAGCTTTAACGCCCTGTTGAAAACCCTCGAAGAGCCGCCGCCGCACGTCAAGTTCTTGCTGGCGACCACCGATCCGCAAAAACTCCCGGTCACCGTCTTGTCGCGCTGCCTCCAGTTCAACCTCAAGCGCCTGTCGACCACGCTGATCGCTGGATATCTCTATCAGGTGCTGGAGCGCGAGGGCATTGCCCGCGAAGAGGAGGCGGTGCGGCTGATCGCCCGCGCCGGCGATGGCAGTATGCGCGACGCGCTGAGCCTGCTCGACCAGGCGATCGCCTTCGGCGGCGGGCGGGTAGAGACGGCGGCGGTCAGCGCCATGCTTGGCAGCATCGACCGGCGGCGAGTGGTCGGCTTGTTGGAGGCGCTGGCAGCGAATGACGCGCCCGCGTTGTTGCAGCAAGTGGCGGAACTGGACAAGTTATCCCCCGATTACGCGGCGGTGCTGGCGGCCTTGCTGTTATTGCTCCAGCAGATGGCATTGGCGCAGATGGTTCCCGAAGCGGCCCTGGATGAAGATCTGGCTGATCCGGAAGATCTGCGCCGGCTAGCGGGGGTATTGCCGCCAGAGGATGTGCAACTGTTCTATCAGATCGCACTGCTGGGTCGACGCGATTTATCGCTGAACCCGGATTTGCGCGGCGGTTTTGAGATGGTGTTGCTGCGGATGTTGTGCTTCCGGCCAGCGACCATCGAGACGGCGGCAACGGCGACGCCGGCTTCGCTGACTGCGCCAGTTTCCTCAATCGTCGCTCCCCTGCGCTCAGTGTCATCGCCGGCTTCGCCCGTAGTAGCCTCAGTTCCCGCGCAGCCGGCTTCGGAGTGGGGCGCATTGGTCGCGCAGCTGTCGCTGGCCGGCATTCCTAAACAGGTTGCAATGAACTGCGTCCTGACTGGGCGAGATGGCGATTCGTTCCTGCTAACCCTGGAATCAAGTCATGCCCAGATGCTCATCAAGACGGTTGAAGAGCGTATCCGGGTCGCTTTAGAACAGCACCTTGGCAAACCGGTCAACCTGAAATTCCAGATTGGCACGGTCACGACGGCCACGCCGGCCAGTCAGCAGAAGCAGCAGCAGGCGGATCGGCGACAGGTGGTATCCGAGCAAGCCCTTCACGATCCCTATGTACGGGAGATGCAGGACACGTTTGGCGCGCAGATCGTAGCGATTCATCCGCTCGATGATGCTGATCAGCCATAGTACAAATTGAATCACGGGAGAACGCGAATGAAAGGCGGTTTGGGCAACATCATGAAGCAAGCGCAGAAGATGCAGGAGAACCTGCAAAAGGCGCAGGCGGAAATTGCGGCGATGGAAATCGGCGGCGAATCCGGCGGTGGGCTGGTTAAGGTCACCATCACCGGACGTTATGAAGTACAGCGGATCAGCATCGATGACAGCTTGGTGGGCAATGACAAAGACATGCTGGAAGATTTGGTCGCTGCCGCCTTCAACGATGCCGTTCACAAGGTCGAGCGCACCATGCAGGAGAAAATGGGCGGGCTGACCGCCGGCATGGGTCTGCCGCCCGGGATGTTGGGCGATTTCAAAATGCCGTTTTGACTGATTTGCATGGCCGCTTCGCCGTTGCTGAGCTGGTTGATGACGGCGCTGCGCCGTCTGCCCAAGGTGGAGCCAAAATCCGCATAACGGATGGCCCTGCACTTACTGAAGCGGAACCGTGACGGCAGGCAATGTCCATACGCGCCAACTTAATCCGGTTCCTGAAGCCCGGTGAAAAATTAGTTATTCCTGACGCACGAAAAATGACCGGTGTCGAGGTTTTCCTGTCGGATTTACGCTTGGACGATGGTCAATTATTGATCGTCGCTACCGATCAGGCGGGCGACCAGGCGATTGAGTATTATGGTGAAAGATGGCAAATCGAAACGATGTTTAGTTGCTTTAAGGAACGTGGATTCAATCTTGAAGATACTCATATT
>CAIRMO010000145.1 GCA_903879705.1 uncultured Candidatus Competibacteraceae bacterium | reverse complement strand
GGGGGCAACTCTTGTAAGAGCTGTTCAAATGTTGTATCCCTGTTTTCAAAGGGCATGCTCATGGCGGTCGGTCTCCGGTCGTTTGGGTGATGAAGCAACCTGAAGCCTGCCATTTTTCTACATTTTTTCAATGATCTATTCCTTAAGCCACCCTTAAGTTGGCGCGTATGACCCTTCAGCCTAGCCCCCTTCCGCATCAGGCTTGCAGATTCGCTTCTTCCTCACGGATTCGGCTTACCCCTATTCGGGGATGGGGTACGTTGTCCCGCCAGCTTCATACCGTCCCGTTACCAAGGCCGCATGTGGCGGTAGGCTACTGCCGAGGGAACGGCAGGTTCCATCATGGATTTCTCCTAGTGAAACAATTAGTTGGACGACATCACGTCGCACATAGGAGACCTATACTTATTCAAAGACTTTGGTAAAACGCGAGAAGGTAATGTCTTCATGATCAAATCGCACCCGACTAGTTTTAACTTTAAACACTTCGAAAACTCAAAATCGATGTCAGCAAACACCATTCATAATACATTGATTGAATAGGGCTTTTCAAGAGGCCGAGAATTGCTGGAATTTTTCTCATTTCCATGCTCCAGCGGCTTGGATTATGGCTGAGGTATCAGCATCGGCCCCGGCGTGATAACTCGTCGCTCGTGACGCTGGAACATGAAAGCCGAACATCATTGCCCAAAGGATGAGTTGCAGCCGACGGCGTGAACCTGCCGCAATCTTTCCTTGGGCAAACACGGTTCTATGGTGAATGCGTCAGGGAAATAGAATAACGCCGATGGCCGGGTTTGACGTCGGCGACGGTGAACCCTTCCCCGCGCCGATTGCCAAAAACCGGCATTGCCACCCTGAACCGGCGCAACCCGCCGAACCGGAGAATTCATGTCCCGTTATCGAATCTTGATCACCGCCCTTGGGCTGACGCTGGCTCCTGCTGCGTTTGCCGCCGCGCCGGTGCAGGAATTTACCCTCACCAATGGCCTGAAAGTGCTGGTACGCCAGGATCGCCGCGCCCCGGTCGTGGTTTCCCAAATCTGGTACAAGGTTGGCTCCAGCTACGAATCCAGTGGCCTGACCGGTATTTCCCACCTGCTCGAACACATGATGTTCAAGGGAACTTCTATCGTGCCGGGCGGTGAATTCTCGCGCATCATCGCCGCCAATGGCGGGGAGCAGAACGCCTTCACCAGCCACGATTACACCGCCTATTTCCAGACCCTGGAAAAAGATCGGCTGGAACTGAGTTTCCGGCTGGAGGCGGATCGGATGCGCCACCTGCTGCTCAAACCGGAAGAGGTCGCCAAGGAAGCGCAGGTGGTGGCCGAGGAGCGGCGCTTACGGACTGATGACCAGCCGGAGGCGTTGACTCACGAGCAATTTCAAGCCGCTGCTTACGTCACCAGTCCCTACCGTCATCCAATCATCGGCTGGATGCAGGATATTCAAACTATCTCGCCGGACGATCTGCGCAACTGGTATCAACAATGGTATGCACCAAATAACGCGACGCTGGTGGTAGTCGGTGATGTTGAATTGGCCAAGGTGCGCGAATTGGCGGAAAAGCACTTCGGGCCGTTGCCACCCAGCGCACTAACCCCGCCCAAACCGGCGGTGGACATCGCGCAACAGGGCGAGCGGCGGATCGTGGTCAAGACGCCGGCGGAAGTGCCTTATGTGGCGCTGGGTTATAAATCGCCGACCCTGAAAACCGCCGCTGAACCGTGGGAGCCTTACGCGCTGGCGGTGCTGGATGGGATTCTGGATGGTGGCAACAGCGGACGGATCAGCCGCAATCTGGTGCGCGGTTCGCAAGTCGCCGCTGCCGCCGGCACCGATTACGGCCTGACGTCGCGGCTGGAGGAATTGTTCACGCTGGTGGGCAATCCCGCGCCAGGCCGCAGCAGCGCGGAACTGGAACAGGCATTGCGGGCCGAAGTGGCGCGGCTGCGGGAAGAACTGGTTAGCGCGGATGAGTTGTCGCGGGTGGTCGCCCAAGTGGTCGCCGCCGATGTTTATCAGCAGGATTCGCTGTTCTATCAGGGAATGCGACTAGGCGCTCTGGAAACGGTCGGGCTGGGCTGGAACAGGCTTGATGACTATGTGCAACGAGTGCAGGCGGTGACGCCGGAGCAGGTGCGCGAGGTCGCCCGCAAGTACTTGATCGATGACCGGCTGACCGTGGCAACGCTGGAGCCGCTGCCACTCGATGGACGTCGTTCTGCCGCGCCCGGTTCGGCAACGGATCATGCGCTCCGCTGAAACTCCCTTCACCCCCGCTTCTCTCCCACCGGACGAGGGGCGATCCAAGGAATCTCTCGTCATGCCCCGTTTGAAAGCCCTGTCATCCACGTTACTGGCGGTCGCCTTGCTGCTGGCCTCCACTCTGGCCGCCGCCGTACCCGCCATTCAAAACTGGCGCACCACGAACGGCGTTCCGGTCTATTTCATTCCGGCGCGGGAATTGCCGATGGTCGACGCGCAAGTCCTGTTCAACGCCGGTTCAGCCCGCGACGGCGACCGGCCTGGTCTGGCCAAGCTAACCAATGCCTTGCTGGAAGAAGGGGCAGGCGACTGGTCGGCGGATGTCATCGCGGATCGGCTGGATCAGGTCGGCGCCCGCTTCAGCGCCAGTGCACGGCGCGATTCGGCCTCGGTCGCACTGCGCAGTCTGGTCGAGCCGCGCTATCTGCAACCGGCGGTCGAAACCGTGGCCCGGCTGTTAAAAGAGCCGACCTTTGCCCCGAATACCGTAGAGCGCGTGCGCCAGCAGATGCTGACCGCGTTGCAGGAGCGCGCTCAATCACCCGGCGCAATTGCTCAGGATGCTTTTTTTAAAGCCCTGTACGGCACGCATCCTTACGGGTCGCCGCCGGAAGGAACCACCACCAGCCTGAATACGCTGACTCGCGCTGAAGTGCAGGATTTTCACCGTCGCCATTACACCGCTGCGAACGCGCTAGTCACCCTCGTCGGCGATCTGGATCGGCCCGCCGCCGAGCAGTTGGCGAATGCGCTGGTGGCCGATCTCCCCAAAGGCGAGCCGGTTCCAGCACTGCCAGCCCCGCCGGTTCCCGCCAGCCAGACTCTCCGCATTCCCCACCCCTCCAGCCAGAGCCATATCCTGATCGGGCAACTGGGCGTCAACCGCGCCGATCCCGATTATTACGCCCTGTTTCTCGGCAATCATGTTTTTGGCGGCAATGGGCTGGTTTCGCAACTCTCACAGGAGATTCGGGAGCAGCGCGGCTTGGCTTATGGCGCGTACAGCGCTTTTTCGCCGATGCAGCAGGCCGGCCCGTTCCTGATGAATCTGCAAACCCGCAATGATCAAGTCGATACCGCCTTGCAGGTAGCTCAGGCGACCTTGCGCGACTTTACCGCCAACGGCCCCAAACCCCAGATTCTGGAAGATGCCCGGCAAAACATTACTGGCGGCTTTGCGCTGGGTCTGGCCGGCAACAGCAAACTGGCGGCGGCGCTGGGCGGGATCGCCTTTTACGACCTGCCGCTGGATTACTTGCAGACCTATATCGACCGGATGAACGGCATCAGCCTGGATCAGGTCAAGGCCGCCTGGCAACGGCACGTCCAGCCGGATCGGCTGATTATCGTGATCGTCGGCGGCCCGGCGGCGGCTCCACCGCCATGAACCGGCGTAGCGGTCACCCCAACCAGATCCGCATCATCGGCGGCCAATGGCGCAGCCGGCGGCTGGAATTTCCGGACGTGCCCGGCTTGCGGCCCACCCCGGATCGGGTGCGGGAAACCCTGTTCAACTGGCTCGCCCCGGTATTGCCCGGTGCGCGCTGTCTGGATTTGTTTGCCGGCAGCGGCGCGTTGGGCATCGAAGCACTATCGCGGGGCGCAGCGGAGGTGATGTTCGTCGAACATGAGCCGCTGGCGGTGCGCGTCCTGCGGGAAAATCTGACCCGGCTGAAGGCTGAGGGCGGGCGGGTGGAACGGGCTGAGGCACTGGCCTGGTTGCGGCAACCCGCCACGCCGTTCGAGATCGTGCTGCTCGATCCGCCGTTTGGCGCGGGCTTGCTGGAGCCGGTCTTCGCGGCGCTGGAAACCGGGGGCTGGTTGAAAGCAACCGCCTGGCTTTATCTGGAAACGGAAGCAGGATGGCAATCGGCATCACTGCCCGCCCACTGGACGCTGCATCGGGAAAAAACCGCCGGCGCAGTGGCCTATCGGTTGGCGCGGCGCGAGTGAGGGAAAGCAATCACTTCAATGACGGCGCGGTTGCCTTGCCGCAAGGCTTTCCCGATAATCCGCGCACTTTCGACACAGCAGGAACCTTGGATGTCCGTTTTCGCCATTTACCCCGGCACTTTTGATCCCATCACCAACGGTCATGCTGATCTGATCGAGCGCGGCGCCCGTATGTTTGGCCGGCTCATTGTCAGCGTTGCGGCTAACCCCAACAAGCAACCGCTGTTTTCGCTGGAGGAGCGGGTGGAACTGGCCCGCGAGGTGGTGGCGCACTTGCCGCATGTTGAGGTGCGCGGCTTCGACACGCTGCTGGTCAACTACGCCAGGAATGTCGGCGCTCACGTTATCCTGCGCGGCTTGCGTGCCGTATCCGACTTTGAATTCGAGTTTCAGTTAGCCAGCATGAACCGCCGGCTGGACTCCGAAATCGAATCGATCTTTCTGACGCCGACCGAGCAATACGCCTTCATCTCGTCCAGCCTGGTGCGCGAAGTGGCCAAACTGGGCGGCGACATCACCCCGTTTGTGCATCCCAAGGTCAGGGCGGCGCTGGCGGTGAAGTTCACATCGCGAAACTAATTGAGTAAAATGATAGTTGAGTAGAATGCTCGGAAATCCGGCTGCCCGGAACCGCATTAACCTTTAAAACCCGCAAATAGCCACGAGGAGCCAGTCATGGCGCTGATGATTACTGACGAATGCATCAATTGCGACGTGTGCGAGCCGGAGTGCCCGAACGAAGCGATTTCCCAGGGCGAGGAGATTTACCAGATTGACCCGAATCTTTGTACGCAATGCGTCGGTCATTTCGATACGCCGCAGTGTATTGAAGTCTGCCCGGTCGATTGCATCATCCCGGACCCGAATCACCCGGAAAATGATGAGCAATTGCAAGCTAGATACGAACGGCTGACCAGCGCGGCCTGAGTTTTCCACGAGGGCGGCGAATCCGGGTGTAGCACAGGCTTCCAGCCCGGCTTGAAACGGGCAAGATGCCCGTTCTACACCACAGCCCTGAAAGTCACGCAGTCCGACTGTCCGCTTCCATCCACGCCCGGAACCGGGTCAACAACCACAGGCCGGGCACGGTTGCGACCATACAGAACAGAAAGAAGCCTTCCCAGCCCAGCCACCCGGCCAGATAACCGGTCGGGGTATTGACCACGACCCGGGGAATGCCCATCAGGCTACTGAGCAGCGCGTATTGCGTTGCGGTGAATTTCCGGTTGGTCAGCGTTGCCATGAACGCCACATACGCAGTCGTCGCCATGCCGCTGAACAGATTTTCGCTGGTGATGGCCAGCGCCAGTCCCGGCAGACTGTGACCGAGCCGGGCCAGAATGACGAAACCGGTTAGGCCGATGGCCTGCAAAACGCCGAACAGCCACAGCGCCCGGTACAGACCCAGCCGCAGCATCAGCACCCCGCCCATCAGTCCGCCCACCACCGTTGCCCAGAATCCAAACAGTTTGACGATGGCACCGATTTCGGTCTTGGTGAAACCCAGGTCCAGATAAAACGGCGTGGTCATCTGGCTGGCCATCATTTCGCCCACCTTGTAGAGCAGCACAAACAGCAGGATCAAGGCCGCATCGTGCCGGGAGAAATACTCCACGAACGGCGCTACGACCGCTTCCCGCAGGGTGCGCGGCGTTCCATCCGACACCAGCGGTTCGACGCAGAGCAGGGTGGTAAGCAAGCCGGGCAGCATCGCGATGGCCATGACTCCGTACACCGCCTGGAACGGGATGAAATCGGCCAGAATCAAGCCACCGCCGGATGCCAGCAGCATTCCCACCCGATAGCCATTGACGTAGAACGAAGCGCCCAGCCCTTGCTCATCATCCGCCAGCGATTCCCGCCGATAGGCATCGATCACGATGTCCTGGGAGGCGGAAAAAAATGCGGCCAGCAAGGCCGCCAGCGTGACCAGTGGCAGACTCAGCTTCGGATCGGTCAGACCGATCCCGGCGATGGCCGCGATCAGTGCGATCTGAATCAGCAGCAACCAGCCGCGCCGCCGACCCATCCCGCTGATCGGCGCAAAGCGATCCAGCAGCGGTGCCCAGAGAAATTTCAGGGTGTAGGGCAGGCCAACCAGCGCAAACAGGCCGATGGTGCCCAAATCAACGCCGGATTCTTTCAGCCAGGCTTGTAACACCGAACCGGTTGCCAGTAACAGTGGCAGGCCAGAGGAAAATCCCATCAGCAACGCGGCCAGCATCCGGCCACTGACAAAAATCCGCAGGATGTCGCGGGTAGAGCGGCGGGTAGCGTTAGCAAGCATGGTCGTAATCCATAATCAGCGGTGCATGATCGGAAAAGTACTGGTCCGGATAGATGGCGGCGGCGCGAACTTTATCCGCCAGACCAGGTGTAATCACCTGATAGTAATGACGCGCATGAGCGGAAAAGATCACCGGGAGGCGGGCGGGAGCGCCGTGGGGCGGCTATCATAACGGCATTCGTTTCTCCCCACTGCCGGAATTGCCACCCATGCGCGACTACCAGCGCGATTTTCTCGACTTTGCGATTGGCCGGGGCGTCTTGCGCTTTGGCGAGTTCACCCTGAAATCCGGGCGGATCAGCCCCTATTTCTTCAACGCTGGCCTGTTCAACAGCGGCGCGGCCCTGGCCCGACTCGGACGCTATTACGCCGATGCCATCGTCGCCGCCGGACTGGAGTTCGACCTCCTGTTCGGGCCGGCCTACAAGGGGATTCCGCTGGCCGCCGCCGTCGCCATTGCGCTGGCCGAACAGCATGGCCGCGATGTCGCGTGGTGCTTCAACCGCAAGGAAGCCAAGGATCACGGCGAGGGCGGGCAGATCGTCGGCGCGCCGCTCCGGGGCCGGGTGCTGATCGTGGATGATGTCATCACCGCCGGCACCGCCATCGGCGAGACGTTGCCGATTCTGGCCGGGCAGGGCGCGACTCCGGCGGGGGTGGTCATCGCGCTGGATCGGCAGGAACGTGGCCAGGGCGAGTTATCGGCGGTGCAGGAAGTGGAACGCGCCCACGGGATTCGAGTGCTGCCTCTGGTCACGCTGCACGACTTGATCACGCATTTGGCCGGACGGGCGGAGTACGAGGAACCGCTGGCAAAGCTGCGGGAGTATCAGGCCCGGTATGGCATGGCGGAATAGCAGGCACCGGCGTTCTGCCCCGGGATTTGATGCTGGACGCCTTTACTCCAGCATCCGCACCGCCTCGCCCAACGGACAGGCGCGACATGGACAGCACCAGCGTTTGCCGGTAATTTATACCCGGTTTTTCACGGCCATTACGGCATTTTACCCGCCGCGCCGCGCAGTCCAGATCAACACCCACCGAACGCACAACGAGTCAGGAGTCGTCATGGCTTACCAACACATTCGCATTCCCACCAGCGGTGAAAAAATTACGGTCAAGGACGGCAAACTGAATGTCCCCGATCAGCCCATTATCGGCTTTGTCGAAGGCGATGGCATCGGCCCGGATATTACCAAGGCCTCGCTGCGGGTCTGGGATGCGGCGGTCGAAGAGGCTTATGGCGGCCAGCGCAAAATTCACTGGTGCGAAATTTTCTTGGGCGAGAAAGCGGCAGAAATCTACGACGGCAACTATTTTCCCGAGGAAACCCTGGAGGCGATCAAGGAACTGGTGGTCGCGGTCAAGGGGCCATTGACTACGCCGATTGGTGGCGGATTCCGCTCCTTGAACGTGGCGTTGCGCCAGGATCTGGACCTCTACGCCTGCGTTCGCCCGGTGCGCTATTACCCCGGCGTCCCCTCGCCGATGCGCCACCCGGAAAAAGTGGATGTGATCATTTTCCGCGAGAATACCGAAGACGTTTACGCCGGTATCGAATACAAATCCGGCTCGCCGGAGAACATCAAGCTGGCTAAATTCCTGCGCGAAGAAATGGGGGCGACTTTCTTCGATGCCGCCGGGCTGGGCATCAAGCCCATTTCCCCGTTTGCCTCCAAGCGGCTGGTGCGCAAGGCGATTCAGTATGCTCTTGAACATGGCCGCGACAGCGTGACCCTGGTCCACAAGGGCAACATCATGAAGTTCACGGAAGGCGCATTCCGTAACTGGGGCTATGAACTGGCGCGGGATGAATTTCCGGATCAGACCATTACCGAAAACGATCTGTACAGCGTCTATGGCGGCAAACAACCCCCCGGCAAAGTGGTGATCAAGGATCGGATTGCCGACATCATTTTCCAGTTGCTGCAACTGCGCCCGGAAGAATTTTCGGTGCTGGCCACCATGAACCTGAACGGCGACTACCTTTCCGACGCGGTCGCGGCGGAAGTGGGCGGTATCGGCATCGCGCCCGGCGCCAACATGGCTGACTACGTCGCCGTGTTCGAGGCAACGCATGGTACCGCGCCCAAATACGCCAATCTGGACAAGGTCAATCCCGGCTCGCTGATGCTGTCGGGGGTGATGATGTTGCAATACATGGGCTGGACTGAAGCGGCAGAACTGATCGAATCGGCGCTGACGCAAGTCATTGCCGACAAGACCGTCACCTACGATTTTGCCCGGCTCATGGACGGCGGCACCGAAGTCCCGACCAGCACGTTTGGCGATCTGATCATCGTCAAGATGCACGAGCAGGGGCCGGCGCTGCGCCATGAGATTGACCGGCGGCGCCAGGCGCTGGAAGAAGCCCGCAAGGTGCTGGAAGCGGCCCGGGTCGCCGATCCGGTGCAGGCGATGATCGCTTCGGGGCGGATGCCGAACACCGTCGGCGGGATCATGTCGCCAGTGGTCATCGTCAGGAACAGCGACCCGGTTAACGTCGCCATGCACCAGATGATCGAAAAAGGCGTGAATGCGGTGATGGTTGAGCCGGACGTCAGCGGGCGCTGGGGGATCATGACTGACCGTGACGTGCTGAAAAAAATCATTGGCCTCAACCGGTCACCGGCGCGGGTCCAGGTCGGGGAAATTGCCACTCGGCCATTGGTGACGGCCAAGCGGGAAATGGCGCTGACCGAAGCGGCGCAGCGGATGGCCGACGCTAATGTGCGGCGGGTGATTGTCGAGACGGACGGCAAGCCGGTCGGGATGGTGACGGACAACGATCTGTTCCGCACTGTAGAAGTTTTTGGCTGGGGACCGGACGTCTGATCCAGTCAGCCCGATTCGGGTAAAAACGGCGTTTTCGTCCTGGCCAGCCGGCCAGGTGGGAACGCCTTCTTTATTTCAGCCTTTAACTTCTCTCCTCCATGATCCTCAGCCTGCTGTTCGGCGTTCTTATCGGCGTTGCGCTGGGCTTGACCGGCGGTGGCGGTTCGGTGTTCGCCTTACCCCTGCGGCGGGCGGTGGCGATGTGTTGTCCAGCAGGATTGATCACGAATTGTGCAGTCAATGATTTGGGTTTGTTTTGGTGGGTGGAATTGAAAATTGACTCCAGGACTGAGTCGTTATCCGGTGATTCAGCGCCAGTAAAAATTCAGCCGGGATTGCGCCGTACCGCCGATCCGCACGGTTTGGCGCTGTACTGACCCCGACGCTTCGGCTTCGATCGTATAGGTTCCAGGCGGCAACGCCGCGAAAAACCAGGGGCCTTTTGATTTGGCGACCAGCGCCAATCCACCGCGTTCATCCCGGATGTTCACCCGGACGTCGGCGACATAACTGCCGCTGCTCTGCATTGCAAATAGCAAACGCAGATTGAAACGGCTGGACAAGGCGTTCAGTTCAGCCCGTTCGTCCTCGCCCACACCGCCCGATACATAACGAATCCCCCGATAATTCTGGATGTCCAGCAGTTCACTGGGCGGCGGCCAATCGGAACCGGACGTATCCTCGTCAGGCTCCGGTGGCGGGGCGGAAGCAGGTTGCGGTCGATCGTTATAGCGCGGTTTTGGGATCGGCGGCGAATCGGGAATCGAAGCGGGGGACTCTGGCGGCAGGTCTTCGTAGCGCACTTTGGGAATCGGGCGCGGGGCAACGCCGCGCTCCGTAGGCAATGGCGCGGCGTCTGGTTCGGTTGGCGGGCCGTCATAGCCGGAACCCGGACGTACCGGGGCCGGTGTACTGCGATCCAGTTCGGGACGCGGGCGCGCCGGCGATTCCGGCAGAGCCGACGCTGCTTGCTCCTCTTCCAACGGCCGGCTGTACAACTGGATATCATTGCTCATCGCCGCCGGCGGCTGATGGGATTGTTGCGCATCGGCCAGCGTCGGCAAACTACCGCCCAGCGCCAGCGCGGTCCACAACATCATGCGGGTTCGTATCATGGTTGAAATCTCCTTAATTTTCAATCGGATCAATTGCCTCGAATCATTTCCGCGCATTGTTCGCGCATCGCCTTCTTGATGATGGTTGGCTTGATTCCAGTGTAGTCCTGCTGCTCAACCGGCGTGTTGCGCGATGTAGTCCTTGATCGCATCCACGTCGGCATCCATGACGGTAAAGCGTTGCGGCAGTGATTCGAGGTTTTCATAGCCAGCCGGGCGTTCCGGCGCACAACCTAGTGCCTCGACCATCGAATCTTCAAACTTGACCGGCAGGGCCGTTTCCAGACCTATCAGCGGGATGTCTTTTTCGCGGTATTCCAGCCCAATGTTGACGCCATCAGCCGTGTGGGTGTCAATCATGATCCCGGACTCCTGATAAACCCGCCGAATGGTAGCCATGCGGTGCTGATGGGTGCTGGATCCGGTTACGAAGCCTGATTCCTGCACGGCTTGGAAGTATCGGGTATCGGCCAGATCGAAATAACCTTGCGCGTCGATTTGCCGCCACAATTCTCGTACCACTGCCGGATCGCGCCCCACCATGTCGAAGATAAACCGCTCAAAATTGGACGCCTTGGAAATGTCCATCGACGGGCTGCTGGTGTGCGCCACCGCGTCGGTTGGCCGCACCCGGTAGATTCCGGTGCGGAAGAATTCATCCAGCACGTTGTTTTCATTGGTGGCCAAAATCAGCCGGCGGATGGGTAAGCCCATGCGCCTGGCGATATAGCCGGCGCAGATGTTGCCGAAATTGCCGGACGGCACTGCGAATGAGACGTGCTGATCAGCGCGGGTTGTCACCGCCAACCAGCCTTTGAAGTAGTAAACAATCTGCGCCGCAACTCGCGCCCAGTTGATCGAGTTGACCGTGCCAATCGCGTAACGGGTTTTGAAATCGGCGTCATTGCTGACTGCTTTGACCATGTCCTGACAGTCATCGAAGACGCCACGCACCGCGATATTGAAAATGTTGGGGTCTTGCAACGAGAACATCTGAGCGGTCTGGAACCGACTCATTTTCTGGTGCGGCGACAGCATGAAGACCCGGATGCCGTGTTTGCCGCGCAGGGCGTATTCAGCGCTGGAGCCTGTGTCGCCGGAAGTCGCGCCGAGAATGTTGAGATGCCCGCCTGATTTCAGCAGCGTGTATTCAAACAGGTTGCCGATCAGTTGCAGGGCGATGTCTTTAAACGCCAAAGTCGGGCCGTTGGACAGGCCGAGCAACCAGATTCCATCGCCCAATGGCGTGACTGGGGTAATCACATCGCTGAGAAAACTGGCGGCGGTGTAGGTTTTATCAATCAACGCCCGAAGGTCGGCGGCGGGGATATCGTCAGCAAAGCGGTGGAGAATGGCAAAAGCCAGTTGCGGATAGGAGAAGTTCCGCCATTCAGCCAGATCGCCGGGCGTAACCGTGGGGTAGGATTCCGGCAGGGTCAGACCGCCGTCGGGGGCCAGACCGCCTAGCAGGATGTCGGAAAAGGAGGCGGGGGCCAAGCCGCCCCGGGTGCTGAGGTAGCGCATGGTCGAGAGTCCTTGGAGAAGGTGAAGGCGCAGTCGCGGTGGAATGTGCGCATTGTACCGTTGCCCGTCTCCAAAGACGCCGGCTGCACCGCGCCGGGATCAATACCCAAGATGAAGGTTCGGCGTGTAGGAATCTGATTTGAGTTGTGGAATTTATCGTAGCACAGGCATCTTGCCCGTGGACTCAACACGGGCAGGATGCCCGTGCTACCTCTACAACCGGTTTAGGATGCCTATAGCAATGACGGCTCCGGTCCATCCGCCTTGGCCCGCCTTGGTGCCGGGTTCCGGTTTCCGTGCCGGAACGACGGCGTTTGGGGCCAGGCTACCGTGGTGTTACTGCGGTTTTTGGGCTTTCGCCATTTCCGCCATGATCAACTGCGTCCATGCCCCGGAACCGGGCAGATTCTGGCCGCCATCGGCGACCACCCGCGTTCCGGTGATATAACCGGCCAGCGGCGACGCCAGAAATACGCTCAGTTGACCGATGTCGTCGGGGGTGCCGAACCTGCCCAGCGGGATCATTTTCTTCAGCTTGTCGGCGCTACCTTCGGGAACGAGACGCCGGACGCCTTCGGTGCCTTCAATCGGGCCGGGCGCAATGCTGTTGCAGCGAATCCCGAACCGGCCCCACTCCAGCGCCAGATTGCGCATCATTTGATCAATGCCGGCTTTGGCCGCGCCGACGTGGGCCTGAAAGGCATAGGGCATGAACGCCTGTCCCGCCGAGATGAAAATGATGTTGCCCTGGGTTTCCTTGAGCTGTTCAAAGCCCGCCCGGCAAGCGTGGAACGAGCCAAGCAGGTCAATATCAAGGACCGACTTGAAGCCGTTGGGGCTGATCTGTTCGGCGGCCAGCGGGAAATTGCCGGCAGCGCCGCAAATCAGGGTGTGCATCGGCCCGAGTTCCTCGCGGCACTGCCGCATGGCCTGTTCCAGCGCCGGGTAATCGCGCACATCAGCGGAATGGGTCGAAACCTGCGCCCCGAGTTCCCGCAGTTCTGCCGCCGCCACATCGAGTTTTGCCTGCGCCCGGCCCACGATGCCGAGATTCGCGCCCACTGCGGCGAAGTTGCGGGCGATGCCGAGATTGATACCGCTGCTGCCGCCGGTGATAAAGACGGTCTTGCCCTGAAACAGGTCTTTAGCGAAATAGGAGGTGATATTCATGACGTTTCCTTTGAAGAGTGGTCAGCCGCTCAAGCCTAAGTAAAAACGCCACGGCATACCTAGCACAGTTTGGCTAACTTGACCGTTGCGGCGCGGGTATCGAGAATCGCCGGCGCTTATTCACTTTTCCGGAGTGCGGCATGGCCGATTATGACTTGTTGATTATTGGCGCGGGCATCAGCGGCCTGAGCATGGCCCATTACGCGACCCGCGCTGGGTTGAACACGCTGATTCTGGAACAGGAGCGCCAAGTGGGTGGTTGTCTGCATTCGCATCGGTTTGGCGGAGAGCTGGATGGATTCTGGCTGGAGCTGGGTGCGCACAGCGTCTTCAATTCCTATGGCAATCTGCTGGCGATGCTGGAAGCTGCGCGGGCGCTGGATCGACTGCGGCCCCGCGCCAAGGTTGGCTTTCGCTTGTATACTGCTGGCGCAATTCGCAGCATTCCCTCGCAATTGCATTTTTCCGAACTGTTGCTGGCTCCGTTTCGGCTGTTGGGCTTGAAAAAAACCGGGCGCAGCGTTGCCGATTATTTCGGGCGCATCGTTGGCCCACACAATTATGCCACGGTGCTTGAACCGGCTTTCAATGCGGTGATTTGCCAGCCCGCCGGCGAATTTCCCGCTGAATGTCTGTTCAATGCCCGGCCCCGCCGCAAGGATTTCCCACGCAGTTTTACCTTGGCCGGCGGGTTGCAGACCATCGCCGAGGTGTTGGCCAATGACCTCCTGGTGCAATACGGCCAAACCGTGCGGGCCATTCAGCAGGCAAGCGACGGTTTTATTATTGACACTGCTGATGGCGAATACCGTGCCCATGCGCTCTGCCTGGCGACGCCGGTGGCCGATGCGGCCCGGTTGCTCCAGGGCGGGTTCCCGGAACTGGCCGCCGCTCTGGCGCAGATTCAGACCGCGATGGTGGAATCAGTCGGGATCGCCGTGCCGAAAACGCAATTAAAACTATCGCCGGTAGCCGGCTTGATCGGGCGGAACGAGGCGTTTTATTCAGCGGTGTCGCGCGATACCGTCCCTGATTCAGCTTGGCGCGGCTTTACCTTCCATTTCCGGCCTGGTGTACTGGACGAAGCCGGCAAGCGAGCTTGCATCGCTCAGGTGTTGGGATTGCCACGTCAAGAATTGACCAATATAATTATTAAAACCAACCAGTTGCCGGCCTTGCGGGTCGGGCAGGGCGATTTAATTGGTGCAGTAGATCGGGCGCTGGCGGGAACCCGACTGGCGCTGACCGGCAATTATTTTACCGGGGTAGCAATTGAGGATTGCGCGACCCGGTCGCGGATCGAGTGGGAACGGTTGCAGCGGGAAGGCTGGTAGAAAAACGAAACGAGCCAACCGCCGGATTTTCGGTGATTGGCCCGCTGGTGACCAGACTAGAACGTAGGCGTGAGCGTCGTGGTTTCTCCCGCCGATGCCGACAGGTTATCGCCTTCCAACCAGCCTTCGTCGTTAATCAGCAACTTGAATGTGACCATTCCTTCCGCGATTTGATCCGTGGTCCATACCCACACGTCGCGCCCGGCGTTCACCATCGGTATTCCGGTAACCCAATTCAAGCCGGCGTTTTCACCGCGAATGTGCATGGTGTTGCCATGACCGACGTCATATTTAGCGACGATGGTCGTGATGGTGGCGCTGGACTTGGTCGATGTTGCCGGCTTACCGGCCTTGGCAGCGGGCTTGGCGGCTTCAACCGGTTTGGCTGGAGCCGGGGCTGGAGCTGGAGCCGGAGCCGGAGCCGGAGCCGGAGCCGCGGGCTTGGCGGCTTCAACCGGTTTAGCCGGAGCCGGGGCTGGAGCTGGAGCTGGAGCTGGAGCCGTGGGCTTGGCGGCTTCAACCGGTTTGGCCGGAGCCGGAGCCGGGGCTGGAGCCGCGGGCGTGGCGGCTTCAACCGGTTTGGCCGGAGCCGGGGCGGCAGACTTGGCCGGTGGATTCTCAACCTTTTTGGCAGGGTGCTTGTTCGACTCTTTTTGCTTCGACATAAATCAGTCCTCTGAATTGCTTGATGAATCTTAAACGCGGCAGGGTTTCTCGCCAGCACCGCTACTTCCTGAGTCTAGCCTAAGCGTGAAGGAGTCTCCAAGCGGCAAGTGGCAAGCAGCAGAAAATCAAGCGCAATCGCTCACCAATTTGAGTTCAATAGCCGAGCAACCGTGCGCCTTGATAGAACAGGAAGCTCAGCAGCCACGCCAGCAGCAGCGACCAGAAGATGCTGACGCCGGTGAAGGCGAGGCTTTTGGATTCGCTGCGCATCGTGGCCACGGTGGACAGGCACGGCGTGTAGATCAGGGTGAACAGCATGAAACTGAATGCTTGGACGCCATCCATCCGCTGGGTCATCAACTGCGCCAGCGCATCGCCGTCCAGACCGTACACCACCGCCATCGCTCCCAGCACAATTTCCTTGGCGACAAAGCCGAACAGCAGCACTACCGCCATTTGCTGGTCAATGCCCATCGGGCGCAGTATCGGTTCCAGCCAGCCGCCGAACAGTCCAGCCAACGTCTCCGGCCCGCCCGCCGGGACCCCTGGCGGTAAATGGGTCAGCAACCAGATCATGACCACGCCAGCGACGATGAACCGGGTGGCACGGTTGAGAAAATGATGCACTTCATGCCAGCCCCGCAATACGACCTGTTTGAAGGTCGGCAAGCGGTAGGGCGGCAGTTCGATCAACAGCGGTTCATGGCTGTGCAAGCGGCCTTTGAACAGCAGCGCGGTGCCGAAGGCGACCAGAAAGCTGATCGCGTAGAGCGCCAATAACACCAATGGGGCCTGAGTGGTCGAAAACAACGCGGTACTCAGGAACACGAAGACTTGCAGGCGTGCGGAACACAGCGAGAAGGGAATGATCAGCAGGGTCAGCAGGCGCAGACCGCGTGAGCGTATCACCCGGGTCCCCATCATCGCCGGCACATTGCAGCCAAACCCCATCAGCAGCATCACAAAGCCGCGTCCGTCCAGACCGAGTTTCGCCATCAGCGCGTCCATCAGAAAAGCGATGCGCGACAGATAACCGCTGTCTTCAACCAGCGCCACGCCCAGGAAAAACAGCACGATCACCGGTACAAACGAGGCGACAGTGCCGACGCCATTGTAGACGCCCTCGACGAGCAGCCCGTACAGCCAGCCCGGCAGCAGGGGCTGAAACAAAACCAGCGCCTGGGTGCGAAACCCCTCCAGCAGCCATGCCACCCCATTTTGAAGCGGCCCGCCGAGGGCGTAAACCGTCTGGAACAGCAGGTACATAGCCAGGAAAAACAGCGGAATGCCGAACAGGGGATGGAGAACGATCCGGTCAATGCGCTCGGTCAGGCCATGTTCCAGTACCCGGGGCATCGTCACCGCCCGCGCCACCAGTTGTTCCGCTTCAGCCACCAGCGCCTCGTCCTCGGCAAATTCAGCCGCCAGCGCGGCGGTCCGTGTGGGCGGACGCTCGCTCAACACCCGGCGAAGCGTTTCGCGGGTTTCTGGAAAGCCTTGGCCGTATTTGGCGCTGATAAAACAGACCGGGCAGTTCAAGCCTGCCGCCAGCATTGCCGCATCGAAACGGATGCCCAGCCGTTCCGCCTCGTCGGCCATATTCAGCACCACTACCGTGGGCAGTTCCAGCCGGCGCAGTTGCAGGGCCAGCGGGAGTTGCTGGTCAATCTGGGCGGCGTTGAGGATCAGGCAGATCAGATCGACCGGGTTGTTGTGCAGGAAGCGCCAGACGATTTGCTCATCTTCAGCGAAGCCGTGCAGGTCGTATAACCCGGGCAGATCGACCACCTCGACCATATCAGCGCCCAGCAGGATTTTCGCCCCCAGCAGATCGACGGTAATGCCCGGCCAGTTGCCAATCCGGGCGCAGGCACCGGTGAGGCGGTTGAAGAAGGTCGATTTGCCGGTATTGGGCATTCCCAGCAGGGCGATACGTTTCACGGGCTGGCCCAGACCTGGATCAGGGCGGCATCGTTCCGGCGCAGCATGATGTTGACGCTGCCGATCCGAACGTGCAGCGGGCCGCCGAAGATCGCCTGGCGGATCGGCAATACTTCCTTGCCGATGCGAAATCCCAAGGCTTGCAATCGCTGGCGAAAGGGGCCTTCAGCGTCTACATCTTCGATAATGCCGGGTTGGCCAATAGCCAGTTCGGAAAGTCGCACCAAGCTCATGGAACTACCCTCTAAATGAGAATAATTCGCATTCTCCTATAATTCTCGATCAAGCACAATGGCATTGAGTGTTGCGTTAGGCTTAGTTGAGAAGTGGGATAATCAGCAACCGGTTTAACGAGCGGAGCAGAACGATGGAAAGGCTGGCGCTCGTCGAGCCGTTACCGACTCTGGTCGGCGAACGGGCGGTGGCGTTCGCTAACCTGTGGCGGGACCAAGCAACTCGAATTTTCGTTCCGGCGCGGCTTGATGCGGCGCTATACTTCACCCTGTCATAACCTGTGATTCTTTAAAGGTCTGAAAATTGGGGGTTAATAAGGAATCCAGTTCTTGCTTGTAGGTGGTATGAAGGTAGTCCACCGACCTAATGAATTGAAATGACCGGCAACAGCGGTTGTCTTTCAGTAACAGGAATATCCAATGGAGACGATCCATGCGATTTATGAAAACGGGCTGTTTCATC
The DNA here is from genome assembly GCA_903879705.1 of uncultured Candidatus Competibacteraceae bacterium. Lineage (GTDB taxonomy): Bacteria > Pseudomonadota > Gammaproteobacteria > Competibacterales > Competibacteraceae > RXIV01. The sequence continues at coordinate 46,436 of CAIRMO010000145.1, read as the reverse complement.
CAACCGATCCAGTGGAATTACCGGATCGGTGTGAAGTTGAATTGAATGTTCAATCGCCGCGTCCGACTATTGTTCGGCGAAACATACTGGCCCGTTTGACGGAGATTGGGCGTTCCTTCCGGTTTATCCATGCCGGTTGATCGCCCAAAAGTGCATTCGGCGGTTCAGGAAATTCAAACCGCATCAGAATGGGAGTGGATTCCGGCTTCCCCGTCGCTATTTAAAGCCGGAATGCGTTTGCACCATGAGCGCGGTGACAAAGAATGGTCCTTGACTGATTGCATCTCGTTTCTGGTCATGCAGCAATGCCATATTCGCCGGGCGCTGACTTACGATCATCATTTCAAGCAGGCCGGCTACGAAGCGTGTGTCCGTAAATCCATGGAGTACTGACCAATGACGCAAATTACCCTGCATCTCCCGGAAATTGCCTTTGCCCTGCTTCGTAAAGACCCGGAAGAAATGGCCGACGCCCTGCGTCAAACGGCAGCGGTGAAGTGGTATGAACTCGGGCTGATTTCTCAGGAGCGAGCGGCTGAGATCGCGGGATTATCCCGTGGCGCTTTTATTACCGCGCTGTCTCGCTTCCAGGTTTGCCCTCTTCAATACACCCCGGATGAATTGCATGGGGAGCTTCAGGATGCGGATTGAGCAGGTCGTAGTCAATGCTTCGCCACTCATCGTTCTCATGCGCAGCGGTCAAGCTGAATTACTGCCGCAACTGTTCCGTGAGATTGTGATCCCGGAAGTCGTTTGGCAGGAAGTCGTGGCGGGCGGCCACTTGGATCAAGCAGCTTTGGGACTCCAGGCTGCCCCTTGGGCTAAACCGACGCCGGTTGGGTTGTCGCCACGGGTTACAGCATGGAATTTGGGAGCAGGGGAATCGGCGGTGTTGACATTCGCGCTGGAGAATCCACGGTATCGGGCCGTACTGGACGACCGGGCAGCGCGTCGTTGCGCCAGCACTCTGGGGATAGCCATTCTGGGCACGGGTGGGGTGTTGGTTTTAGCCAAACGCCGGAGTTTATTACGGTCGGTCAAAGAAGGGCTTGATCAACTTCAGCAAGCGGGTTTGTGGCTCTCTCCGGAGATCATCAATCTGCTAATGAAAGAAGCCGGTGAATTGTAGTTGCAAGTTTGGATGTACAGTGGCTGGGAACTGGTCTATCGGGCGGAGTGGGCGGAAACGACGCCCGTCACGCCCCCGCCCTGAATCAGCTTGGTTGATTTTTGCCACCTGTTCTAATCCAAGATTGAGAGTTGATAAAATAATTTTGGCCTGCTTCTTCATTGCAAAAATCCTCTTGGTTAAAAAATATTTAGACATATTATTCAAAAAGGCATCGTGAAAGATTATTTTTAAATATCGTATTCGGAACAACATTCTGTAATTCTTTTAAAGAATTGCGATATCGGGTTTTCAAAGATTCATCAGGATAAAATAACTGATCAAGTGGGTAGTCACTACCAAAAAAAATTCGATCACTCATATCATAACGAACCAGCATAGCTACATCATCCATAGGCATAAAAGCTGTATCGACGAAAACATTAGGACATTCTTTTAAAATTACCAATGCTTGATCTACAGGCCGCCCATGAGCGAGAATAAATTTTGTATTAACATTATTACGGCAAAGCTTATAATAAGCTCCAGCATCACAACGTAATTGTCCTCCAGTATGCAATTTTAGTGGTATATTTCTTTCGGCTGCTATTCTGGCAACAGACTGAAGAGCAACACCATTAGGACTCCAGCGATGGGCACGAGCATGAACCTTAAGTCCCCGAAATCGTGGTTCAATATAATTTTCCAGTTTACCTACCATTTCTGGAACTACCCAGAGAAAAGGGATAGCACAGCCTAGTGCAACAGACTCCATTGCATCAAATTCTCCAAGTGATTCATTAAAGCTGCCTATTCCTTCACAAAGTGTAGTGGAGGAAACAACCCATCGTTGTACCCCTAAGCTGATTAGATCGAGTGCTATTTGGATGGGGTCAAAATAAATATCTTGAAATCGTCCTATATGGACATGAGCATCCCAAATAATAAAAGGATTAAAAGTAGTCAGATCTTCCAATCTTGGCATAATGTTCTTTGACTAATTTCCGGTTAAGCGCTGCTGACTCACAGAAATGAGGGTTAATTTTGAACATATCCCCATTACTTTCGTTAAAATTTCGGACTAGACACATTGCGCAGAATTCTTGTTCAGTACAGGAAAGACAGCGAGGAAATGATCCTTTGGTGATTTGTCGTAACTCATTAAGTTGAGGGGAATTTTCCCATATATCACGAACATTTTGGGTTCTGGCATCTCCGACTGGTAGTCCTTGCCATCCTGAGCAGGGGTAAAAAGTGCCACTGGCTGATAAGCACAAATTATCTACAGCTACACCACAAACAGGTTCATTGGCACGCTCTTCAATAGTTTTAAGTTTATGTGTTTCCTCAAGTAATCCACCATAATCGATATCCACTTCCAAAATGTCTTTTAGCAATAATTCTTGCTCTTCCAGTGTGATTCGTTCTACCAAATTTTCAGTAGAGAAATCAGTGCGCGCCATCATAATAAAGTCAGTTTGTGCTTTGCAGCGATGACGTTGCGCCCATTCCAGAACTGATCGGTAAGCATGAAGATTAGTGCGCATCACTGGACAGGAAATCTGAACTGGAATATCATTTTCTATCAACAATTCCAAAGCTTTTAAGGTTTTGGTATGAGACCCTTTAAGTTGAGTGATCCGATCATGTTCATCAGCATCCATGCTATATAACGATGTCTGCACTAGCGATGGGTTAATCTCTTTCAGCAAAGAGATATGGCGAGATTTCATCGGGGTTAGGTTACTCAGGATGCTGATTGAGAAATCGAGTTGGCACGCTAACTGGAGAATTTTCTCAACATCAGGATGAAGAAAAACTTCACCACCACTAAGAGTTAGTCCGAGCGTTCCCATTTCTGCTAATTGATGAAGAACTTTCTCTATGAGCGGGGTTTCTAAAGTCTCCACTTTCTGTTCATGTGGAATATAGCAGTGGAGGCATTTTTCATTACAACGATTAGTTAATTCAATCTGAGCTGAAAAAATATGGGGAGAGTTACGAAAAAGCCCATAAAAGAAATCAGCAGTATCCGTGTAGGATTGTTTATCGGTCGATTGACGAAAATTGTGTACAGCCGTTTTAGGATTTGCCATTGCATAGGAAAATCGCGGCTCTCGATATGAGAGTTGTTTTTCGTCTTCGCCAGCTACTATATACTGATTTTCTTCAAGATCATCCAGAAAAGCAAGCAAGTCAATATTGAGTTCACCAATTGGGGCATCAATGAAAAAAGCAGAAGCCCGCTCTAAAATTTCTTCAAAATGACGTGGAGTGCGATCAATCGCCATTAAGAAATAAGCTCCAGCCTGATCATAAACTCGATCGTGACGAGTGAGTTGAGAAGAGATATAACCATACCCTTGAATGTTGCGTATAAACGTGTCTTTGCAGAGTCGATAAAACATAGCAGGTATTCCTATATCTAAATGTAGATTGGTCTAAATATGAGGTTCGTAGCGAAACCACGAACCTCACCGTTTAAATCCTACTGTGCACGATCACATCGCTTACAAAAAGACCCACTGCCTTCTTTCGGAGGACATCCCGCAGCATAGCTGCCAGTAGGCTTGTTGATCGCAACAATCGTTGGTTTTTGGTAACTCATGGTTTGCTCCTTGGGCAATTATAGGTGGTAGATTCAACATTGTGCTAGATAGCACCACCCGTTCTATCTTAGCGGAAGACGCTTGTCACCAATGATTGTGCTAAACTCAAATACCTGAAACCACACAGTCAGACTGTGTATATCCACAGTAAGGGGTTTGCCATGAATGTAAGCGACAAAATCCGTTTTATGCGTCAACTCAAAGGTTGGTCTCAAGAGGAGATGGCCGAGAAACTGGAGATGTCGCCAAATGGCTATGCCAACATCGAGCGGGGAGAGACGGATGTACGGATTTCCCGATTGGAACAAATTGCGAAGATTTTTGAGACAAACCTCACCGAACTGATGAGTTTCGGTGAAAAAAATATCATGTATTTTTTTGGAGACAATTACCAAAATATCTCACAAACACTGAGTACGTCTCCAGAGACCTTGGTGATGGAATTGCAAAAGCACCACATACTGCTGGAATATAAAGATAAGGAAATTCAATATCTAAAAGAAATCATCGACCTGCTGAAAAAATCTGGCACATCGAAGCCAGTTCCCTGATTTTTGATTACGTCATCTGGAAGAACAAACTGGTGGTTCGCTACAGACATATTATAGTCAACTACATTACAACCATTGCTGCACGGAATCTTTCCATGGAACCCCTGAACCGCATCAAACAACACTTTGCCGCCAGTATTGAGGCCAAACAGCGCACCCTGGAGGTTATGGGGCCGCGCATCGTCCAAGCCGCTGAAAGTCTGGCGGAACGACTCAGGCAGGGCGGCAAAATTCTGGTCTGCGGCAATGGCGGTTCGGCTGCCGACGCCCAGCATTTTGCCGCTGAACTGATCAACCGGTTTGAGATGGAACGGCCAGGACTGGCGGCAATTGCATTGACCACCGACAGTTCCACCTTGACCTCGATTGCCAATGACTACGCTTTCGAGCAGATTTTCGCCCGGCAGGTGCGGGCGCTGGGCCATCCGGGCGATGCGCTGCTGGCGATTTCGACCAGTGGCCACTCGCCCAATGTGCTGGCGGCGATGGCGGCGGCCCGGGAATTGGGGCTGATGACCGTGGCGTTGACTGGGCGCGATGGCGGGACCATGGCCAGACAACTGGACGCAAATGATCTCGAACTCCGGGTCAGCGCCACGGCGACCGCACGGATTCAGGAAGTGCATATCCTTATCATTCACTGCCTGTGCGATCTGATCGATCAATGCCTGTTCAATCCGGGAGAACTGCCATGAACCGGCTTTGCCGCCGCTGCGTCTTCTTGGCGCTGGAAATGGGGTTGGCGCTGTCCCTCAGCGGCTGCGCCGGCTTTCTGGTTGGCGGCGCAGCCAGCATCAGCGTGGTTCATGATCGCCGCACTACCGGCACGGTCATCGATGATCAGACTATCGAGCTGAAACTCGCTGATGCGCTGACTCAGCAGTTACCGTTACCAGGCAATCACATTAACGTCAACACTTATAACGGCGCAGTATTGCTGACCGGTCAGGTCGTATCAGTCCCGGCGCGGCAACAAGCTGAAGACCTCGCCCGACGCAGCGATCCACCAGTGCGGGAAGTTTACAACGAGTTGGTGATTAGTCCGCCCAGTTCGCTCTCCGCGCAGGGAAACGACGCGCTATTGACCACCAAGGTCAAGGCTTCCCTGTTCCAGATTCACAACCTGCCCGATTTTGATCCGAGCCGGGTCAAAATAGTAACGGAAGACGGGGTGGTCTATCTGTTGGGGCTGGTACGACCAGTCGAAGCGGATGCGGCAGCGGAGATTGCCAGCGAAGTGACGGGGGTGCGGCAGGTAGTGACGATTTTCGAGTACATCAATTGAATCGAATTGATAAATATCGCTCAGGCGCTTTGTTCGACCATTGCTGATAATATGCCGATAATCTTTCCTGGATTATCAATAAAATATTCTTTCAAATCAATTTCTGCATTATTGCCGGTCAACCTTAAAAACTGCCAGGCAGTACCGGAAGTCACCGCACCATAAATTTTTTCCACGGTTTTTTTTTCTTGGCTGTTAAAAATAGTTGCTGCGACCATCTCGGCAACACATTGACCCAAACCGCCTACCATATTTTCATTTTTTGCTTCTACAATCGCAATAACTGGCGAATTCAAGGTCAACTGTTCCGGTGAATTACTAATAATAAAATCACAAAAACCATTCAGGTCTTTTTCTTTGTCTACATTAAATTCTATCCCGGAAAACAGGCTGATCTTGTGCTTGAATCGTCTCCGAACTTCAACCAGGATATTAGCTATAATCAATTCTGATCGGGCTTTCTCCGTATTAATTGAAATGGCCAAAGGGATATGTTCTTCTAATATGGTTTTTAGTATCTTACTCATTTCAACAGGTTCTATTTTTTCAAAGGCACCCTGAGTTTCAATGATATTTATGTTAAGTTCGGTTTTTACCCTTTTCAGACTAAAGCTGCTGTACGGCATTTTACATACCTCAGAGAAGATTGCTACCTGACAGCCGGTAGCAGGTCAAGAACCGGTTCCGCTGCTCCATTGCGTTACTTCACGATCTTCAGCACCGGCTTCCGCACGCGAGCGGCGGGCTTTTCCGGCGGCGCGTCGGGTGACGGTTCGTCGCTACCCGGCTCCTCGCTAAACGCCATGCCTTGACCATTTTCCCGCGCATAAATCGCCAGCACTGCTTGCACTGGAATCTGAATCGCACGGGCGGCCCCCCCGAATCGGGCGCTGAACTCGATCCAGTCGTTGCCCATCCGCAGATTGTGTACCGCAGAGGGGGTGATATTGAGGATGATCTGTCCCTCTCGGACGTGCTGCTTAGGCACCGTGACTCCCGAGGCTTCGGTATTGACCAGGAGGTGGGGCGTCATGTTGTTGTCTTCAATCCACTCATACAGAGCGCGGATCAGGTAAGGCCGGGTCGAAGTCATGGCGGATCAGTGAGCAAGTAGGGAGTTTAAAAATCGGGAATCAGTGGCAGGGAGGCGGAGCCTCCCTGCCTGTCGGTTAATGCACGTCCTTCCAGTACTCTTTCTTGAGCAGGTAGAACACCACGGTCGCCAGCGCCAGGAAGAGCAACACCCAGATTCCAATCCGCTGCCGTTCCAGCTTGATCGGTTCACCGACATAGGCCAGGAAGTTGACCAGATCGGCGGTCGCTTCCTTGTACTCCGGCGGAGTCAGTGTGCCGGGCTGAACCAATTCAAAACCGGTGAGCGTCTTGACTTCGGTTCCAGCGGCGTCCTTGTGTACGGCGTAGACCGGCTTTTGCATTCCCTGCAACTCCCACAGCACATGCGGCATCCCGGCATTCGGAAATACGAAGTTGTTGACGCCAAAGGGCCGGGTCGGGTCCAGGTAGAAGGTTTGCAAGTAATTGTAGAGATAGTCCACACCCCGCGCCCGGGCGATCACCGATAAATCCGGCGGAGCGACTCCGAACCAGCGTTTGGCGTCCGCCTTGGGCATAGCGTTTTTCATGGTGTCGCCGATCTTGGCGCTGGTGAAGATCAGGTTGTCCTTGACCTGGTCATCGGTCAGGCCAATGTCGCGGGCCATGCGGTTATAGCGCTGATAATCCAGCGAATGACAACCCATGCAGTAGTTGACGAACAGCTGGGCACCCCGCTGCAACGAGGGCTGGTCGTGCAGGTCAATGGGGGCTTTCGCGAGTGGATAGCCCTCAGCGCTGGTAGCGCTGCTCAAGCCTGGCAGCGCCAGAAATGCCAATAAAACAATGATTTTTTTCATTTTGTCACCCGTTCAGGTACCGGTTTGGTCTTTTCGATGGCCGGCAGGATCGGCAGCGCAAAGAAGAAGCCGAAGTAGATGAACGAACAAATTTGGGCTAGAGCGGTGCGTTCCGGAGTGGTCGGCAATGCCCCCAAATAGCCCAAAATCAGGAACGAGATCACGAAAGCGGCCAGCACCAGTTTGAACGCCCAACCGCGATAACGGATCGATTTGACCGGGCTGCGATCCAGCCACGGCAAAAAGAACAGCATCACAATCGCCCCGCCCATCGCCAGGACGCCCCAGATCTGAGTTCCGGCAAAGGACGGCACCGCCCGCAGAATCGCGTAAAACGGGGTGAAGTACCACACCGGGGCAATGTGCAGCGGAGTTTTCATCGGATCGGCTGGATCAAAGTTGGGATGTTCGAGGAAATAACCGCCCATTTCCGGCATGAAGAAGATGATCAAGGCGAAGAAAATCAGGAACACCATCGTGCCGAGCAGGTCCTTGACCGTGTAGTAGGGATGGAAGGGAATCCCGTCGAGCGGTTTGCCGTCCTTGCCCTTGACCTTCTTGATCTCGACGCCGTCGGGATTGTTGGAACCGACTTCATGCAGGGCGATGATGTGCGCGACCACCAGTCCCAGCAATACTAGCGGCACGGCGATGACGTGCAATGAGAAGAACCGGTTCAGGGTGACATCGGAGATCACATAGTCGCCGCGAATCCATACCGACAGGTCTGGTCCGATCACCGGAATGGCGCTAAACAGGTTGATGATGACCTGCGCCCCCCAGAACGACATCTGGCCCCACGGCAGCAAGTAGCCCATGAACGCTTCAGCCATCAGACACAGAAAAATTACCACACCGAACAGCCAGATCAGCTCCCGCGGCTTTTTGTAGGAGCCGTAGATCATCGCCCGGAACATGTGCAGGTAGATGACGATGAAGAAGGCCGAAGCGCCAGTCGAGTGCATGTAGCGGAGCAGCCAACCCCAATCCACATCGCGCATGATGTATTCCACCGAGGCGAAAGCGTCGGCGGCGGCGGGTTTGTAGTTCATGGTCAGCCAGATGCCGGTCAGAATCTGATTGACCAGCACCAGGATCGCCAGCGAGCCGAAGAAGTACCAGAAATTAAAGTTCTTCGGCGCGTAGTACTCGGACAGATGCTCGCGCATCATTTTGGTCAGCGGAAAACGGTCATCAATCCAGCCGAGCAGACCGATTGTGCCTTGGGTATTCGCCATTATGCAGCCTCCGGATCAACGCCAATCAGAACCCGCGACTCGCTGAGGTAGCGGTAGGACGGCACCTCGAGGTTTTTTGGCGCGGGTACACCCTTGTAAACCCGCCCGGCCAGGTCGAAACGGGAGCCGTGGCAGGGACAGAAGAACCCGCCTTTCCATTCCGGCCCCAGATCGGCAGGCGCGGCGTCGGGGCGGAAGGTTGGCGCACAGCCCAGATGGGTGCAGATGCCGACCAGCACCAAAACATCCGGTTTGATCGAGCGGTCAGCGTTCTGAGCGTATTTGGGTTGCTGGCTGGCTTCGTTGGAATCGGGATCGAGTAACTGACTCTTGAGGCCAGGCAGGTCAGCCAACATTTTCTGGGAGCGTTTTAGCAGCCAGACCGGCTTGCCGCGCCATTCGACGGTCATCAACGCGCCTTCTTCGAGCTTGCTAAAGTCGGCTTCCACCGGCGCGCCGGCGGCTTTGGCGCGTTCGCTGGGCGACCAGGATTTCAGAAAGGGGACGGCGACGAAGGCAGCACCTACGCCACCGACCACGGTCGCGGTCAGCGTCAAAAAGTGGCGTCTGCCGGGATTGACGGCATCTACCGTACTCATACGCAGTCTCCGGTGATGGATTGATCGTTCATGTAATGGGTAACCCGAAGGATGATGGAGCGTTCTATAGGTTGAGTGTTCGCCGGAACCCGATCATGCACTGCGGGCGCGCACGTCGGGCGGATCACGGGATCGGCGGGATAAGCCGGCGCAGGAGTCTGATTCCGGCGGAACGGCGGAAAATATACCGCAGTGCGGGTATGGGGTCTATGCGCCTGTTGCTTTGCAAGCAGGACTTTAACGATAGGGGTCAACCGTGCGGCTTTATATTGCACTGCAACAAAAGCCGGATTATGCTGCACGGTGAAATTTTCGATCAAGCAACCCCGTCCTGGAGTAATCCGCTATGAGCAACGACGCGATGGCGAAAATGACCGATCAATATCAGAACTTCCTGGGGCCGGTCATCAAAGCCAACAAGCTGTCCGCCACCACCAAGACTCTCGCTGACTGGATGAATCGCTTTAAGGCTGAATTTGACAAACGGGTGCAGGAAAGCCTGCCGATGAGCAAGAAATAACCGGCCTGAAGCCCCGCTTTCCGCCGCCAAGGGTCGAACCTCCCGGTTCAGCCTTTGTTGTTCTAGCCTTGCTCTATCCGTTGTTTCCCTATGCCTAAAACCCGCATCGTGGTCGGTTTATCCGGCGGGGTGGACTCCTCGGTCGCCGCGCTGCTGCTGATTGAGCAGGGCTATGACGTGCATGGCCTGTTCATGAAAAACTGGGAGGATGGGGTTGAAACCGGTTATTGCGCCGCCGCCGAAGATTTGGACGATGCGCGGGCGGTGTGCGAAACGCTGAATATCCCGCTCCACCAGGTCAACTTCACTGCCGAATATCAGCAGCGGGTCTTCCGCTACTTTCTGGACGAGTACCGCGCTGGCCGGACGCCGAACCCGGATATCCTGTGCAACACCGAAATCAAGTTCAAAGCCTTCCTCGATCATGCCCGACGGCTGGGTGCGGACTTGATCGCCACCGGCCACTATGTCCGCGGGGTTGAGCGCGGCGGTCGCCGGCATCTGCACAAAGGTTGGGATCCGGGCAAGGATCAAAGTTACTTCCTGCATGGGCTGAATCAGGCCCAACTGGCGGGCGCGGTGTTTCCGGTTGGAGAATTGTTGAAAGCGCAGGTGCGGGAGCGGGCTGCCGCCGCGGGTCTGCTCACCCATGCCAAGAAGGACAGCACCGGCATCTGCTTCATCGGCGAGCGCCGGTTCCGCGAGTTTCTCAGCCGCTATTTGCCGGATCAGCCCGGCCCGATCCAGACCCCCGATGGCGCGACGGTTGGTCAACACGCCGGCCTGATGTTCCACACTATCGGTCAGCGGCAGGGGCTGGGCATCGGCGGACGCAAGGAGGGCAGCGGCGAACCGTGGTATGTCGCCGGGAAGGATTTAGCGCGTAACACGTTGATTGTCGTGCAGGGTCATGATCATCCCGCCCTGTTTCAGCGCCGATTGCGGGCTTCGCAACTACACTGGATCGTCGGTGAACCGCCTACCCTGCCACTAACCTGCGCCGCCAAAATCCGCTATCGCCAATCCGACCAACCCTGCGTGGTGGAATCCAGCAATGAACAGGGGACGGAAGTCGGTTTTACCGAACCGCAACGGGCTATCGCCCCCGGCCAATCGGTGGTTTTCTATTTAGGCGATGAGTGCCTGGGCGGCGGAATCATTGCCGCCAGCTACAATGGATGACAGTTCCTTTAGCGACGCGAAACCCATGCCCAAAACTGATCATGACCGTGTCATTGCCTTGGCCGGGGCAATGCAAGCCGCCGATTTGGCCCGCAGCGTTGCCCGGAACGGCCTGGCGGATCCGGAAGCGGTGGCTACCTGTCTGGCCAGTCTGATCCGGACTGATGCGCCGAGCAGTGCCGAAGTGTTCGGCGGAATTGAGCGACTGCAACCCGGCCTACGCCTGCTGGAGCAGCAACTCAACAACCCGCAGGATATGGAGCTGACCCGCTATGTCGTGACGCTGCTGCGGCTGGGGCGGCAGTTGGCGCGGCGGAATGATCTGCTGAAAACCCTGGCGGCCGGCATCGCAACCATCATTCAGAACCTGGCGCATTTTCCGCTCGATCACAGCAACACCATCGCCCGGTTCGCTGATCTTTATCTGAAAACGGTTAGCACCTTGACGCCGCGGGTTATGGTCAACGGTTCGCAGGTTCATCTGAACAATCCGGAAAACGCCAACCGGATTCGTGCGTTGTTGCTCGCGGGAATTCGGGCGGCGATCCTGTGGCGGCAAAGCGGCGGCAGTCGGTGGAAACTGCTGGTGCGACGCAACGCCCTGTTGCGGGAAGTCCGATTGCTGCTGGCCGAGGCGGAGTGAATCCTGAACCGCCCGCCTCACGTCTTCCGGTACGCTTCCACCACATTGTGCAACTGGCTGATCTTGTCCAGCACCCGGCTGAGTTGCACCACATCGGTAATTTCCAGGGTCAGTCCCATCCGGGCCATCGAGGTATCCCGGTCGGTCAGGGTATTCGCGCCGAGGACATTCACCTGATCGTTAGCCAGCACTGAAGTGATGTCGCGCAACAGCCCGGAGCGGTCATAGGCGATGATCATAATATCCACCGGATACGTTGCCGGGGTCTCGCCCCAACTGACTTCGATCACCCGTTCGTGATGCTGGTTGGCCAGACCGAGGAGATTGGCGCAATCCTGGCGGTGAATGGTCACGCCCCGCCCTTGGGTGATGTAGCCGACAATCGGTTCAAACGGGGCCGGCTGGCAGCAATGCGCCATCTGGGTCATCAGCCGCCCGACCCCGCGAATCTGCACATCGCCACCCTTGCCGGACTCAACCGGCTTGGCCTTGCGAATCACCGGCAAACTGTCGCCATGCGCCGGGGTGGTCGATAGCAGTTCAGGAATCCGGGCGATGACTTGCGCCGTAGTCAACGCCCCGTGGCCAATGGTCGCAAACAGTTCATCCGGCTTGGCGAAGTTGAGTTTTTCCGCCACCTTCTCCAGCTTGATCTGGCGCACCCCCAGCCGCTGAAACTCCTTTTCCAGCGCAGCACGACCGGCGGCAATGTTCTTGTCCTGATCCTGCTGGATGAACCATTGGCGAATTTTGGCCCGCGCTCGATGGCTCCTGACATAGCCCAGATGCGGACTCAGCCAGTCACGGCTCGGCCCGCCACTCTTGGCGGTGAGTACCTCTATCTGCTCGCCGTTCTTGAGTTCGTAGGTCAGCGGCATAATCCGGCCATTGACCTTAGCCCCCCGGCAACGGTGCCCGACTTCGGTGTGGACGTGATAGGCAAAATCGAGCGGGGTCGCGCCTTGCGGCAATTCGACAATCGCGCCCTTGGGGGTAATGGCGTAAACGCGATCCTGGAACGCCTCGGCCTTGAACCGATCCAGCAGATCGCCGTCATCGCTGTCGTCTTCACGATATTCCAGCATCTGCCGCAACCAGGCGATTTGTTGCGCGGCGGCATCACCGGGTCCACCGCCTTCCTTGTAGCGCCAGTGGGCAGCAACACCGAGTTCGGCATTCTGGTGCATATCGAAGGTACGGATTTGCACTTCCACCGCCCGCCCTTCCGGCCCAATCACCGCGGTATGCAGCGATTGATAGCCGTTGGGTTTGGGATGAGCGATGTAGTCGTCGAACTCGCGGTGAATATGATTCCACAGGGTATGGGCCACCCCCAGCGCGGCGTAGCAATCGCTCACCGAGTCCACCATCACCCGCACCGCCCGCACGTCGAAAATCTGCTCGAATGACAGCTTTTTGCGCTGCATCTTCCGCCAGATGCTGTAAATGTGCTTGACCCGGCCACTGACGTCGGCGTGAAGACCGACCTGCTGCAAATGGTCGCGCAACTCGGTCTCCACCTGAACAATGTACTGCTCGCGGTCGGTGCGGCGCTGATCGAGTGCGGTGGCGATCTGCTTGTAGACCACCGGGTCCAGATAACGCAGTGCCAGGTCTTCCATCTCCCATTTGATCCGGCCAATGCCGAGCCGATTAGCCAGTGGTGAAAAAATGTCCAGAGTTTCCTTGGCGATGCGCCGCTGTTCCTCGGCGGACCGCTGCCCCAACCGCCGCAGGTCGTGCAGCCGCATGGTCAGCTTGATCAGCACCACCCGCACGTCCTGAGCCATCGCCAGCAGCATTTTCCGCAGGCTTTCCAGTTGCCGCCCGGCGTACTGGGCGTTCTGGTGCAACTCACTGATGGCATCGAGTTTAACGACGCCCGCCGCCAGTCGCGTAATCGCTGAACCAAATTCCTCCTGTAATACTGCGGGTTTAATCAGGCCGGCGGCGACGGATTCATGCAGGAGCGCGGCGGCAACCACCTCGTGATCCATCCCCAGATCAGCCAGCAAGTCGGCGACCGCCAGTTCCGGCTCGCCACTACAGGCGTAGGCGCTGCGCACGATCTCGATCTGCGCTGGCGTCCAGGGAACGGGCCGGGTTTTCAGCCAGGTATCGAAATCAGCGCCGGCCAGCGCGGTTTGTCGGGAACTGACCATCGGCATGTCCAGAATGAAGGTTCGGCAACGACTTTGCGCCCGCAACCGGCAGGGCTGGCAGGACGAACAACGAAGGATTTGAGACGGAGAACCCTTCTCCGGTCGGGGAGAAGGGTGGCGCAGCGGCAGGGCTTAGTTGTTCTTGGCGCCCTGATCGACCCACTTGCGGATCAAGACCAGTTTTTCTTCCGGGAGCTTGACCTTGCCGTGCGGCATCTGGATCGAGGGATTCACCCCGGGGCGGCCTTCGATCAACCGGCTGAGGGTGCTGTTGAGGCTCTGGCCGGCGACGATGACCGGTCCTATCTTGGTGCCTTTCATCAGCCCTTCATAGGTGTCAATCGCCAGACCGCTCTTCTGGTAGCCCTCGCCCGTGGGTGGGGTATGGCATTCAGCGCAGCTCGTCTTGAGGATCGGATACACGTCTTTCTGAAAGCTGACCGGCCGGTCCGGCTTTTCTGCGGAACAGCCCGCCAGTGCTAACGACCCAAGAATCAGGGCGGATGCCAGCAGTTTATGCGCGTTCATGGATGGTCCTTTGGAGCAATTTTGACGGGTTTCAACGGGGTTTGGAGGATTCAACGATGATTTTATCAGACTGTGGGGGCATGGGGATGCCGCAATGATGCAAATCCTCGGCTGGATGTCCGAAGTACGGTATGACGAATTTATAAGGTCTGGCTCAAGCCCGACGATCTGTTCGATAGGGCCTTTGCCGGGAAGCACCTTAAAACTTCATTTCTTCAAAGAACTTCCTGACCCCGTCCAGCCAACTGCCCTCCTGTGGGGTGTGCTGCTTGTCGCTGGCCTGCAGGGTCTCAGCCAGTCTCTGCAATAACTCTTTCTGCTCTTTGGTCAGATTAACCGGCGTCTCGACCACGACCCGGCACAACAGATCGCCAGTCGCGCCGCCACGCACCGGTTTAACGCCCTTGCCACGCAGCCGGAAAACCTTGCCGGTCTGAGTTTCCTGCGGGATTTTCAGGCTAATCCGTCCATCCAGAGTTGGCGCTTCCAGTTCTCCGCCCAGCGCCGCTGCCGTGAAACTGATCGGCACATCGCAATACAGATCGCTGTCCTCGCGGGTGAAAATCGGATGCGGCTTGACCCGGATTTGCACATACAGATCGCCGGCCGGCCCGCCCTGCTCGCCCGCTTCGCCTTCTCCAGCCAGCCGGATCCGGTCGCCGTTATCCACACCGGACGGTACCTTGACGGACAGGGTTTTCTGTTCCTCGACCCGGCCCGCGCCCCGGCAGCTCTCGCACGGTTCGGGAATAATCGTGCCGCGCCCCTGACAACGGGGACAGGTTTGCTGGATCGAAAAGAACCCTTGCTGCATCCGCACCTGGCCAACGCCACGACAGGTCGGGCAGGCGGTCGGCTTGGTGCCGGGCTTGGCACCATTGCCGGCGCAGGTCGCGCAGGTCACCAGGGTCGGCGCCTTGATCTTGGCGGTGGTGCCGAACACCGCCTCTTCCAGACTCAAATCCAGGGTGTAGCGCAAATCCGCGCCCCGGTAGCCCGCCTGTCCGCCACCGCGCCCAGCGCCGAAAATGTCGCGAAATACCCCGCCGAAAATATCGCCCAGATCAGCGGCGTTGCCAAAACCGCCGCCACCGCCCGCCGAATGGTCAACTCCGGCATGGCCGAACTGGTCGTAAGCCGCCCGCTTGCGCTGATCGCTTAACACCTCATACGCCTCCTTGGCTTCCTTGAATTTGTCTTCCGAGACCTGATCACCCGGATTGCGGTCAGGATGATGTTTCATCGCCAGTCGCCGGTAAGACTGCTTGACTTCAGCTTCGCTGGCGTTGCGGGTCAGGTTGAGGGTTTCGTAATAATCGCGTTTGGACATGGTTTTACGTTTGCGGGCGTTCGCCGGGTGGTGCCGATCCAGAAACCAAAAATCCGGGAATGCGCCAGGCGCTCCCGGATTGACCGTTTATCGTAGCCGAAACCGTTACTTTTTGACTTCCTCAAATTCGGCGTCCACTACCCCGTCATCAGCGGGTTTATGACCGCGACCGCCTCCGCCCGGACCCCCCGCCGAACCTGGCCCCTCCGGCCCGCTGCCGCCTTCGGGTCCGCCGCCACCCGCTTGGGCATAAACCCGCTCCGCCAACTTGCCGGACGCCTCGCCCAAGGTACGAGTCTTGGCTTCAATCGCGCTCTTGTTATCAGTCTTGGCCGCAGTCCGCAGATCGCTGATCGCCGCTTCAATCGCCGACCGCTCGCCGCCTTCAACCTTGTCGCCCAGATCGCGCAGGGTCTTCTCGGTGGCGTGAATCAGATTTTCGGCCTGATTGCGGACGTTGACCAACTCGTGGAATTTCTTGTCTTCCTCGGCATGGGCCTCGGCGTCCCCGACCATCCGCTTGATTTCACTCTCGGACAGCCCGGACGAGGCCTTGATGATGATCCGGTTTTCCTTGCCAGTGGCCTTATCCTTGGCGGACACATGCAGAATGCCGTTGGCGTCGATGTCGAAAGTGACTTCGATCTGCGGCACCCCGCGCGGGGCCGGTGGAATATCCTGCAAGTCGAACTTGCCCAGCGACTTGTTCGCCGAGGCCATCTCCCGCTCGCCCTGCATGACATGCACCGTGACCGCAGTCTGGTTGTCATCGGCGGTCGAGAAGGTCTGTTGAGCCTTGGTCGGGATTGTGGTGTTTTTCTCAATCAGCTTGGTCATCACCCCGCCGAGGGTTTCGATCCCCAGACTCAGCGGCGTTACGTCCAGCAGCAGCACATCCTTGACCTGGCCGCCCAACACTCCGCCCTGAATCGCCGCGCCGACCGCAACGGCCTCATCGGGATTCACGTCCTTGCGCGGTTCCTTGCCGAAAAATTCGCGCACCTTCTCCTGGACCTTGGGCATCCGGCTCTGGCCGCCGACCAGCAGCACATCGTCGATCTGGCCGACGCTCAACCCGGCGTCTTTCAGCGCAATGCGACAGGGACCCATAGTTTTGTCTACCAGGTCTTCAACCAGCGATTCCAGTTTGGCGCGGGTCAACTTCAGGTTCAGGTGCTTTGGCCCGCTCTTGTCGGCCGTGATGTAGGGCAGATTGATCTCGCTCTGCTGGCTGGAGGAGAGTTCGATCTTGGCTTTTTCCGCGGCTTCCTTGAGCCGTTGCAGGGCCAGCGGATCGCTGGTCAGGTTGATGCCGGACTCGCGCTGGAACTGCTCGATCAGGTGATCGATGATCCGCTTGTCGAAATCTTCGCCGCCGAGAAAGGTGTCACCGTTGGTTGATAGCACCTCGAACTGCTTCTCGCCGTCCACCTCGGCGATTTCAATGATCGAGACATCAAAGGTGCCGCCACCCAAGTCATAGACCGCGATTTTGCGATCCTTGGCACTGGACTTGTCCATGCCAAAGGCCAAAGCCGCGGCGGTCGGTTCATTGATGATCCGCTTGACTTCCAGCCCGGCAATTCG
The DNA here is from genome assembly GCA_903879705.1 of uncultured Candidatus Competibacteraceae bacterium. Classification (GTDB taxonomy): domain Bacteria; phylum Pseudomonadota; class Gammaproteobacteria; order Competibacterales; family Competibacteraceae; genus RXIV01. The sequence goes on along the minus strand of CAIRMO010000145.1, from coordinate 29,181 downwards.
CCCAGCATCCTTGGTGGCCTGGCGCTGGCTGTCGTTGAAGTAGGCCGGCACCGTAATGACCGCATCGGTGACCGGGTGGCCGAGATAATCCTCAGCGGTCTTCTTCATCTTCATCAGCACCCGCGCCGAAATTTCCGGCGGAGCCATTTTCTTGCCGCGCGCCTCGACCCACGCATCGCCATTATCATTCTTGACGATCTTATAGGGCACCAGGTTGATATCTTTTTGCACCTCCGGCTCAGCGAAGCGGCGGCCAATCAGCCGCTTGACCGCGAACAGGGTGTTGTGCGGGTTAGTAACCGCCTGGCGCTTGGCCGGCTGGCCGACGGTGATTTCACCGTCCTCCATGAACGCGACAATCGACGGGGTGGTCCGATCGCCTTCACTGTTTTCAATGACCCGGGGCTTGCCGCCTTCCATAACCGCAACACAGGAATTGGTGGTGCCCAAATCAATGCCGATAATCGTGCTGGTACTCATGGGTTACGCTCTCTGAACTTGAAATTCTGATGTGGTTAAACCTTCGCTGCCTGGGGATGTGGGGGCAACGCAGCGAGTTTTCAATAGGGTGGGTTCGGATTTAGCCGGCGGATTTGGGCGGGATTTGGGTAACGATCACCTTGGCGGGGCGGATCAGCCGCTCGTTCAGCCGGTAGCCTTTTTGCACTACTTGCGCCACGGTGTTCGGTTCCTGCTGGTCGGTCGGCATCATCGCCATCGCCTCATGTTCGGCGGGATTGAATTTGGCGCCGACTGCCGGATTGACTTCACAAGCACCGGATTTTTCCATTGCCGCCACCAGTTGTTTGAGGGTCAATTCCAGCCCCGCCCGCAAGTGCGTCACTTCCGCCGCGCCGTCCGCGGCCATCAGCCCCAGTTCCAGGCTGTCGCGCACCGGCAGCAAATCCCCCAAAAACCGTTCCAGGGCGAATTTGTGGGCATTCTGCACATCACGCTCAGTGCGCTTGCGCAGGTTGTCCATCTCGGCGTGAGCGCCCAGATAGCGTTTCCAATGTTCATCAGCCTTGTCCAGCGCTTGGTCGAGTCCCCGTTGCAACGCGTCGATCTCCTCGCGGCTCATCAGAATTTCCAGTTCATCCTCAGTTGCCGGCGCGGCGTCGAGGTCATCGGAGGGGTGGATCACCTCGGCGGTTTCCCGATGGGCGTGGGGATCAAGGGTCGATTCAGTGGGGGGCATGGGTTGCGTTCTCCGTCACTCTTGCACATTCGGTGGGGCGGCGCGTGCGCCTGTTTAGCGGGGGAAGTGGGGATTGAAGGCGGGAATTTCAAGGGCACTGCGGTCTGAATCCCATCGTGAGGCCATCCGGTATAACTCCCGTGCAATTGGATCCCGCTGGCGCGAGAATGATGTCCTGACTGTCGATGTGCAGCCTAACCCAGAGGAATCCTGTTTATGGCGACTCCCTCCACTGTTCCCGTCCCGACCCCTGCCTTTACCGACGCGCTGAACCGGCTTCGCACTGCAACGCAGGACCACCCAACCGAATTCCAATGGCTCGGCGGGATCATTGCGGTATTTCTGTTGGTGTTGTTCATGCCGGTGGGCGTGGCGCGGTTCGATAATGCCGTGCTGGAAGGGTTAGCGCTGCTGAACGGGTACGCCCGCGAGCATGTGATGCTCTGCCTCATCCCCGCGTTCTTCATCGCCGGGGCTATCGCGGTCTTCATCAGCCAGGACGCAGTGATGAAATATCTCGGCCCCGCCGCCAACAAGGTCGCCGCTTATGGCGTTGCTTCGGTGTCCGGTTCGATTCTGGCGGTGTGTTCCTGCACCGTGCTGCCGCTGTTCGGCGGCATTTATCGACGCGGGGCGGGATTGGGACCGGCGATTGCCTTCCTCTATTCCGGTCCGGCGATCAACGTGCTGGCCATCGTGTTGACCGCCAAAATTCTCGGTGTCGAACTCGGGGTGGCGCGGGCGGTGGGCGCGATCAGCTTCGCGTTGGTGATTGGCCTGATCATGAACCGGATTTATCACCGCGAAGAACAGACGCGGGCGGCGAATCAGAAAGGGTTTGCGCTCGGTGCTGACCAAGGTCGGCCCCTGGGCGACACGGCGGCGTTTTTCGCGCTGATGATTGCGGTACTGGTACTGGCTAACTGGGCGCCGGCCAGCGCCGAAGACAGCGCGGTATGGCACGCGATCTTTGCCTGGAAATGGCCGCTGACCGCTTTGTCCAGCGCCGGTCTGGCCGGGCTACTGATGTGGCGTTGGCGGTGGCGCTGGGAACCGCTGGCGGGCAGCGCGGGTGCGGTTGCCGCGATGGCCTGGCTGGTTCCGCACCATCCCGAACTGGCGTTCAGCGCCGGTCTGATCGGTCTGACCCTGGCGGCAGCAACCCAACCCGGCGACGGCGAAGAATGGCTGAGTCAGACCTGGAGTTTCGCCAGGCTGATCATGCCGTTGTTACTGGGTGGCGTGCTGCTGGCCGGATTTCTGCTCGGTCGGCCCGGTCACGAGGGTATCATTCCATCGGAATGGGTCAGCGCGGCAGTGGGTGGAAATTCGCTGGCGGCCAATTTTCTGTCGGCGCTGGTCGGGGCATTCATGTATTTCGCCACCCTGACTGAAGTGCCCATTGTGCAAGGCTTGATCGGTGCCGGCATGGGTAAAGGCCCCGCGCTGGCCTTGCTGCTGGCGGGTCCGGCGCTGTCCTTGCCGAGTATGCTGGTCATTCGCAGCATTCTCGGTACGCAAAAGACGGTGGTTTATTGTGGGCTGGTGGTGGTCATGGCGACCCTCACTGGCATGGTGTTTGGTACGTTCTATCCCTGATGAGGAGTGAAGATCATGATCAAGTTTCAAGTGTTCGGTAGCGGTTGCGCGAAGTGCAAAACGCTCGGCCAACACACCGAAGCCGCCGCGCAAGCGCTGGGGCTGGAGTATGAAATGGAGAAAGTCACCGATATGAACGCCATCATCGACGCTGGGGTGATGAGTACTCCCACGCTGGCGGTGAACGGCGAGATTAAGAGCGCCGGTAAAGTGCTGTCGGTCGATGAGATCAAAAAGCTGTTGAGCGCCTGACTGCGTATCCCGTTCGCCATGCACGCCCATCCCGATCATGCGCATCATGATCCTGAAGCCTCCGATCGGATGTCATGGCGGGCGATCGAGCTGACCTTGGCCTATGCCGCCGCCGGCGGTGATGAGTGCCTCCGCACTGGCGGTGAATGGCGAGATCAAGAGTGCCGGCAAGGTGCTGTCCGTCGATGAGATCAGCCGCAATGGCTAATTCAAGACAACAAGAATTGAAACGCTTGTCGGCTGAGAAGCGCCGATTCAGCCGCCCGACTCCAATGATCCGGAATAGTCCACAGCCAGGTCAGCCGACCCGCCACCGTCGCGGTGGAAATCACTGGCCCGTCCACCATCACGGTACCGGCGCTGATCGCTGACCGCACTGATAACCGGCCCTGACGTGGCTCCAGAGCAATCAGTCCAGGGTTGGTCATCGTCGCCACCGCTTCCGGCCCGATCTCCAGTCGCCCGCCGGGAGTCAGTACCCGAATCGTTTCCAGCGTCCGGTCGAAAGGTTCGCCACACTGAATCGCCGCCGTGATCCGGGAACGAACGTCCCGCGCCAAACCCCAGAAGTCAGTGTCCGGCCCGATCCGATGCCGGGTCAGCACCCGGGACAGGCACAGTCCAACCTCATCGCCAAACGGCGGCTCCAAGCGCTGGCGCAGGCTGACGCTATGGGTACAGGCGACCTCCGCCGCTTCACTCGCCAAGCTGATCAACACACCGGCGCTCAACGCCCCATGCACGGTGGTTTGTTCGGCGCGGCAACGGGCAAGCAGTGCAGCCGTGGTCTCCTGATCCAGTTCGTCAGCCAGCACCCGGGTTTTGCCTACATCCGGCAGCCGCCCGGCCAGATCGTCCCAGTCGACAGCGGCCAGCCGTTCACTGGTTTGGCGGCTCCACCACTGGTCCCGCAACGCTGCGCCATCAGCAGCGCCAAAGGCCTCAGCCGGGATCAGCTCCTCGAAGGCCGGCATCGGCATCCGGGGCGTGATCTCATCGCCGGCCAGCAGAGCCAGCAAATCACGCAGTAGAGTGAAAACACCCAGGGCATCAGTGGCGACATGGCAGGCGCACAGAATCAGATCCGAAGCCTCGGCCCCATGCAGGAGCGTGACTCGCAACAATGGCCCCTCGGCGACCGGCAACCGACGGTTGAGTTCCTGTTCCAGCACCCGTCGCCAATGATCATCGTCCTCGCGCGTCTCGATTTCGAGCGGGAGGGGCAGAGCTGGAGTGGTGACCAGGCGGGGTCTTCCATGACATTCGATTTGGGCGGAGAGAAGAGAATGGCTGGATCGCAGCTTGACCACGGCCTGTTGCAGCGCAACGATTTCCAGACGTCCGGTAAGCCGCGCAGCCACGACTACGTTGAAAGGCGATCGCCGGTTGAACAGCCAAAGTTTGAACTCTTCAGGGCCGAGTAATCTTTTCACTGGATTTTCAGCAAGTTCAGGTTACCCCACGCTCTTTTAGCCTTGATTCAGCGCACCAGTTGATTGAGGTCAAAAATCGGCAACAAAATCGCCAGCACGATGACCAGCACTACCCCGCCCATCACCAGAATCAGCATCGGTTCAAAAATTCCCAGCAGGGCGGCGATCAGGGTTTCCGTCTCGCGTTCCTGCTGCGCCGCCGCCCGCTCCAGCATATTTTCCAGTCGGCCACTGGCTTCACCGCTGGCAATGAGCTGCAAGGTCATCGGCGGAAAATAGCCGCTATTGCTGATGGCCTTGAACAGGCTGGCCCCTTCCTTGACCCGCGCCGCCGCCTGCTCCACCGCCTCGCGCATGGGTAGATTGCTCATCACTTGCGCCGAAATTCGCAACGCCTCCAGCACGGGTACGCCACTGGCCATCAGAATGCTGAAGGTGCGGGCGAACCGGGCGGTGTTAGCCCCTCGCACCAGCCGGGCCAACAGCGGCAATTTCAGCAGGATTTGATGCACCCGCCGCCTGAAGCTGATCCGGCGCAGCGCGTACACCCAAGCTATCGCGCCACCCGCCAGCGCCAGCAACACCAGCCAGCCGTACTGGCGCAGAAAATCGCTCACCGCGATCAGCCCCCGGGTCAGCGCCGGCAACTGTTGATTGAGACTGCTGAAGACCTGCACGACTTGCGGCACCACATAGGTCAGCAGGCCGGCCACGATCAGAATGGCGACGCCGGTCAACAAGAGCGGATAAAACAGCGCCAATCCGACTTTCTGGCGCATCTGCTGGCGGGCTTCGGTGTAATCGGCCAGCCGCTCGAACACTACATCCAGATGGCCGGACTGCTCGCCGGCGGCCACCGTTGCCCGGTACAACTCCGGGAAGATCTGCGGAAAATCGCCCAGCGCGGTCGCCAAGGTATGCCCTTCCAGCACCCGCGCCCGCACCGCCAGCAGCAACCCGCTCAACCGGGTCTGTTCCGCCTGCCGTGCGACCGCGCCCACCGCTTCCTCCAGCGGCAACCCGGAGGCGACCAGCGTCGCCAGTTGCCGGGTAATCAGCGCCAGATCCGTCGCGCTGATCCGCAAGCCCCACAGTTGTCGACCCCGCCGCCGTTCCTGACTGGCGACTTCCTCGACGCCCAGCGGATTCAGGCCGCGTTCGCGCAGCATTTGCCGGGCCATGCGCGGGGTATCGGCCTCAATCAGGCCCTTGCTTTGACGGCCCTTGGCATTGAGGGCGGTGTATTGGAAGGCAGGCATTAATCTTCCCGCGTGACCCGCACCAGTTCGGCCAGGGCGGTATCGCTGGCCAACACCCGGCGGCGGCCATCGGTGCGAATGCTGCGACTGGACAACCGGGCGTGGCGCTCCAACTCCTGTTCGCCCCGGCCTTCGTGAATCAGGGTTTGCATCGTGGCGTCGACCGTGACCAGTTCAAAAATACCGGTGCGGCCCCGATAGCCGGATTGATTGCATTGATCGCAACCGGTCGGGGTATACAGCGTGGGTGGCACCGCCGGATCAACGCCCAGCGTGCCGCAATCCACCGGGTTGGCGGAATGCGGCTGTTTGCAGTGGGGACAGAGCTTGCGCACCAGCCGTTGCGCCAGCACCCCGATCAGCGATGACGAGAGCAGAAACGGCTCCACCCCCATATCGCGCAACCGGGTCATCGCGCCCACCGCGCTGTTGGTATGCAAAGTGGATAGCACCAGATGGCCGGTCAGCGAAGCCTGCACCGCAATCTCCGCGGTCTCCAGATCGCGGATTTCGCCCACCATCACCACGTCCGGGTCCTGGCGCAGGATCGCGCGCAAACCCCGGGCAAAGGTCATCTCGACCTTGGTATTGACCTGGGTCTGGCTGATACCGTCCAGGTAATACTCGATGGGATCCTCCACCGTCATGATGTTGCGTTTACGATCATTGAGTTGGGTCAGACCCGCATACAGGGTCGTGGTCTTGCCGGAGCCGGTCGGGCCGGTGACCAGCAGAATGCCGTGCGGGCGATGAATCAGCTTCAGCAACCGGGTTTCATCGCCCGACTCCATACCCAGATGCTGCAAATCCAGCCGGCCCTCGCGCTTGTCCAGCAGCCGCAACACCACCCGTTCACCATGCCCGGCCGGCAAGGTCGAAACCCGCACATCGACCGGTCGCCCGGCCACTTTCAGCGAAATCCGCCCGTCCTGCGGCAGGCGCTTCTCGGCAATGTCGAGGTGCGCCATGACCTTGACCCGGGAAACCAGCAGCGGCCCCAGCGCCCGGGGTGGCTGCAACGCCTCGCGCAGCACTCCATCGACCCGGAACCGAACCAGCAGCCGGTTCTCGAACGACTCAATATGAATATCCGAGGCGTTTTCCTTGATCGCCTCGGTAAGCAGGGCATTGATCAGCCGAATGATCGGCGCATCGTCGGCGCTTTCCAGCAGATCCTCCGGCTCCGGCAGCGCCATGGCCACCTGGTTCAGATCCATTTCTTCGCCGAGGTCTTCCATCATCCGCGCTGCACCGTTGCTGTCGCCCTCATAGCGATCCTGCAACAGCCGCTCGAATTGCGCCGCCGGCATCAGGGCCGGACGCAGTGGTGCGTGCAAATGCCGGCGCAATTCGGTCAGGCTGCGGGCGCTCACGTCCGGACGGCAGGCAACGGCAATCCCGCCATCTGCGGCAGCTTCCAGCGCCAGCACCCCGTGGCGCTTGGCAAACGCATAAGACAAATGCCGAACCGCGCCGGCATCCAGATCACCGGCAACGCCGGGCAACAGATCAACGCTCATTTGTCGCCAAACCCGTTATTTTCCGCGACCGCTGCGGACGCTACGGGCGGCAGCGGTTCTGTCCTGACCGCCGGCTGCACATTGAGAATCGTGCCTTGCGCCTTGACCTCCGCTTCGGGCTTGAGCAACGGCGGCTGCACATCGGAGAGCAGGTAATCGGTCCGCGCCCGCGCCGTGAGCTGCTGATCGCGGATATAGCTGTACTTGTCGTTGGTGTGCAGAGTGCCTTGGTTAGGATCGCGCAGGATGACCGGGTGCAGAAACACCATCAGATTGCGCTTGATTTTTTTGGTGCCTCGGTAGCGAAACAAATTGCCGAGCAGGGGAATATCCCCCAGAAAGGGCACTTTTGCGGCGCTTTCTGACAGATCGTCACTGATCAGCCCTCCCAGCACCAACACCTGGCCGTTTTCCACCAGCACCTTGGTCTTAATCGAACGCTTGGTGGTGGTTGGTCCCTGGCTGGCGGCATTGGCTGAGGGCACGACCGCCGATACCTCCTGGGAAATTTCCAGCTTGACCGCATTGCCTTCATTAATCTGCGGTTTGACCTTGAGCTTGATACCGACATCATCGCGCTGGATCGTCTGAAACGGGTTGCCCACCGCGTTGTTGTTGGTATTGCCGCCACTGCTGGTGTTGGTGGTGTAATTCCCGGTCACGAAGGGGACATTTTCGCCGACAATGATTTCCGCATCCTCGTTGTCCAGAGTGACGATGGTTGGCGTCGATAGCACATTGGTGTCAGCATCCTTGGCCAACGCGCTGATCAATGCCCCAAACTTGTTATCCCCGGAAAAATCGCCGACCGCCATGTGCATTCCTTGCGGAACCAGGTTCGGATCAGGAAGTGAGGTGGCATCCGAACCATTGCCCCCATTGATCTGCGCCGCCAAGGCAGCAACATTGGCCAGACCAGCGTTGCCAGAAGCCAGATTCGTGAAACCGATAACACTGTTTCCATACGCCACCCATTGCACCCCAAGTTCGGCGGTTTTCTCGGCGGAGATCTCGGCAATCACCGCCTCGACCAGCACTTGGGCGCGGCGCACGTCCAACTGCGCGATGACCGAACGCAGCGAGCGAATCAAATCTGGCGGGGCGGTAATCACCAGCGCATTGGTCGACTCATCGGCCTGAATGTCCACCAGGCTGGATCCACCGCTGCTGCTAGCGCCACCGCCGGGCGGCATCCCGGGCTGCCCGCCGGCGATCGGCGCATTGCGGGCCGCTTCGCTGCTCAGGTTCTTGCTGACCCCCTGCAACACGGTAGCCAGATCTTTGGCCTTGGCATAGCGCAGGTAGACCACCTGGGTGTTGCCACCACTGTCCACCGGCGTATCGAGGTGGGTAATCAAGGCCCGGAACCGCAGGCGCGACGCCTTATCGCCGCTCAATAAAATGCTATTAGTGCGCTCATCAGCCACCATCCGCGGCGGCATCCCCACGGCAGCAGAGGGATCGGCCCGGCTTCTGCCCTGTTCCAAAGCGGACAGCACCCGCACGATTTCGGTCGCCGAAGCATGACGCAACGTCACGATCTCGACTTCTTCATTACTGGCCAGATCGATTCGGGCAATGATGCTGGCGATCCGCTCCACGTTGGCGGCAGTGTCGGAAATGATCAGGACATTGGTCGGGGTGTAGGCCGCCAGATGGCCCTGGGGCGGAATCAGCGGGCGCAGGATCGGCACCACCTGGGCCGCCGACACGTTCTGAACCTGAATGATCCGGGTCACGATCTGATCAGGTTCAATGCTGCCCCGCCGGTCTACCGTAGGCACATTCTCTTGCTTGGCGCCCGCTGCCGGCACGATCTTGATCACGTTACCGCCGGGAATAGCGGCGAAACCGTGGACGCCCAGCACCGCCAGAAACACTTCATAGAGTTCCTTTTCATCCATGGGCTTGGCGGAAATGATCGTAACCCGGCCCTTGACGCGGGGATCAACGATGAAATTCTTGCCGGTCAGCACTGACATGCTCTCCACCAGCGCGTTGATGTCGGCATCTTTGAGATTTAGCGTCACTGGCGCGGCCAGTGCCGGCAACGCCAGGATCGCGCTGAGCAGCAACCCGCCGAGTACACGCCTGCAATAGAGGATTTGTCGATTTAGCCAGTGGTTCATTATCAATCGTCAGAGGTCAGTCGGTGGACGCCGCAGTCAACGGCAGGGGGCGGCGATCAGCGATCAGTTCCGCGCACTCGGAAAGGGACCATCCAGAGAAAAGGTCAGGGAAATCTCGGCACCATTGCGCAGGACCCGAACCTCAAGCTGACTGGCACTCATCAGTTCTTGCAACAGCATCAGTCCCTGGGCGGGGCTGTTGATCCGGGCTCCATTGATTTCAGTCAGCACATCGCCGCCATTCAGGCCCAACTGCTGAAAGATCTGCCGGTCTCGCCCTGGCCGTAACCGGAAACCGACAAACTGGCCGTTCTGCATATAAGGGCTGGCAAAGGCGATATCTTCCAGCGCCTGGGGCCGAGCGGCGATTTCGCCCCGCAACCGTCCAGCAATGGCGCTGGCGTCGATGATCTGGGGTGCGCTGGATGCAGCGGGGTCCAATTCGGGGTCGCCCGGCGCTTCCGGCGGGGCGGACGCTGGGAGCAGGACTTGGCCAGATTCATCCAGTTTCGGCAGATTGATCGCTTCCTGTCGGCCATTGCGGGAAACGATCACCCGGTCACGCAAGATCTGTTCCAAGCGAGCGCCTCCGGGCAACGCTTCGCCGATCCGGTAGCCACGTTCCACCCCACTGCCTTCGGCAATCAGCGCCAGCGCCCGATCGCTGCCCCGCTCGGCGAAAAAGACCCCCACCAGCCGCAGATTGAGCGGCGTGATCGGTACGACGGCAGGCGACGCTTTGACGGTACGGCCGATTTCCGCCCGTCCGAACAGATGCCAGCCCGCGATCGCCACGTCATCAGCAGATTGAACGGTGGCGGTCCGTCCGGCGGCCGAGTTCGGTGCTGGCGGCATCAACCCGATTAAGGGCGACGACTGGCCCAACAGTATTGCCAAAGTCAGGGTCGCCAACGAACGAGCCAGCGCGATCACCAGAGCGATCGTCACCACGGTCACTGCCCGTCGTTGCCCAAGCTCAGGGCGAGGCAGCGTCAATTGCAGTTTCGTCATGACCGGCAGGGCGTGTTGTAGGGAAGTCACTGAAGTCTGAATTGCAGTAGGGATGAAATGGTCATGGGTTGAGCATAACAAAAATTGGCTATGGCTGGCCCTGGATTGTGGTCATCCGATAGCGCTGGCCAGAACAGGCTGATCGGACTGAATACCGGCGGATTGCGGTACGAGTCAACGGGACACCCGCCGTAAGGCGGGCATTTCCAGTTGCAAGGTCGGCGACTTGGCGCGTACTCCCATCACCCGGCCCGACTGGGGCGGCCGGGGTAGCTGCATATGTTGGGCCATCACTGCGCCCAATTGGTCCAGCACTGGCGTGGGCATGGGCGCGCTGTGTCGTTCAGCCAGAGCGACATGAATCAGCATCAATTCAGTCGTGGCGGCCAGAAAGCCCTGGGCGGCATGATACATGCGGTGAAAACAATGAATGCGCTTGCTATCAAAACCGAGCAACTGGGTAGTAATGCGGATGGGATCATGGGCGACCAGCTCACGCGGGTAATTGACATGGGTTTCCACGACGAACGCTGAACACTGGTGGCAATCCCGATAATCCTGCCCCATGCCCAGCGCATCCACAAAAGCGTCGGTGGCATAATCAAACGCCAAAACATAGTAGGCAACATTCATGTGGCCGTTGTAATCCATCCATTCGGGGCGCGCGACACCGGTATACAGACACAGGGGGGATTCAATCCGCATGGTTATAATCATCGAGAGTCGTGAAGAAAGCGCGGTACGCTACCCGCTTTTGCCACGGGGCGCAATTGCTTGAAACAGGCGATAGAAACCTTAAGGAGTACAGCGATGAAGGGGCGGGTGTTGATTGTGGCGGGTTCTGATTCTGGCGGCGGGGCCGGAATTCAGGCGGATTTGAAAACAGTGACGGCGCTGGGCGGCTACGCGGCCACCGCGATCACGGCGCTGACCGCGCAGAACACCCAAGGCGTATTCGGCATCATCGGGGTGGAACCGGCCTTCATCGCCCAGCAAATGCGGGTGGTGCTGGAAGACCTCGGCGCGGATTGCATCAAGACCGGCATGTTGCATAACGCCGCGGTCATCGAAGCGGTAGTTGAGGTGCTGGATCACACGGCGGCGGGCATCCGGGTGGTGGTGGACCCGGTCATGTATACCAAGGGCGGCGACGGTCTGCTCGACCCGGCAGCGCGGGATACACTGATCCAGCGTCTGTTGCCCCGTGCCGCCCTGATGACGCCGAATGTGCGCGAGGCCGAGGCACTGAGCGGGCTGACGATCCAGACCCCGGATGATCTGGCGACGGCAGGCCGGCAATTGCTGGAGCTTGGACCGGCGGCGGTGCTGGTCAAGGGCGGGCATCTGGCCGGCGAGACGGTAACGGACTGGCTGGTCTGGCGTGGTGGTGAAGAAGTCTTTACTGCGCCGCGGTTGGCGAGTCGCAACACCCACGGTTCCGGCTGTACCCTGGCCTCCGCCATTGCTGTTGGATTGGCGCAGGGGCTGATGCTGAATGCGGCGGTGCGGCGGGCGCTGGCCTATGTGCGGGAAGCGATCCGGACTGCGCCCGGCCTTGGTCAAGGTCGTGGCCCGCTGAATCATGGCCATACGGTGCGACCTTGGGGCTGAGCCCAGCCGGCATCGATTCTGAAATATGGCGGAAATTGAGATTGGCCTCTATATTTCCCTTAATTTCCGCACGTCGCGGCCAAGGAATAGAGTCATGCAAAAGTCCTACGATGTTACCCAGAGTTTGTTCTCAGCCAAGGCCAGCGAGGGAATGATCGCCTTCGCCGGCTTTAGGGCGTGTGATGCGGTGAATGCAGCAGGCAGTGAGGGGGTACTCAAGATCGCGGCTTTCACTCGTCCCGATGGGGGCGGCTATCTGACGCTGACCTTCGTTATCGATCTAGAGGGCAATGCGAACCAGCGATCGGAGTTACAAGCACGGTTTCGTCGTGTCGATCAAGACACCTTGGCGGCCCGGCTGGGTGCTGATTTCGAGATGCTGCTCGAGGTGCCGCTTAATATTTTCGCCGAGACTACGCAGTTTTATATCGAAGAGCTGAATCTCTACTTTCACCGGCTCGCAGGGCGTGAACGGTGGCTGCTTGAGGATCAGGCGATCCCGATACTAGGCCAACTCCTCGACTTTGTGTTTGATCCACTCGACTGGCTGGCCGAGACGCAGAACAGAATATCGCCCGCCACTGTTGAACACCCCGATCAGACGGCACTTTCACTGAAAGAACGGATTAAACGATATTTAGAATTGGATTGAACAAAACGGATTGACGATATTTTACCGTTAGCTCAGATATTCGGTGAACAATATGATTTCTAATGAGATTGCATTACCTTACACTCACTGTAAGCTAAAAAGTAACGACTCATAATCTCTCAATTTAGTTGCAAAGCGACTACTCAACAACATCTCTGAATCTCGTTCCACGCTCTCTGGAGTATATGAACCAGACGAGAATAGGTCAGGTCTGAATCATGGATTCACCGGATTACCCCGATTTCACTGATGAAACCATTCCGTGCAATCCGTTAATCCGTGGCCATCCGTGATTCAGACGGGGGTGTTGAGTAGTCAAATGCTTTTTCTTCATCAAATGGAGCTTCAATCCGCACCCGCCAACCATGAGTGCCAACCGGAATGAGACGGCCTTGTTTGCCACGCTTTCCAACACTCTGACCGACGTCAAAACCGGCAGTGGCACGGGCCGAGTCACCGGGACGGGGATCTTCTGCGGCGCGGACTGCACTGAACCGGTTTAATCGCGTTGAACTGCCGCCGCAACTCACCTTCATGGGGTTTTTCACCCGCAGCAAATTGCCGTTGCCACTCGGCCAGCGCCCAGTTGTAGGCGAGTCGGGACGCACCGACGCACTGCCCAAACAGCGCCTCCTGAATTTTAGTGGGTTTGAGTTCAATCCGATGACTCATCACGATTTGCATGACATTGCCTCCAAGGCCCGTTTGGCACGATTCGCCGCCGCCCGCTGGCCGTATAACCGGGCGCATAAAGAGGTCAGTATCTCGGTAACATCGCGGACCAGGTCGTCTCGAACTTCGGCAGGGTCGATCACCACGACCGTCCGGCCTTGCGTCGCCAGCGCCGCTTCGATGTACTCAAAACCAAACCGCATCAACCGGTCGCGGTGTTCAACCACCACGGTGGTCACGGCGGGCGTCCGCAATAACTGCATTAAGCCGCGCCGGTGGCCGTTCAGGCCGGAACCGATCTCTTTGACCACCTCGGTCACGCGCAAGCGGTGTTCAGCGGCATACACTGCTAATCGCGCCACTTGGCGTTCCAGATCAGGCTTCTGGTCGGCGCTGGAAACGCTGGCGCATCGAACCTCCAGCCTGAATCACCTCAACATGATGTTGGGCCGGCTGGAGGGTCTGGAGGCGCACCTGCTGGGCCGGCAGGAAGCATTCCCGGAAGGGAGCGAGCGGCATCCGCATCGGCAAACGAGCTTGGCTGGCGACCTGCTGTATCTGCGAGTTCGCTTGCTGACCACCCGACTTGCGCTGATCGCATCGAATCAGGCCAGGCAACTGACTGCGTTTGATGCCGAACTGATGGTGCTGCTGCCCGATGTCGAACACTTGAAAGTTGACATCAGCGCACTGACGACCCGGATCGAGTGCATCAACGAGTTATCGCGCTACTGGCTGGCATATCTCGATCTAACGGAAGACAGCTCCAGGTTCCAGGCGCCGGCTCCCTGATGAGTCTATTGAACCGGTGGAGGTAATCACCATGCACCGTAGAACTTTCCTGCAAGCCTTGGGCGCGAGCGCCGGTCTGGCCTTGAGTAGTCACGCTGTCCGGCTGTCCGCCGCTGAATCCGCCGCTGCGATTCCTGATTTGGTCGCGGTCAAAAACGGCGACCCCGAAGCGCTATTTGATCACGGCATCGAGGCGCTGGGCGGCATGGGCCGCTTCGTTAAAAAGGGCCAGACCGTGGTGGTCAAACCTAATATTGGCTGGAATGCGCCGCCGGAACGCGCCGCTAACACCAATCCGCGCCTGGTGCGCCGCATCATCGAGCATTGCCTGCAAGCCGGGGCGAAAGAAGTCCATGTTTTCGATCACACCTGCGATGCCTGGCGCGACAGTTACCGCACCAGCGGCATTGAGCAGGCGGTGAAAGACGCCGGCGGCAAGCTCGCGCCAGGCCATAGCGAGGGCTATTTCCAGACCGTCGCAGTCGCTAAAGGCCGCCGATTGCGCGAGGCCAAAGAGCATGAGCTGATTTTGCAATCTGACGTTTTCATTAATGTGCCGGTGCTGAAAAGCCACGGCGGAGCCAAGCTGACGGTGGCGATGAAAAATCTGATGGGGATCGTCTGGGATCGCGGCGAGTGGCATTCCAGCGACTTGCATCAGTGCATTGCCGATTTCGCTACCTACCGCAAGCCGGATTTGAACGTGGTGGACGCCTACAATGTATTGCAACGCCACGGGCCGCGCGGGGTATCCACCGCCGATGTTGCCAACCTGCGGTCGCAATTGTTCTCAACCGATCTGGTAACGGTGGATGCAGCAGCGGCCAAGCTGTTTGGGCTGGAGCCGGATGCGGTGGACTACATCCGCATCGCCGGCGAAATGGGGGTCGGGCGCAAGGATTTGGAGAATCTGAATATCCGGCGGATCGTGCTGTGAGGCGAGGTTCTAACAAAATGATGCCGGGTTCGCGGAGTCAGCGGGGAAGGGGCTGCACCTTCTTGGTTACGGGATAGTTTTTTGGAATCACCGTGCTTACTTGATCAGGGTGTTGTGTGCGATTCGCCGACCTTTAGACCGGAGAGGAATAGCGCATTGATCACCCAGCCAACCAACATTTCCTTTTCGTTCGGTTATGTTATACACTGAGACCTCTGGTCTTCGGGCTAGAGAGGATGTCAATTTAACCAGTCATACCACTACTTAGGGAGCTTGCAAGATGTATGAATCATGCCCGGTTTGCAAAAATAATAAGCAACAAGATCAAGAGGAAGAAAGATGCTTGATTTGCAATTATAACTGGGAGGAAGATTGTTGGGCGAAGTGTTCAGAACGAAAACAATTACGGCAAAAAGCAAAAGAAATGTGGTTGCAGCAGCAGACGCAATCATATACACAAGGATCGCTTATGAAAAGTGAAATGAAAATGCATCAACTTTTGAAAAATGCTCAAGATGGCCTCAAAGAACTTGGCCAACTAACCATACAGCTTTTCGACGATCATTCTGACATTTTTGATGGTGAAATCAATAAGAGATTTGATGATTTTTTTGTGGCTCGTGCAGAAGCTACAACAAGGCTTGCAGAACCCTGCCTTTCGATTGCTACGCTAGGGACTACATCGTCTGGAAAGTCTACTATCGTCAATGCACTCATCGGACGCCGGATCGCACCAATTGAGTCAGGGGAAATGAGCGGTGGAATTTTGACACTTCGCCATGCAGAGACCCGGTCATTAATTGTTGAGAAAACGCCTGACGCGCCGTGGGAGTGTGGACGGTGGGAATCAATTAGCGATGAAGACGCCTATAAACGAGTGTTTGAGGTAATGCAGTCTTACCATAAAGAACGTAAGAATATAAATAACTTGGCTGCTCCAAAAGTCATGGCCTTGGGTCCATTATTGCCTATTGAGGATGATTCACTGCTTAATCTGCCTTCTATGGTCGGCGTAGAGTTAATTGATTTGCCTGGGTTAAAATCTACTCAAGATCGCGCCAATCTGGGAGTAATTCAGACGACTATTCATAAAGCTTTCAGTCTGGTTGTGCTTGACTATAACCAAACTGAAGAGGATAAGCGAAAGAAGTTGCTTGAGGAACTAAAGATTATTGTTCAGTATCTTGAGGGGCACACTGATTCGATACTCTTTGTTCTTAACCGTGTTGATTCGCGAAAAGGGGAAGACGACCCGTTGGATAAGCGAATATCTCTGCTCGGTCGTGAGATTCAGCAAACACTCAATCTCAAGGAAGTGCCTGATATTTTGCCATTCCAAGCTTGGCCGCTTTACTGTGCCCAATGTGCTTGGGGAACTATGCCTCTCAACGGAACCTCAGATACTTTAAAAAATACTCAATTAACTCTTTTGAAAGAGCTATTCAAGGAGTGTCAATCAACAATAAAAGCTGGATACGGAAATAATAAAAAACTTCGTCAATGGTTCCAGGAGATGGGTAATAAAATTGACGATGGTGATGAATTAGCCGAGGATGATATTCGCCGTCTCTTGCATTTTATTCGCAAATGGAGTGGCGGCGATACACTATGGGAACGACTTTGCTCCCGGCTTCAGGAATCATTCTCTGCTTTGGTTATCCTGCCGGCATTGATCAAGGTTTTTGAAACCCATAAAGCGCTGACTGACAACCTCCGGTCACTCTCTCAGATTCGTAAAATCGCATCTAAAGAGCAAGTTGAAAATGAACGCCAGAGCATTGAAAAAGTACGAATCAAACTGCATAACGGAGTTGGGGATGAACATATGAAACTTCGCAATCTACTGACCCAGTTCGCAGATGATATTAAATCAGGCGATCTGAGTGATCAGAAAAAGGAATACCTCAGAACTAAGTGGCACCGATGGATAACAATATTTAATAGTATAGGCTTTGAAGGTCTTTTGGATTCTATTAATATAGTAACTAGTGACTTAATAATGTCACTGATTGCTCCAGTGCGCGATGCACTTAAAAAAAATCGCAGTGCCTATGACCTTGAGGTGGATTTGCAAAAAGTTTTAGAGCCGCTTCGCGCCAACAAATTGAGTCGTGCGTATGACGCATTTAGTCGCAAAATGCCATTACTCTCCCGTACTGAGGGAAGGTTCATACTGCGTATTCGTGAGGATGATCCGCAAGGTCTCCAAGACCTGAAAAATTTGGAGGGGGATGCTCTCCGCCTTTACCAAAATATGCGCGAATGCCTAGCCGCGCGTGGGACATACCTGTTGCAGACGCAGACTGCTTCTATTCATGGCGCACTCTCCAATTTGCTTGATCGGCAAACGGATGCGATTACTGGGTTTGCTAAGAGTTGCCTGCTTGATTTGCCTGATTTGCGTCTGGAGGAGGCTATCAACTCGTTGATGCAGGCTCAAACAAGCACTGATCAGATTAAGCTCCCGAATGAGTTTTTTAAGCTCCCAACAGCAGTTAACACCAAAACATTTGCCAAAACGGAAGTCGTAGGTCAGTGCCCGGTAAAGGAAATCTATGAAACAGGTACTTGTTTCCATGATACGGAAACACGAACAGTGATAAAAGATAGCTATGGTTCTGTCTCGTATCGAGATCTAGCTCTTTCCGATGAAGATGGGATGGCTAGGGACTGGTCCTCTGGAATTAAGATCGGTGAAGCTTCGCTTTGGGAAACACTGCGTGATTGGATGGTGGATTCACTGGAGGAATCTTCAATAGCTTTTACCAGTGCAATTGACTCTGTCTTGCATCTAGCCGAAAATGCGCTAAAAGAACAAGAGCGCCTTGTAGATAACGAATACGAAGCAACTCAGAAACTCTGGAAATGTATTGATGAAAAGATCGAGCAAATTGAGCATGTTAAAATTGCTCATCAATGCTCTGTTACTGGCACAACCAGGAGTATTCAGTGATGTTGTGGGGTCGGTCTGAAAAAAAATCAGTGAGTCTCGATGTTTCTGACGATTTTGACGAAATTCTCAAAGAAATCGAGAGTGAAACCGGTGGTAATAATAATCGACCAAAAGCAATTGAAAGTTGGTGTAAGCGGTTTGGTTGGAGTCAAGAGGTCGTCGATCTTGCTAAAAAATTAGTTGATAAAATGGAGCAGGATCTTAAGCTAGGTCAGGCCATAACAAAACCGCAGATATTAATTGCCCTTATAAGTGCAGCCGCTGGTTATGCGGTAGATCAAGAGCGGAAAAAGCACAGTCCGACCCCAGAACCACAATCTCAACGTCCATCGCCGAAACCTCAACCACAGAAGTGGGCATTAATCCTCGTGATAAACGCTGATAAAGGGAGTGCAGTCCTCGATATTATGCGCCAAGGGCAAAAATGGCCTAATGGAGATAGCCTATACCAATACACACAATTTTTATGGTTTGGGCCGGAGAGCGGCATCCATCCTGAACTCAATGACTGGCTTGATAAATCATTAGATTTATCAGCCGGAAAACATCAAGAAAGCGAATATGATGTTTATCTGATTCGGATTGATGTTGATCAAGACATCCGAGGCTTTCACCAAGGTATAAACCAAATAGACCGCCTTGATGCATTCCGGCAGATTGTCAATATCGGTAAAATAGTGAAAGTGTCACTACGCCTCCCTAGCGATGCCTATAAAGAAGACGTATGGAGTCGTTAGAAGACATTGTTTTGATCAGTAGAAATTGCGCTGCCCAGTATAAATTACGGGGCGTTTAGTGGGCTTGCGCGTGGATTAGAATAGCTAGAGCTAGTTACGAGTCGTATTGTAACTTGGCCCTTTAGAGTTCCTAAGAGCGATGCCTAATTGACGTAGCCCATCGCTAACAATTGTATCCATCTCCTGTGGCCGGATATGCGCCGGTAACTCTTTAAGCAGTAATGGATTGCCCCGATCCAGTTCATCGTTGGCGATCCAGTTCCAGATGTCCTTCTGTTCCATTTCGTAGAATTTATCGCGCAGGTTTTCCAATTCCTGCAAACAGAACGATTGAAAGCCGGAAGCGGTAAAAATCGTCTGCAACAGGTAGTATTCCAGTGCCTTCAAGTCGGCTTCAACTTCTTGTACAACTTCGCGTTTATGTCTGATTTCGTCTGAATCTCCCGTCAGTTTGTCGGTAACGGCTTGTATAGCTTTCAACGCTAAAGACAGAGTCTGAATTTTTGAGTTCAGTTCCTTTTTGATCAACTGTTCGTCAATCAGCAGCTTGATTCCATATCGAAGATAGCGTTTGAGATTTCGATACAGCTCTTCGCCTTCGTCAGGATAGTAATTATCAATCATGTCAATATCCCGCTCCATGTCTTTGACAATATCTTGGCGTCTTTTACTATTCAATGGGGCGCGAACTAGAGCCTCTGCAATGGGGCGAACAAAGCGTAGAAAGAGCGCTTTAAGACTGTGTTGTAAGCGGCTTTCGAAGCTTTTAATATCGCCCATGACTTCCTTTTCTACAAAGGCGCTACCCCATAATTGCTGAGTCATGAAAGCGACCAGGTTACGGGCCTCGTGGGTCAACTCAATGGCGAGTTGTTCCGCTACGCTATTAATCAGTTGGCGAACATCGGTATATAGATGCTTACGCCATTCAAAATTAGCTTCGGCAGGATCAAAGGTCGGATTTGAACAAGCTCCAAATAAGATATTTCTTTGTTCCTCCTGACGACAGGGCAAACTATTGAGTTGCTGTTGGACAATTTGTTCGTAGCGGCCTCGGAAAGTTTGTAAGGTATTAGAGTTCAGGCTTTTCTCCACTTTCTCAAAGTGATCGTGCGTGTCAGCGCGAACTTTTTTCTTCTTAGCGTTGAACCAGTAAGTAAACGCCAGCCGTCGTTCTCTTTCCTGTTGCTTTTTAGCTTCCGCAGGGTCTTCCGGGTAGCTGGCGCTAACAAGGCGATAGATTTCTTCGGATTGCCCGGCGATGCTTTCAATGATTGCTTTGCAACGTCTTTCAACAATAGCTACCCGTTCTGTATTGAGATAGTTATTGATTCTCGCCTTAATCTCAGTAATGCCCGTGTGATTCTTCAATTCATCAACGCTGTGGGAAGTTCCTAGAACCCGATTCATATCACGGGTAATATCTTCGCAGTTGCCGACATACATCAAGGTATCTTGGTCGGCAACACCGTGTAGAATTAGGTGAGCGCCCGCCGAACCACCTATGATTCGTTCGCTCGATAAATTGGTTTCCTGACGCCATTCTTGGATAACGGCATTGAAGTCTTTTTGAAAGGCTTCACGGGTTGGAAAACCATCCATCCGCCCAAAAAATATAAAGATTTTTTCTTCCAGGCCGATGTGTTTATCGCCTTCGCGCGCAAATTTTATCAGGTCTTTTTCAGGTCCACGTAGGCTGGGATGCCGCTGTATTAGGATAACAGCATCGCAGTCAGTCAACATTTCCCTTGATTCTTCAATGTGCTTGGCTAAACCAGAGTCGAGACCCGGTACGTCATAGAAAACAATCCCTTCTGCTTCTGCCAGCTTGCAAGTATAGAGACGGGCTTCCTGCATGGCGTGAGCATAGCATTCGTCGGCAACATACTTGCGTAGCTCTTCTTTAATATCTTCAAGGTTGATAAAGTCAATACGCCGGTAGCCTTCAAAGATAACCGATTGCAGAGTTTGCCGGTATTTGTTGATTGTTTTTAAATCCTGTTCAGCTTTAGCGGCTTGGCTCTTGTCTGGGCCTTGACTAGCAGACTCCAAATCATGGCAGAGCTGTTCAAATTGCTGTGATGTTTTCGGATTAGTTTCCAGACGTTGCTCAGAATCGTTGGGAACAGAGTAAATTTGGGTGGTGGTGAAGGTACACCGCTGTGATTTTGAAGGCAGCAAATCGCAACCAAGCCAAGCGTTTACAAAAGTACTTTTCCCAGCTTTTTCTAAGCCCACGACTGCAATACGAAATTCGCCTTTTTCCAGACGTTTTTTCTGTCGTTCGGCTTGCTCTGCTTCTTCTTTGAGAAGCTGATTAACTTCTGGTTTCACTCCCAAGTTTTGCACTTGAGGCAATCTTGCCAAGTTGCTGGCATAGCGCTGGATAGTCAGGACTTCTTCAAGACGCTGTGCGTAGTAAACAGATGCAGTTTTCCAGTCCATTTGTTGTTCCCTTTTGGTTAAATTTAGTTCGGTTCTTTAGTTATTCAAGTTCAATCAGCAGCTTTTAGAACTAAAACAATAATTGACAGTACGAAAACACCACAGCCAATCACGCTAATGTACGAATTTAAAATAGTCAATCCAAAAATCCACAAGGCCAATGAAATTAACATTGTTATCAAAATGGTTCTGTATTTAGTTGAATTGATAATTTTTATTTTTAAAAAATCTACTATAACGCCAAAAGATATTATAGATGCTATTATCAAAAATTCTTCTCTTGATTTAGGTTCTAGAAATAATGATATTACATATAAAAAAATAGCAACTCCAAGCCAGTTTTTTGCATTTTTCCTAACCTGAAAATATTGAATAGATTTAGTTAGATTGGGTATTTTTTGAGCAGCTAAATCTGAGGGATTAATTGAGAAATCTGGCTGATTTAACTGTTGCTCTTCAAAATTTTTAATGATTTCATTAACTGTAGATAATATTTCTTGAGTATCAGATTTTGATAATTCCATTTGTGTTTTTTTAGCGGTCTGTTGTGTCTCACTTTCTTTTTCTATTGTTTCCGAATAAACTGATGCTGGTTCTATAATTGCAATTGGTACTGGTTGTAGTTGGCGTTGTAACCACTCTTCTTTTGCTTGCTGCCGTAATTGTTGGCGCTGCTTGCGATTAGCCCACATATCTTCTTCAAGATCATAATTGCAAATCAAGCAGATATCTTTGTTTTCTTCGTTGGCGTGTTCGCAAATCGGACAATGTTCAGACATTTTTGTTAATCCCTTGATCGTGATAGTGCAATTGACGCAGTTTTTTGGTGGATTTTCGTAGAGACCGGAAAGTCGAAAACCAGCCCGGCGTCTATCTCAATATCCGTTCGCTTCGGATCAGCAAGATTTGGCATCTGCTTGGACAATACGCTACCGGGCAAGCCGACGACACATTCAAAATCAGTGTAGCTGTTAGAATACCAGAAGAGGCACTGACTCATCATGGGAAAGACTATAGCATACAAGGTATGCTGGGCACTGAGGGACGCCAGTGATGGGAAACTCGGCCCGCGTTGGCAGAAAACCCCAAACGCAAAAAAGCCCGGCTTTGACCGGGCTTTTTTGTGAATCTGGTGCCGAAGAGAGGACTCGAACCTCCACTGGGTTACCCCAACTAAGACCTGAACCTAGCGCGTCTACCAGTTCCGCCACTTCGGCCTGAGCGTCGCGCCAAGGACGGCAGCGACCGGAGCGCGCTATATAGGTTTCCTGAACGAGTTGTGGTCGCATCCGGCAGAAAAATCCCCCCTGACCCCCCTTTTGCAAAGGGGGGAAGCTGCGTTAGCAGCGGGGGGATTTTTCCCTTTTCCACAACTTGAACCGGATCGCTATGCGGATCGCCTCCTCCCCTGTCAACCTAATCGGGATGTTTCAACGCCATGCTCAATCAGGACGTTCGCTTCACTCATATCGGCAAATGGATGAGGCAAGCCTCGTAAGAGTGGCCTAAGGCTTTCCGGCGAATCCTGATGATCCCACTCTCCATCTGTTTGCCGATATGAGCGACTGTTTTTTCTTCATCAAAGGGAAAAGTCATGAAAATTACCAGAGTCAAGATCGATGTCGCTGTGCATTTCTCGCGTGCGCTGGCGCTCCTCATCCTCACCTTGCTGGCGGCCCTGCCGTTGAGATGTGGCGCCGCGCCCTTCGCGACCCCGTCAGCCGCTGGGCCGGGCACCATACCTGGCATCCGGATGGCAATCTGCAACAGCGCCGTCATCACCGGCAAGGTGCGCCATGTGTCGCTCTCCGGTAATGATGGCGCTGCTGACGGCTCTGCCACTCATCCCTACCGGACGCTATACCGTGCTGTGCAGGAGACGGTGAGTAATGACACCATCCTGGTGCATGGCGGCACTTACCAGGAACCGAATGAAATCCGGCTCCGGATACCGGGGGTGACGATCCGTTCCCAGCCCGGGGAATGGGCCATTATCGACCGCACCACCCGCGGCGAGTGGGATAGTGGCATCTACTTTTATGTCGGATCCGACTACGGCGTTCTGACCTGCATCGAGGTCACCGGTGGTTTTTATGTAGTGTCAACCGAGACCAAGTGGGACTGGGGCGATCCAAACGACCGGGCCGGGGCCTCGCATATCCGCATCGAGAATACCCGCCTGCATGGTTCCTATGCCGATGTCATCAAGATCAAGCCCAACAGCGACGACATCCTCATTCGTTACAACGAAATTTTCACTTCCGGAGTAGGTCAGCCCAGTAATGACTGTAATGCGGAAGGCATCGACAATGTCAATGGCGATCGCACGCTGGTCGCCTACAACCATATCCACGATATCTGCTCGACCGGCGTCTATCTGAAAGGCGGGGCCACCGACGGAGTGGTGGAATACAACTTGATCGAACGAACCGGCGCTGCTGGTATTTTGCTGGGATTCGATACCAGTCCCGAGTACTTCGATACCACCGTTAATCCGGAGTACTACGAAAATATCGGTGGGATCGCCCGTTATAACCTGATCCGCAACCCCGGTTGGGCGGGGATCGGGTTCTATGCCTCGAAGGACGCCCAAGCCTACCGTAATACCATTCTGAATGCCGCTGCGGTTTATCACAGCCCGATCTACTTCGGGATCAGCTATCAGGATTGGGAACCGACGGCCGGCCGTCCACCTAATCGGAATCCATCGATCAGCAAAAATGTGGTCGTGAGTCAGTCAGTCTCCCGCGATCCAGCGCTGATCGAAATCCGCTACAGCAATGATCTGGGTGGGCTGAGCGCCCTGAACGGCAATCCCCGCATGTCCGACAACTGTTATTACCGACTGGCCGGCGCTGCGGCTTTCCGCGATCAGCGCACTAACTGGAACGGCAATCTGGTGGCCTGGCAAGCACATATCCAAGGCGATGCTGGCACTTATGAGGGCGATCCGCAGTTGGATGCCAATGACCAACCACGCAATCCAGCCTGCGCGGGACGCGGTTACACCTGGAGTGATGGCCCCATTGTTACCACCTATACCCTGAGCATCAGCAAAACGGGCGGCAATGGCACCGTCACCAGCAACCCGGCGGGCATCCATTGCGGGACAACCTGCGCTGCCGCCTTCAACAATGGCGTCAGCGCCATTCTGACCGCCAGGGCCGATGCTGGCTACCGAGCCACCGGCTGGAGTGGGGATTGCAACAGCACCACAACCACCTGCACGGTCACCATGAGCGCCGACCGGAGTGTGACGGCCTTGTTCGCTACGCTTTCCAACACGCTGACCGTGGTCAAAACCGGCAGTGGCGCGGGCCGGGTCACCGGGCCGGGCATCAACTGCGGCGTGGACTGTAGCGAAACCTACCCCCTCAATACCCAAACCACGCTGACCGCCACCGCCGCTGCCGGCGCCATATTCGCCGGCTGGACCGGTTGCGCCGCCAACCCCACGCCACTGCAATGCACGGTGACGATGAACGCGGCGAAATCGGTCAGCGCCCAGTTCAATTCCACTACCACCGGCAAGACCGCCCTCACGCTCTACAAGGGCGGCCCTGGACTGGGGGCGGTCAACAGTTTCCCTCCTAATCTTAATTGCGGGCCAACCTGCAATACCGGTATCGCCTATTTCGCCATCGGCGCATCCATTACCCTGACCGCCATGCCGGCGACCGGCTCCACCTTCGTGAAATGGACTGACTGTGCCCCGATCGCAACGAACCCCCGGCAATGCACCACGACGCTCAACACCGGCAAAGTGGTCATCGCGACCTTCACCCGCCCCGTCCTCACCGTTCGCAAAGTCGGCAGTGGTCTGGTCGTGACCCCGGCCAGTACCCCCGGCGGCATCTTCTGCGGCGCGGACTGCACTGAACCCTACAACCTCAATACGCCAGTCACCCTGGTTGCCATTCCCGCCATCGGCTACCGCTTTAACGGTTGGAGCGACTGTACGGCGGATGCCACCTATCCGATGATGTGTCGGGTCACGATGAATCAGGCCAGGACTGCCACCGCCACGTTCGTCAAGTGAGCGGCGGCTGACATCCTCGACATTTTTGTCGAGTCGAAACGCGGTTTGTCGACGGGCATTCCCGCTCGATCCGCCCATTGGCAAGCAGCGCGGCACATTCCGGTTTGGCACGGATTCTGCTAAATGGTTTGGTGTAGAACCATAACCCATTGACTGTACTGAGGAGTTTGACCATGAACCTGAATCGCACCCTACTGACGACCGCGCTGTTGACCGCTCTGGCCGTGACCCCGGTGTTCGCCGCGAAAGGTGGTAACGGCAATGGTGCCGGTGACGGAACCGGAATCTGCACGACGTGTACGACCGGCACGGTAGATGCCAAGGAAGCCGCGACCCTGACTTTCATGCGCGAGGAAGAGAAGCTGGCACGGGATTTTTACCGTGCCGCCAATGAACTCTGGCCGACCGCGCTGTTCGTCAACATCGCCGCCGCCGAACAGCAACACATGGATGCCATCGCCCGAATGCTGACCAAGTACCGCCTGCCGGATCCGGTCGCTACCGATATTCCCGGTCACTTCGTCGACCAGACTCTCCAGCAGTTCTATGACCAACTGACCGCACGCGCACGGACTTCCCAGATAGAGGCATTACAGGCGGGCGGGCTGATCGAGGAAGTGGACATCGAGGACAATCAGAACGCTATCGACGCCACTGACAATCTGGATTTGAAGGTGGTGTACGGCAATCTGCTGCGCGGCTCCCGCAATCATCTTCGCGCTCTGGTGCGGGAGATCGAACGGCAGGGTGGGGAGTACACGGCCCAACATCTGGATCAGGCGACTGTGGATGTGATCGTGGACAGCCCGATGGAGCGCGGCGGCAGGGGTGATGGTACCGGCACCGGCGGCAGGGGTGATGGTACCGGCACCGGCGGCAGGGGTGATGGTACCGGCATCGGCGGCAGGGGCGGGCGAAACTGAAACTGGTTCGCAACCAATCAAGCCGGCGGGAAGCCAGCGCTACCCGTCGCGCTTCAAGCCATGCTTGGCCATCTTGTAACGCAACACCCGCTCGCTGATCCCCAGCGTTTCCGCCGCCCGGGTTTGCACCCAGTCCGCATTTTCCAGCGCCGTGGACAATAACCCCCGCTCCACGGCGTCCAGTTGCTCTTGCAGCGGCCCGGAATCAACATCCACTCGCCGCAGTTCCGCCGGCAGATCCACCGGACGCAGGATATTGCTCCGGGCCAAGGTCAGGCTGCGCTGGATGAGGTGTTCCAATTCCCGGACATTGCCCGGCCAGGCGTATTTGATCAGCAGGTCGAGCGTTTCCGGGGCCAGTTGCGCCGGACGGCGGGCGTAGCGTTCGACAAACAGATTCACCAGCGCCGGAATGTCTTCGCGGCGGCGGCGCAACGGTGGCACCTCAATCTCGAACACGTTCAGGCGAAAATACAGGTCTTCACGGAACCCGCCGGTCTCGACCATCCGCCGTAAATCGCGGTTGGTCGCCGTCACTACTCGGGCATCAACCGCGATGTTCTGCTCGCCGCCCACCCGGTTGATTCGCTTTTCCTGCAAGGCTCGCAGCAGTTTGGATTGCAGGGCTGGCGGCAATTCGCCGACCTCGTCGAGAAACAGCGTTCCACCCTGCGCCAGTTCAAACCGCCCCCGCCGTTGCCGGGCCGCGCCAGTGAAAGCGCCCCGCTCGTGGCCGAACAGTTCGCTTTCAAACAGCGCTTCCGGAATCGCCGCGCAATTGACCTCAACAAACGGGGCATCGCACCGTTGACTAAGCAGGTGTAGCAAGTGGGCGATCAGTTCCTTGCCGGTCCCGGTTTCGCCGCAAATCAGCACGCTCCATGGGGTGTCGGCCACCCGCCGCACCAGTGAAAACACCTCGCGCATCGCCGGGCTGTCACCGATCACCGGCAGCGGCAAAGGCGCTTCTGCCGCCGCCTGCCGCACTTCCACTGCTTCCTCAGCAACCGCCAAATTCTGTTCAATCTGCTGGATTTTCTCCAATAGCCGCGCCAGATCGACCGGCTTTTCCAGAAAATCGTCCGCGCCCAGTTGCATCACCCGCACCGCCGTTTCCACCGCACCGTAAGCCGTAATCATGATCGCCCGCACCAGCGGATTGATCGCTTTCATTGCAGCCAGTGCCTGATCGCCGCTCAGACCCGGCATCCGGTGATCCAGCAGCGCCAGTTGCACCGATTCGCGGCGGAATAACCGCACCGCTTCGGCGCCATCACCGGCGCTGAACACCCGGTAGCCGTGCTTTTCCAGAAAGCCCTGCAATAGTTCACGTTGCAGGGCGTCATCGTCGGCAATGAGGATATTCATGGCGATCCCTTCAGAGCAGTCAGGTGCGGTTCGGCAAAAACAGCCGCAGTTCCAGTTCACCGGGCCGCGGCGTCGCGACGGTCAGGCGTCCGCCGTGGGCGGTGATGATCCGCCGCGAAATCGCCAGTCCCAGGCCGGCGCCGCCGGGTTTCGTGCTGAACCAGGGTTCGAGGATGCGCGGTGCCTGTTCCGACGGCAGGGTGAATCCGGCGTTGGTCAGGGTCAATTCCACGCCGTCCGCGGCCGGAACCAGCCGAATGTTCAGATAACCGCCATTGGGCTGGGCTTCGAGCGCATTTTTCAACAGATTGTCCAGTACCTGCCGCAACAGGTCGGGATCGCCGGGAACGCGATCGGGCAGCGCCAGATCGTGGCGGAGCTGAATACCGGAGGCTTGCAGCGATCCGGCATACAGGGTGAGCTGGTCGTTCACCAGTTGGCTGAGGGCGACCGGTTCCAGCCGGGGCCGGTAGCGCCGGGCATAATCGAGCAACCCGGAAACGCTGCGATTGCTGCGTCCCACCGCCTCCAGCACCACCGCGACCAACCGCCGGTGTTCGCTACTCAATTCATCGGCTTCCATCTGCAAGCGTTGCAAACCCATCGCCATCGCGTTGAGCGGATTGCGGAGTTCGTGGGCAATGGCGGCGGCGGCCTGACCCAAAGCTGCTTCCTCGCGCTGCTGCGACAATCGCTGTTCATAAGCCTGCAACTGCTCCAAATGGCCCTGCTGGTAGCGGTACAGCAGCCAGGTTCCCAATCCGCCGACCAGTCCCAGGATCGCAGCGAAACCGGCAAATCCCCGCCACAGTCGCTGCTCGGTTTGCGTCAGCGGGCCAGCGTCCAGATCGACCACCAGTTCTGCACTGGCTAACGAAACCCGGGCTTCCACGACTCGTCCGCCACCGGGTATGCCACGAATCGAAACTATGGGCACGGCAGGCCTGGCCGGATCAAGCAGGCTTTCAGCCAACTCGCCGGTCAATGCGACCCGCACCACTCCAGGCAATGCGGCGACCGCCTCCAGCACTTTCGGCAACCCAATGGCGTCGCGCAGTTGTTCAATGGCGCGGCTGTCCATCACCACCAGAATGCAGCCCTCGCGATTCTGGCGCGGCGCGGCGAAGACCAGCGCGTGGACTTTATTGAGGGGCAACAAGCGGTTCAGAGAACCGCAGTCCGGTAATTCGCCCGGATTCCAGTTCAGCGGCCCTTGGTTAGAGCCTTCGGGGCGAATAATCCGGATCGCCGCCAGCCCGGCTTCGGTAGCGAAGGCGGCCAGTTCGGTATCGCGGAACGGCTCGACCCGATCCAGATAATCGACGAACCGGGCGGAACTGCCGAGAAAACTGATTAGCATGGCATCAGTGAGGGTGCTGCCCAGCACTGCCCCACGCGCATGGAGACCGACCGCATCGGCCAACAACCGGGCATGGCTGGCGGCATTATCCAGAAATGCCTGCTGGGCCTGACGGGTCTGATAGGAGAACCCGATCAGCACCAAACCGCACAAAATCCCGAACGCCAGCAGGTTGCCCAGCCATAGACGCGGCGGTTTCATTTCAACGGCCACCGCCGCCTCCACCGCCGCCTCCACCGCCGCCTCCACCGCCGCCTCCACCGCCGCCTCCACCGCCGCCTCCACCGCCGC
>CAIRMO010000144.1 GCA_903879705.1 uncultured Candidatus Competibacteraceae bacterium | reverse complement strand
TCGGTTTTGGACGCGGGATCGGGACATCGCCACCGAGGCTGACGGTCAAGGGTTGGCCGAGATGCAGCACTTCGACCAGCTTCTGGCGTTCCATGAAGTGCACGTCGTCCATCAATGTTGTCAGGATTATTTCCAACAACGGGCCGTCCGGCGTGTTGTAGACCGTGCTGGAAACCACTGAGGCTTGAATCGTGGCCTTGGGCAGTGGGCGGCGGGACGGAAAGTTCAAGAGGCGAGCGGTCATTTCAGGTTCTCCACACGGTAAAGCGCCGGTTCGTCGCAAGGTTCCGGGTTGGGATGTGAGCAATCACACGGCAGCGGATAAAGCCATTCCACGGTCAGCGCGGTGGGTTCAGTCGGCATCAGGCAGTCTCCATTAGCGCCAACCGGCTACATCTCTGCACGGCGCGGGAATGCCAGTAGCGATGCCAATCCAAGTCCGCCTGCGTTAAGCCTTTGGGCAATTTCGCGGAAGGCTGTGCCGCGACACTGAAACCGGCTTCGTCATCGCCATCCTCGTGGTCGCTGTCCTCAGCAACCGGTTCCGGTGCCTCCGGCTCCGATTCCAGTTCCGGCGCAATCTCCGGTTCCGGCACGACCGCTATTGGCTCTGGCTCTGGTTCTACCATTGCCGCTATTGGCTCTGGTTCCGGTTCCACCAGCGGCGCTTGATAACCGGTCAGCGTCCAGCGATAGGGCTGGTTGCTCATTTTCGGAATCAAGGCAGTCAGCAGTCCGGCCTGACGGAGTCGCGCTAAATACTTGCTGGCCCGGCTTTGGGTCTGATTCAGCCGGGCGGCCAGTTGCTTGGTATTCGTGCCGGGCTTTTCGGCAATCAAGACCAGCAGTTGCGCCGTGAATGGATCGCGGCACAGCCTCTCAAGGGCCGCAGCCGGCGACGGTAATGCGCTCATCTTCCAGCTCGCTTCATATCCGGTTTACTCAAGCCCCACGCCACGCGAATCCGCCGCCAGTTCTCCAGCAGTTCGGCACTGGTGAAATCCGGATGGGCTTCACGCCATTGGTCAAATTCCACGCGGGAGCCAACGGTTCGTTCGTGGAAGCTGGCACTCAGATTGCGTTCCGCACTCAAAACTTGGCGTTGTGGTTGTGGATGACTCATCGCGCTTTACCTTTGCCGTTGCCTTTGCTTGGAGTTTTGAGGCGAACGACCGGATCGCAGGCACAAAGTCCGGTGTTTTGCAAAAGCGGACAGTCATCGTCATGGCGGATTTCAAGGTTTTGGAATTCAGCCTGAGTAATTTTGCCGGTTTTAAGCAAGGCCAGTTGCTTTTGCACATACGGCTGCGCCAGATAGTCCTCGGCTCTAATGTCTTTCGGAATACAGAACGCGATGACTTCTCCAGGACGAAATTCGTAAGGAACGATTTGCAAGTTGTTCATGTGTGGATTCCCTTTGGCTTGCGCCGTTTCAAATCTTGTAGCAGCTCGGCGGTGGCCGGGCCGATGAACCGGAGGACATATCCGCTACGGTCATAAGGCGAGTTTGGCCGGTGGCAATGCGCGACGCGGTGGCCGTCGCTATCGCTTCCACCACGGCCTCGCCCGTGAGCGTGCCAACAGCGGCAGTGAGTACACCAGATGATGGCGTGTGTTCCGGTGTCGTAAGCCAGTAGAACCGGCCGGTTATCCGATGCTTCGACAGTCATGCGGCCTTCTCCGGGCGGACAATCTGGCTTCGCAGCGGCGGCACGTCGCCGTGGGTCGGGCAATGGTCAGTGGCATTGCGGTAGCCGTCGGTTACGAAGACATAGGCCGTGACTTGGCGCTGGCATTTGCCGCACACGTCTTTGCCGAACAGCAGCGCCGGCGCATGAATGGCGTGGTTCGGCGTCTGAAACTCGACACTGGCGGCGCAATGTTCGTCAGTCGGCGTGAAAACCGGCTTCGGAATA
>CAIRMO010000143.1 GCA_903879705.1 uncultured Candidatus Competibacteraceae bacterium | reverse complement strand
TGATTTTAAATTTGTTTGTGTTTTCTGACGATGGAACACACCGGAATTTTATTAAAATATACCGTATTGCATTGCAGCAAAAAATAACTCAATTAATTGTTTTTATTTAACTATTCTACCCCGGGAACTCCCAAAGAGCCCAAAAGTTGGCTCGCTCAAGCCACGCTGAAAAATGGCTCCCAAATTATCTACATCGCCCTTGAGAGTCATTAGTCCAGCGACGCCATCCCAATGGCCCTGCTCATTCAAACATCGGTCCTCACACGCTAAATGATTGAGAGTCTTGGGTTCGCCGGGGTGTGGATCGAAGTCGGCATCATCTTGAACAAAGTCGTATTTATCACTCTCCCAAGCATTGTCAGCCTCGAAGCGCGGGATATAGCCGTTAATAGCGCGGCGGGCGCAACCGTTCCAGAGTGGTTGTTCCATCGTTTCCGGCATGGAAATATCCCAACACCGCCGTAGATTTCCGTTTCGCGCTTCCGGGCTAAACCAGCCGGTTTCTCCAAGATCATCGGTGAAACTGACGGAGTAGCCAAAAATAGGCGTGATCAGTGTTTTACCGCGCAGCGGAGTACGGGTGATCAAAATCCGGTCGCGGTGAGTGAGGTGCTGGCCAATAGCTATTTGGTCGGCGGCCAGATTGCACACCCAAACATTGGCGACTTGGTGAGTCGCTGGTGAGTGTCCATCAATTTGGCATTCGCCATGCGCTTCAAACTGCTCCAGATAGCCAGTAAACAGGGGTGCTGGTGCATGAGAACCGCAAAGGTTCAAGCGACGCAGTTTGACTGCCTCCAGTTGCTCAAATAACCGTTTGATCAGCGCCTTAAAGGGCTGATTCTCGCCAGAACTTTTCAGGAAATCTTGGACACACGCAGGTTCCCACGCCAAACCAATCCCTGATTGCCCCCAAGTGTGGGTTAGAAACCAGTCATCTAGTGCATGTTGCACCTCTGTCAGTTTTTCAACCGTTTCCGGGGTGTTGGGAGCGATGATAAGCAGTTTGCCGGCGGCATTAGTAATTTGGCTGATGCCCGGCAAGTCAAGCGCGTCCAGAATCCGTAGCGCAGCGCATTCGCTAAGCAGCGAGACGTAGAACGAACGACCACGCAACAATTTAGCAGCCCGTTTCTGAGTAGCGCCGCCTGTGGCAAAGATGAAATCCTGAATGCCGAAGCAGTCTCCTTGGATTAACAGGAATTTGAGTTGATGCCCGTCGGCGCGATCCACTAATGTACGAGGAACCGTCTCCGGGTCGCGACCTTGATCGTGGTAATAACGCCAAAGCGCCACTGCCAGCGCTGCAACTGCTTTGGAATGATCGTAGAGTGACACATCGGACTTAAGAGGATCGGCATCCACTGTAGGAATAGTAGCGGCATAACAGGCCCATAAGGTCTCGAAGTGATCTAGCCACAAGGGCAAGGCATCCCGATGTGAAGCGGGAATTTGCGCCAGCGCTGTTTCAAAGTCTGCCCACAGTCTGGCGTATTCCTGACGAGCGGCAACGCGATCCTTCAGTTCATAACCGACCGCCGCCACTGGAAATAACCCTGCTGGAGTCATTGATTCCAACCGATAGCACTTCCGGGACGCTATGGCTGGTTCCAAACTGTCCTCCAGCCGAATTTGCTCAAACAACGTCGATAGGCGTGTGGTACCCGAATGGTTCTGAGAAATGGTTGGTTTAGATGGGGGAGATCCCGGTTTGAAGTCGCTGCACTCGAAACCGGAAGCTACCGCGTTGGCGGTGGCCATGATCCAGTCCAAGTCAGTTTCAGGTTGAGTGGAACCAACAGTTTGGACATCGAAGGGCACGACAGCTTTGATCTGCGCCAAAGCACTTGTGACTGAATCTACCGCTTGCTCGGCGAACTGACCCAGCGCAGGTAATAACGCGGTCCATGCGACCCGGCAGGAGGCCAACAGCCGGGGTTCGGAATCAGGAAAGACCGGTTCAGAGCGCATCATAGAGTTCTCATAAGGGTCAATTTATTTCGGAAATGGAGCGACCGTTCGGTAGTTCAGTCTTACCGATAGGCTTTTGGGCATTAGAAGCATAGACGCATGGCCCAACGGTCAACGGTGCAAATTGAATCCGTTCCGCGGCTAGTTGCAAGACATAGCGTGACCGTGGGCGTTTTTTATCGCTGTGGATCAGATAGGGCCGGGCACCGGAGGCTCCTAAAGTACGAACTAGCGCCTTGCGGATGCCGGTTAGACGACCATCGAAATACTCGTGATCCATACCGTTCTTGAGCGCTTGACGCACTCGGTCGGTTTCCTGGTCCATTTCGCTGTGCAAGGCGGTATATTCAGCCAGAAATTCAGCCGTATCGATGGCATCTACCTGGTTACGGCACACCCCGGGCCGCCCCGCGAGCGCCCGCCGCGCCATCCAAGCATAGAAAGCGAAATCTACCCGCGACAGGGTCAGATCGGTCTCCCCGCAGCGTACTTGGCAACCGTCGGGGTCGAGAATCAGGTGGGCCGATGCCAAGTTGCGTTGGGCTTGGGCGACTACTGCACTGAAACTGGCGCCGGGCGCGAGCAAATGCTCCTGCAAGCCATCACGCAGCCGCACGAACGGAATATTCGCTAGGGTAACCTCGGCAACACTGGCATCCAGTGGGCGTTGATCCGGAAGATTGGCGAAAATGACCTTCGGGGTAGGGCTGGGGTAGAAAAAGCTGGCGTTGGTCTCGAATGGACTGGAAACCAAGACGTGCGATAACCGATCCTGGGGGCGGCCAAACAGCGATAGTGCATAACCAAGGTAAAAGCCCATCGTTTTGCGCCCGCCAGCAATGGAGGCATGAACCGCGCAGTCGGGATCAGCAGTCAAATCCCGCACCACGGCGGTGATAGCATCAGCAATCGCCTCATTATCGGCGGCGGTGCGAATATCACTGAGCAGGCGGCCCTCGGCAGTGCGAAGGATATGAATAGTATCTAGTTCTACTTTGTCAGAATATCTGTCACTATTCATTATGTTTTTGTTGACGACAGGCCGAATTGATCGCGGCCTGCCGTTTACGGTGGCGGACTTCCATCTGACGGATGACC
>CAIRMO010000142.1 GCA_903879705.1 uncultured Candidatus Competibacteraceae bacterium | reverse complement strand
TGATTTTAAATTTGTTTGTGTTTTCTGACGATGGAACACACCGGAATTTTATTAAAATATACCGTATTGCATTGCAGCAAAAAATAACTCAATTAATTGTTTTTATTTAACTATTCTACCCCGGGAACTCCCAAAGAGCCCGAACCCTACGCCGGCTTTCTAGCAGCGGCTCCCCTGCGCTTTCACTTTCTGGACGAGTCTGGCGCGGGTCTCCCCACGTTGGACGGTTCGCGCTTTAACGTCATCATTTCCAACACGCAAAAGATCATCCTCAAGAAGCAACATCAGAAAAAATCCGCCAGCGACAGACTGTTTCAGCACGTCGCTCCGCCGGTGGGCACGGTCCATGCCCAGTTCGCCCACTTGTACGGCGATGATGCCCCGGAGGATGCGCTGCAACTGACCATCAACGCCCGTTTTCAACGCTTGGCGCGGTTGCCGCAACTGGGACTTTATGTGGATGAAGCCCATCACGCCCTCGGTGCGGGTCTTGCCAAGGATTTAGGCTATGACGCCAAGGCCAAAACCAGCTTGCGGCTGACCATTGATGAACAGGCGGCGCAACTCAAAGCGGTCGGCAGCCGCGTGGTGGCTTGTTATAACTACACCGGCACTCCGTATATCGGGGATCGGATCATGCCCGAAGTGGTGTATGCCTACGGTCTGAAAGAAGCGATTGCCAAGGGCTTTCTCAAACAAGAGCATTTCTACGCCTACGACAACATCAAGTCCGAGGATTTCGTTCGCGCTGCGATCACTGACTTCTGGAAAAATGAAGGCGAACGCCGCTATGAAGGCATGTTGCCCAAGCTGGCGTTTTTTGCCGCCACGATTGAGGAATTGCAAACGGAACTGCGCCCTGCCGTAGAACGGGTTTTGATTGAACTTGGGATTGATACCGCCAAGGTCATGGAAAACCATGAGCAGGCTGATAACAACGCGGTGCGCGAATTTTACCGGCTGGACACGCCGGAATCGGACAAGCAATTTATCCTGCTGGTCAACAAAGGTCGTGAGGGTTGGAATTGCCGCTCACTGTTCGGCGTGGCTCTATTCCGCAAACCGAAATCGCGGATCTTTGTCCTGCAAGCCTCGATGCGTTGCTTGCGGTCGATTGGCCCGGTACAGGAAACCGGGCGGATTTATCTGTCACCCGATAACTTGGCAATTCTGCAAGAAGAATTGCAGCAAAATTTCTGAGTTTCTGCCGCTGATTTGCAAAGCGCCGGCCCGGTGCGTAAAACCTACACGGTGAAGATGGTTCCGCCGCCAGTGAAAATACACATCAAGCGGGTGCAAAAACTTCATACCGTGCGCCGTAAAGAACCGGCTGCTGGGATCAATTTCGCCCTCAATGAACCGGAAACGCTGGAGCCGTTTCGTAGCACGGTCGCTGAAGGGGATAGTCTCCAGACCTTGGCCCGTGCCGAAAAACGCGATATTTCCGATCAGCGGCGACAACGCATCTATAGCGCCTATACCTTGGTGGCGGAAATAGGCCGCTACTTCAATAACACCGAAGTTACCTGCTCTACGCTGCAAACCGTATTGGAACAATCCAATGAGGGTACGGCGCGGATTGTTGAGGTCGTCAACCAGTTCAATGCAGTCATTCATGACATCCTGATTCCGACGCTGTTCCACGCCTTGTATGAGATCAAGGATTACCGCAACGAAACCGAGAACGAGGTGTACTTAGTCCGGCGTGATTTGCCGAAAAATGCGCGGGGAGAGATTGAGTTTGAGTTCAAGGCAACAGAAAAACTGGTGATGGGTCGTGATCATTTCAGTGCCGCAAACTATCAAGCCAAGAGCTTCCATATCGACCCGTACTGTTTCGACTCGCAGCCAGAGCGAGATTTCTTCGCCAAATTGTTAGCCAGCAGTGAAATTGAGAAAATCTACTTTACCGGGATGCTCACGCACGGCCAATCTGAATTTTATGTCTCGTACATCGACCCGGAATCGCACACCGTTCGCCATTATTACCCAGACTTCCTGATTCAAACCTCCGACGGGCGTTGGGTCATCGTGGAAATCAAAGGCGACCACGAAATTGATGATATTGTGGTAAAAGCTAAGGCGGAATCGGCGCGGCAATTGGCCTCCGCCAGTGATTTTCGTTACTATCTAGTCAAGAGTACCGAGGCGAACCAAGGGTTAGGAGCGATGCAGTAAGAATCCGAACAGGTATTGACTTGCGAAGTTAGTTGATTTCCATGCTGCGGCTTTAGCCCGCGCTTTAGCCGCATAGGCGGCAGCCGTGGTACAAACCACCACCTTTAAGCATCGCGCTCTTCAGTCAGCGGTTCAATCCGCCGAGAAGCGTTTCAAGCGGGGGCTTGTCCCCCGCTAGCCAACCCACCGTCTTTAGACGGTGGGTAGTTGAGTTTCGCTATAAAATAGATTCACAGCGATTGTTAAATACGAGGGCAACTTATAGATGAAAAGCAATGAAAGCGGATAATGCTAGAATGGCGACGTTAAGCGGATAACTTAGAGACTGTCGAAAAACTCTTTTCTCCTAAGCTTCTACAGAAGCAGTTGCTGGTAATAATGCTATGCTTTCAGCTAACTTCTTAGCACTTTCGGCTAGTTTTTTAGCGCGTTCTTTAAAAATTCTCCGCAACATTAATC
>CAIRMO010000141.1 GCA_903879705.1 uncultured Candidatus Competibacteraceae bacterium | reverse complement strand
CCACCCCTCCTTACTCAAGGAGGGGAAAAAGCGATGTACCGTGCTGGTTTTATCCCCTCCTTGGATAAGGAGGGGTGGCCCCGTCAGGGGCCGGGGTGGTTCGCTCCTCAGCGAGGGGAAATTCCACAACTCCAACCGGATAGCTATAGTTCATCGCCTTTGACATCCTCCCCGCCCTAAAGGGTCTGCCCTCGCGAATGCGGGTGGTTGTCGCCTTCCAGGTTCATCGTCCGATGCTCCGCAAGATCCCCTCAGCCGGTCTGGATTTTACTAACGCGCTTCATCTGAGCAGCCGTCGTGCCCATCGGGATTAAAGGTGAAGCCCAAGGTCATTGCGGCTGGGGGCAAGCCAGACTCCCGAAGGGTCAAAAAACCAAAGGATCAAAGCGGCCTCATAGCCCACTTCGTACAGGCCCGACGCCGTGACAGAATAGGACTTCAGCAACTAGTTTGGTTCTTCGATATTACACCGTTTCTACGGCAAACCTGACTACTGTTCGGCGTTCACGGCTGAATTCCACGCCGATTTGATGAATCGGCAAACCCTCGGCGCGGTATTTATCGGCATATTTCCGATCCTTGATTTGCTGCAACGCCTCGCCTTCCGGTTCCAATTCCACCACTTTGAATTCAAACAGGTAGATGTGGCTGTTGAACTGCACCGTCATATCCAGCCGACCGAAACAACGGGCGTCTTCCAGCGTGATAGCCAATCCCAATGAAGCGAAATAGGCATAGAACACGCTGGCATAATACCCTTCATAGCGGGCAATCGGATTTTTGCGATGCCAATCGGCCGGAATGCTGGCAAAGAATGCGGTGAATAAGCATTCCATCCCGGCAAAGTTATGGGTCAGAAGCAAGTCGCCCAGTTGATGCTTATGACCCAGCATCGTTTGCCCATTCGGCGTCCAGACTTTCAACAGGCAGTTGATCAGACTTTGGTAGACCTCCTGATTAGGATAGCGCAACTGGTAGTAATACTCGCCGAATCGCTCTTCTTCCCGCTCAATGGTTAGATAACCCGTCTGGAACATCAGCGCTTCGGTCGAAATCTTCTCCACGTCAAAAGCCGACAGTAACGCCATATCGGTTTCCATTTGACCGAGTTTTGGTAACCAAATCTGCCGTTCGGTGAGTAAATCAATGAGAAAAGTGGGCGTGCCGGTCTCGAACCACCAAGGCCGGAATTGGCGTTCCTGAAACAGTAATAACAGGTCAAATGGATTGTAGACGGCCTCGCCGGTCCAGTTATAGCCGTTGTACCAGCGGCGGATTTGCTCACGATCCAGCCTAGCTAATTCCGGGGCAAACACCGTGTCCACATCAACGTCGGTATAACCGCAGATCGCGGAATAATCCCGCGATAAAGTAATATCACGCAGATTATTCAGCCCGGAAAACAGGCTGACCTTACTGAATTTACTCACCCCGGTCAGAAAGGCAAAGCGAAGATGAGCATCCTCGCCTTTAATCACCGAATACAGATTCCTTAACCCATCGCGTATTTCCCGGGCGATGTCAGGTGCCGTCAAATTATCCAGAATCGGCTTGTCGTATTCATCAACCAGGACCACAACCCGCTGTCCCGTCGCAGCGTGGGCGCGGCGGATCAGTTCACCAAAGCGCCCCACGATGTCCAGATCGATTCGAATGTCTACGCCGAGTCTTTCATCGTTGATCCGCAGAAGATCAATAATGCGCCGGTCGAGTTCTGCCCGACTGTGAATCACCCCGTCGGCAAAGCTGAAGCGAATCACTGGATAGCGTTTCGCCCAGTCCCAATGATCGTGAATCACCAGCCCGCAAAACAAGGGTTCATTCCCGGAAAACAACTCGGCCAGCATGTCGAGAAACAACGATTTCCCAAACCGCCGAGGACGGGACAAAAAGTAGTGCGTCCCCTCGTCGATGATCTTTTGAGCGAACGCGGTTTTATCGACGTAGTAACAGTCATCCTCGCGCAGCTTGGCGAAGGTCTGAATGCCAATGGGCAGTTTCTTGCGAGTCATAGCCAAGGCCTCAGTCCATTAGGGTTTTCAATTCAATCCCCCTTTTTGTAAATAAGGGGGTTAGTTAGAAATACATAATAATCATACCGTTCCCGCATCCTCTCAAGCCCGTTCAAACGAAAACGCCATCGCTTCCGCCAGCGCTGTTTTCCCCGCCGCCAGCATGACCAGCCGATCAAAGCCGAGCGCTACGCCCGCGCATTCCGGCAATCCTGTTTCCAGCGCCGCCAGCAGCTTCTCGTCGACCGGCATTGTTGGCAATCCTGCCGCCTGCCGAGCGGTATTCTCCGCCTCAAACCGGCAGCGCTGTTCGCGGGCATCGCCCAGTTCGTGAAAACCGTTCGCCAGTTCCACGCCGTTCAGATACAGCTCGAAACGCTCACCCACCGGCGGATCGCCAGGCCGCACCCGGGCCAGCGCCGCCTGTGAAATCGGGTAGTCGTAAACGAAGGTCAGTCGCCCTTGACCCAGCTCCGGCTCAATGCAATGGGTCAGCAGCAAGTCCAGCCAGGGATCGGGATCATCCACGGGCATTCCCGGCGGAATGGACAGGTTTTGCGTTTTTGCCCCAGCCGCCAGTTCCGGCACCATCGCCCGGTGCGGGTCCAGACCGAGACGACGCTGGAAAATCTCGTGGTAAGTCAACCGTTCCGGTTCCCGCAACGACACGCGCCCGGTCAATAACTCCGTAACCAGGTCCACCGTTTCATCCATCAGCCGATGATGGTCGAAACCCACCCGATACCATTCCAGCAGGGTAAATTCAGGATTATGGCGATGACCCGCTTCACCATCGCGGAACACCCGGGCGATCTGATAAATGCAACCGCTGCCTGCCGCCAGCAAGCGCTTCATCGGGAATTCGGGTGAGGTGTGCAGATAAAGCGTTTGCCCGTAACGTAAGCCGGGGCCGGTGTAGTGGACGGCAAAACTGGACAGGTTTTGATCGGGGATCGCCGCTGCCGACAGCGCCGGGGTTTCCACCTCCAGCACGTCGCGTTGGGCGAAAAATGCCCGGATTCGTGCCAGCAGGTTCGCCCGCAACCGCAGCGTTGCCCAATCCGCACCGGGTTGCCCGGTGGGCGACGAATTCGCAGGCACGTCAGATCGATTCCACCGCCCGACAGACCCGGTTGCGGCCACTGTTCTTGGCTTCATACAAGGCAATATCAGCGCGTTGAATCAAATCCAGCAGGGTTTCCGGGGATTGACGAACTGCAACGCCAATGCTGACGGTCACCGCCCGTTCCGCCATCGGCTCCTCGAAGCGGATCATTGCGATCCGTGTTCGCAACCGTTCGGCAAACGAGACAATTCCGGCCACGGCATCACCGACCGCAAAGATGGCGAACTCCTCGCCGCCCAAGCGCACCGCAATATCGCTATTGCGCACGGTATCGAGAATTTCCGCCGCCACCCGCCGCAACATCACGTCACCCTGATTGTGGCCGTAGGTGTCATTCACCTGCTTGAAATGGTCGATGTCCAGCATCAGCATCGCCACTCCACAGCTGCCGGGACTGTGATTCTGGATGTTGCACAAGCACCCTGGGCCTAGGTGGCAGGGGGTGGAGACTGGCGAGTTGCTGGAACTGCGATCCTGGATGTCGCACAAGCGCTGCACGACCTCCTGCATGTAGAGGCGGGTGAACAGGCCGGTCAGAGGATCGCGGATCGACTGCTCGTAAATCCGTTGCCGCTCCATGTCCAGTTGCCGGTAGATCATTTCCCGCTCCACCGCGACCTGTAACGGCACGCTCATCTGCTCAATAATCTGGCGCAAGTCCTCGTTAGCGGCCACCATCTCGGCCAGCTTCACAACCGTGACCGCCTGCGCGGTTCCCTTGCCCGGCGAGAACAACGGCAGCATCAGGGTCGGCACCTGGTCGTCATCGTGAGCCAACATGAATTCAGCCACACCCGCCATATTCATTTCGCTCCACTGCTTGCGATCCAGATCGAGAATCCGGGCGACTGGCGGCGGCGGCTCGGCCTCGATGCCCCGGTAACGGTTTTCCGGCAACAGATACAGCACCCGGTTTTCGTCAAGCCGGGCATAAAACTCCATCGACTCGACCGGCAGCATCCGTCGGGTGATGTCCAGCAGGCTGCTGGCGATGTCGCGGAAATCGCGGTATATCAGCAGGGTCTGAGTGATGTCGCGCAGGGTCTGATTGAGTTGCGACAGCTTCCGGATGTCAGTATCGCCCCGGGCGATCAGATATAGCCCACAATCAAGCGTCTTGAGCTTATTGATCATCGGACTGACCAGGTGTTCGGGAATGATCGATCCGTGTTGCGGAGCGATGATCCGGATCGGGTGGCGTTCAATCGCCCGCAGCGCGTAGCCGAGAATGTCTCGGCTGGGCATATAGTGTTCGTGGAACGGCCGCATCGCCTCGAAATAGCTCTCATCCCGCGCTATCAGCGCAAACTCCGGAGTCAGCCCGCCGAAAATATCGCTGGAAAACAGTACCCGCGAAACGGGATCAAAGGTGCAAATCGCGCCGGGAAAATGGGCGTAAGGCGTAAACACGAACTCTACCGTGCGATCTTCCAGCGTCAGTTTCCAGTCATGCTCCTCCACCAGCCAGAACGGTAGTAGCCGCAAACCGAAATGCTTGACCAGCATCTTGGTCCGCCAATGCGTGACCAGCACCGCATCGTCGCGACTGATGAGCTGGTCGATCA
This sequence comes from uncultured Candidatus Competibacteraceae bacterium, assembly GCA_903879705.1. GTDB lineage: Bacteria > Pseudomonadota > Gammaproteobacteria > Competibacterales > Competibacteraceae > RXIV01. Next base: position 18,170 of record CAIRMO010000141.1, on the reverse strand, counting down.
ACGGCAATGCGCCGGTAATGTCAGGGTCCTCATGGTGACAGACGAAGTAGCGAATGTGGCTGAACGGAATGACCTCTTCAATCTTGCGTAACATATGACGGAAGGTCAGCACCGAACCTGGATCGATCAACACCGACTGATCGCCTTGCTCGATCAGGTAAACATGGCACTGAAAAATATCGTCTTCCTGCGGGTACCCGACCCACCAGATTCGATCCGCGATCTCAATCGCATGATGGGTATCGGCCCGGCTCAGCTCGTCGAGGGTATGGCGGGGCATCACACTTTCCTCATTCCTGTAGCGCATGGGTGGGGTTATCTCCCGACAGAGAATGCCGGAATGCCGGCTACTCCTTGACCCGCGAAACATATTCACCCGTGCGGGTATCGACCTTGATGACCTCGCCGCTTTGGACGAACAGCGGCACCCGCACCACGGCCCCGGTTTCCAGAGTCGCCGGTTTTCCGCCACCGCCCGATGTATCACCACGCAAACCGGGATCGGTTTCGATGATGGTCATGATCACGAAAATCGGCGCGGATACGCTCAAGGGGACGCCGTTCCATAAAGTCACCTGGCAGATCGCCTCCTCTTTTAGCCACTTGGCAACATCGCCCACGGCTGTAGCGTCGGCGGTCAATTGCTCGTAGCTTTGCTGATCCATGAAATGCCAGTATTCACCGTCGTTGTAGAGATATTGCAGATCCACATCGACCACATCAGCGGCTTCGACGGTGTCGCCCGATTTGAAGGTGCGCTCGATCACCCGCCCGGTTTTCAGATTACGCACCCTGGCCCGGTTGAACGCCTGGCCCTTGCCGGGCTTGACGAACTCGTTATCAACAATGACGTAGGGATCGCCATCCAGCATGATCTTCAATCCGCCTTTAAATTCATTGGTGCTATACGTCGCCATGCAAACCCGCCTTCCAGAGTGATTGAGCCATGAAAACCAAGTATGATAGCCGCAAATGCTCGTTTCACGTCAGACGTCGCAACGCGGCGGTTCCTTGACGGAATGAAACCGACCGGAGCGTTGGCTATCCTGATTACAGGGTGCGCTGGCGATTACCGGGATGAAGAGTCCGAACCTTAAATTGTGGGTAAGGGCAAAATCTGGCAAACCGTTTCCTGTTGGGTTCCGGTCATCAGCAGAGGTTGGCAAGCGTGTCTGATCCTACCGTCATCAATCTGCTCATCGTGGATCGCTCCCGATCCGATATCGATCATGTTGGCAAAACCCTGCGCGGCGATGGCTATCAACTGGAGTTGACCCATAGCGACCAGGCGGAAGAAGCGCGCAGCACTATTGATTATCAACCGCTGGATTTGATCCTGTTACGGCTGGCCGACGATCTGCCCACCCTCGCCGAAGTGCGGCTAATGGTCGCCGAGGCCCGGCAGGACATCCCGATTATTGTCATCGTCGACGATCAGCAACACAAACCGGCCCGCCTGCTTGAAGAAGGCGCTGACAATTATTTCCATCTGGACGACGCCGATCATCTGGTCGCAGTGGTCCGCAAGGAACTGCGTCATCTGCAGACCCGCAAGCGTGAACAATCCTCCGAGACCCGCGTCAAGGAAAGCGAGAATCGCAGCCAGGCGCTACTGGAAAACATCCAGGAGGCCCTGGCCTACATCCATGAAGGCGTCCATACCTACGCGAATCCCGCCTACCTTCGCCTGTTCGGTTATGAACACAAGGACGAACTGGCCAGCATCCAATTGGTGCACATGGTACCGCCGGGCTACCGGGATGCGCTGAAAAGCGTCCTGCGCCGCAGTATCCGATCGGGCAGGGCGATCGAGCCGGTCGAACTGGTCGGGGTGCGCAGCAATGGCCAGACCTTCCCGATGCTGCTCGAATGCGCGCCGACCCGGATGAACGATGAACCCTGCACCCAGATCATCATTCGGGATGTCACCCCGGAGAAGATCGCTTACAACCAGCAAATGGAGGACATGCTCAAGGTCGACGAGGTAAGCGGCCTGTACAGCCGGCGATTTTTGCTGGAAGCCATGGAAATCGGGCGCGATGGCGCGGTGCTGTATCTGCTGCTGACCGATTACTCTGCTATCCGTTACGCCATGGGATTCGATGCGATTGAACAGCTCTTGCGCGAAGCCGCCGATCTGATCAAAACCCTGCTGGCGCCTGATGACATCGCCGCCCATTTCGCCAGTGGCGTGTTCGCGATTTATCTGCCGGCCAATTCGCCTACCGAACCGCTGGCGCTGGCCGAGCGCATTTGCCAGACCATCGCCGAAAACAGTTTCAAAATCAATGGTAAGCTGTTCACTACTACCTGCTGTATTGGCGTGTATAAGGCGGGCGGTAGCCACGAAATCCCCATCCAGATGCTGTCCCACGCCGACCGGGCCTGTGAAACAGCTCGCCTGAAAGGCGGCAGCCAGATTGAAGTGTATGCGCCGCCGAAGGTGGAGCAGGTACGATCCGGGGTAGGCGGCCCGATCACCGAAGTAGATCAAACCGCGATCCGCCAGATTCGCAACGCACTGACGACCGCACGGTTAAGCCTGCTTTATCAGCCGATTGTCAGCTTTGAGAACGCCGAAGAAGCGCGTTACAAGGTCTACCTGATGATCATGGACGAGGCCGATAAACCGCAACCCATCAATAAGTTCAGCGGCGTTGCCGTGCGTTACGGGTTGATGGGCGCACTGGACAAGTGGACGATCATTCGCAGCCTGTCGGCGCTGATCGAGCTACAGAAAGCCGGAATCCGACTGCCGGTCGTGTTCGTCAGAGTTTCTCGCAATTCTTTGGTGGATAAGGATTTTATGAGCTGGCTGACCAAGTGTTTCAAAGACAGCCGGTTATCGCCCGAGCATCTGGTGCTGGAAATCAAGGAGGACGACGCGGATGACTGTTTTGAAGAAACCCGGCAACTGCGCATCCATCTGAAGGCGCTGGGTTGCGGTATGGCTTTATCCCATTTCGGCGGCAAGACCCATTCCGATCGCCTGCTCCGGGATTTGGTGCCCAACTACATCAAGCTCGATGGCAGCCTGATTGAACGGCTGGCCAAGGCCAAGGATGAAAGCAGCCGCCTGTCTATGGCGGTGCTGACCCAGCAGGCCCAGGATTTAAGTATCCGGGTGGTCGCCGCCGGAGTATCCACCGCGCCACAAATGGCCAGCATCTGGCAGTTTGGCGTCACCTTGGTGCAGGGCAATATGGTGGCGGAAACCGGGCCTAAACCTGACTTCGATTTCCGGCAATACGCGGGTTGAATCCCCACTGCTCGGTTGCAACAGAGATCACGCTATAGGCGCGTTAATGATCAATTTCACGGCGGAGTTGTCCGGCGTGTCAAAGTTTGGCCGCTGGCGCAACGCCGGGCGGCAACCGCTTGGGGGCGGAGACTCGCAGCCGCTTGTCGCGCCCGGTGGCACCCGCCAGTAACGTAATCCGGCTTTTCGCCACTCCGCACAGTCCCGCCAGAAACTCCTGCAAATGGGCATTCGCCTGGCCGTCGACCGGCGAAGCAGTAATGCGGACCGCAAACCGGCCCTCCTGCAACCCCAGCCAGCCATCGCGCCCGGAGCGCGGCTGCACCCGTACCCGCAAAATCAGGTCTGCGCCATCCCAGGCATAGCCGCCATCGTCCATCGCTTTAGCGCAGCCCGGCCCACGATCCGAACAGGTCTTGCAGCAGCAGGCTGATAAAGATCAGACCGACCACCACCACCATCGGCGACAAGTCCACCCCGGACACCGGCGGCAACCAGCGCCGCACGGGTCGTAGCACCGGATCGGTCAGTTGCGTCAGCACCCGCGCCGCCGGGTGGCGGGGATCAGGATTGACCCAGCTCAGTACCGCCTGAATGACGATCCCCCACAGATAGATATTGATCACCAGCCTGAACAGTTCCGCCACCGTCAGGAGCAGGATGCCTCCGACGCTGAGGCGCTGGTCAAGCAGCAGGGTGATCAAGCTCCTTTCGACCAGTTGCAGCACGAAGGCTAATGCCAGCGATGCCAGATCCAGCCCCCGGTAACTGGGAATAATCCGCCGCAACAGCAGCAATGGCGGGTTGGTGATGCGCACCAGAAATTGCACCAGCGGGTTGTAAAAATCGGCGCGCACCCATTGCAACAGGAAGCGCAGCATCACCGCCAGGAGGTAAAACCCAAAGACGGTCTGGATCAGAAAAACGGTGGCGGTCACGGGTGCCCTCCCAGCAGATTGCCCAACTCTTCGGAACGATGGCGGGCGGCGTCCAGCGCCCGGGCAACCAGATCATCCAGTTGATCGGTCAACAGGGTCGGGGTCTCCATAATCGCCAGCGAGGCCGCCAGCGACCGGGCAATCAGCACATCCAGTTGTTCGTCCTGGAACACACTGATCGCTCGCTCGGTGGTGCCGCCGGGCGAGGTGACCCGCGCCCGCAAGGCCGCGGCGTTTTCAGGAATTTCCAGGGCCATCTTGGCCGCGCCGAACGCCGTTTGCAGGGTCAGTAATCGGGCCGTTTCCGCCTCCAGGCCCATGCGAATCCCGGCCTTTTCCAAGGCTTCCATCAACAGGAAAAAATAGGCAGGGCCGCTGCCGGACAGTGCGGTCACGGCATCCAGCAGCCGCTCCTTGTCCACCCAGACCGCCAGACCCACCGCCCGCATGATCGATTCAGCCACCTGGCGCTGGCTGTCGCTGACCCAGGGATTGGCAAACAAAGCGGTAGCACCGCTGCCGACCAGCGCCGGAGTGTTGGGCATGGTGCGGACAATAGCCACGTCTCCGCCCAGCCACTGGCGGATATCGGCTTCGCGCACTCCGGCTGCGATCGAGATGGTCAGTGGCTGGTGGGTCTGGACGACTTCCGCCAGATCCTCGGCTACGGCACGCAGCGCTTGCGGTTTGACCGCCAGCACCAAAATTTCAGCCCGGGCGGCGATGTCCCGGTTCCCCGCGCTGGCGTGAACGCCGAACCGGCCGCGCAGAAACTCGCGCTGGCTGGCGTCGGGCTCGGCCACCCAGAGGCGGCCAGGATCGCTGCCGTTGGTCAGCAGGCCGCCGATCAGACTGCGGGCCATGTTGCCGCCGCCAATGAAGGCAATGGACACGTTTTTCATCAGGATTCCTTCGGACGAGACTGCAAGGTGAGCTTCAGGGTTTGCCGCTGGTCAGCCGGATAATCTGTTCGCTGATGGCGGCCAGCCGGTTATCCTGCTGGTAGGCGGCATAGACTTTCTGCCGGTTAGCGGGGGCGAGCCGCTGATAGAACGCATAGGTCCCCGGCAGGTTCTCGCGCAGGGCTTGCTCGAACCCGGGTTGGCCTAGCCCGGGGGCCAGCCGGTCGGTATCGGTGGCTGGAGCCAGTTCGGAAGCAGCGGGGCTGGTTAGCAGCGTGGTGGCCTGCCGTTTAGCTTCTTCCTCGATCTCGCGCAGGTAGTCGCCGTCCGCGCCCAGCAGCACCGGGGCGATCAGCACCAGGCCAGCCAGGCGGTTGAATCGGGATAGCACGGTCGGTAGCGGCATGGCGGTCAGGTTCCCGTAGCGGCGAGGCGGTTCCAGGACCGGTGGCGGATGGGGGCGAATGACCGGGTTAGCATAGCCTAAAGCCGCCCCTCAGGGACGGGGTCCAAACAGGGCGGTCCCCACTCGGGTCAAAGTCGCGCCCTCGGCAATGGCCGCCTCCAAATCCTCAGACATGCCCATCGACAAGGTATCCAGCGCCAGTCCGGCGGCGTTCAACAGGTCCTGCAAGGTGCGCAACCGGGCCAGTGGCCGGCGCTGCGAGGCGAAATCGGCCACCGGCGCCGGGATCGCCATCAGACCCCGCAAGCGCAGGCGGGGCAATGCCGCGACTGCTGCCGCGATTAGGGCGACTTCGCGCTCCTCCAGCCCCTGTTTGGCCGGTTCCTGATCAATGTTGACTTGCAGGCAGATGTTCAGCGGCGGCAGATCGGCGGGCCGCTGGGCGTTCAGCCGTTCGGCGATTTTCAGCCGGTCCACGCTATGAACCCAAGCGAAATGCTCGGCGATGCCCCGGGTTTTGTTGGTCTGGATCGGGCCGATGAAGTGCCATTCCAGATCCAGCGCCGCCAGTTCCGCTATTTTATCCAGGGCTTCCTGCAAATAGTTTTCGCCAAACCGGCGCTGGCCGGCGGCGGCGAGGGCCGCAATGGCGGTGGCTGGTTGGGTTTTGCTGACCGCCAGCACGTGTACCGATCCCGGCAGGCGCTGGAAGCGGTGTTCGGCAGCGCGAATGCGGGCCAGCACGAGATGGAGACGGTCGGCGAAATCAGCATTCATGTGGGCAGGATTTCCTGGCAGGCTGGAAGATGAGGTTGGCGGATGAGGTTGGCGGATGAGGTTGGCGAACGGTGATCACGGATTTGCACGATATACTATGGGAAAATCCGGCCTGCCGGATCGCCGACCACTGTTTTCTCGCGGAGAATCCCGATGAATCTTGATGAGCTGTTGAACTTTTCCGTACAACAAAAAGCCTCGGACTTGCATCTGTCGGCGGGCTTACCGCCGATGATTCGGGTGGATGGCGACATGCGTAAAATCAACGTCCCACCGCTGGAACACAAGCAGGTACACGGGTTGATTTACGACATCATGAATGACAAGCAGCGCAAGGATTATGACGAATTTCTGGAGTGCGATTTCTCGTTTGAGATTCCCAAGATGGCCCGGTTCCGGGTCAATGCGTTCAACCAGAATCGGGGCGCAGCGGGGGTGTTTCGCACCATTCCGACGCAGATTCTGACGTTGGATGAGCTGGGCTGCCCAGCGGTGTTCCGGGAGCTGGTCGATGCGCCGCGCGGGCTGATTCTGGTGACCGGCCCGACCGGCTCCGGCAAATCGACCACTTTGGCGGCGATGGTCGACTACATCAACAAAAATGAATACGGCCACATTCTGACCATTGAAGACCCCATCGAATTTGTTCACACCACTCAGCGTTGCCTGGTCAATCAGCGCGAAGTTCACCGCGACACGCTGGGGTTCACCGAGGCACTGCGTTCAGCGTTGCGCGAAGATCCGGATATCATTCTGGTCGGGGAAATGCGCGACCGGGAAACCATCAGCCTGGCGCTGACCGCCGCCGAGACCGGGCATCTGGTGTTTGGCACCTTGCACACCAGCTCCGCGCCCAAAACCATCGACCGCATCATTGACGTGTTCCCGGCGGGCGAAAAGCCGATGGTGCGCTCCATGCTGTCGGAATCGCTGCGTGCCGTGATTTCGCAGGCGTTGCTCAAAAAGAAAGGCGGCGGGCGAATCGCGGCACATGAGATCATGGTCGGCGTTCCTGCCATCCGCAACCTGATCCGCGAGGATAAGGTTGCACAAATGTATTCCTCCATTCAAACCGGTTCCACTCATGGGATGCAAACCCTGGATCAATGTCTGCTGGAGTTGATCAAGAAAGGGGCAGTCAGCCGTGAAGAGGCTATTTCCTACGCCCAGAACAAGGCGTCATTCAAGCCGCAAGGGTAGGCATTGATCCGGGCAGGACTTTCGCCTCAGCCGTTCGGCGTAACGCGAACCGGCTTTACGCCGGCAACACCCGGGCGAACATGGCTTTGAGATAGTCGGTTTCGGGAATGGCCGGATGGACCGGATGATCCGGCCCCTGCTGGCCCTGCTCCAGAAGGGTCAAGCTGCGATCCAGGTGCCGTGAGCCTTGCAGCAACGCTTGCACCAGCCCTTCACGCGGCAGCAACTGCGAGCAGGAACAGGACACCAGCAGCCCGTCGCGCTCCAACACCTGCATCGCCATTTCGTTGATCCGCCGGTAAGCCAGTGCGCCTTCCTTGAAATCCTTGCGGCGCTTGATGAATGCCGGCGGATCGACAATGACCACATCGAACCGCTCCCGGGCTTCGCGCAGCGATTTCAGTGCCTCAAACACATCACCCTGGCGAACCTGCACCCGATCGCTCACCGCGTTCAACGCCGCGTTGACCGTCGCCTGCTCCAGCGCCGCGGCGGAGCTATCGACACAGACCACTTCATGCGCCCCGTGCGCCGCAGCCCGAATCCCCCAAGCGCCGGCGTAGCTGAATACGTCCAGCACTCGCCGGCCCGCAACATACCGATCCAACCGGGCGCGGTTGTCGCGCTGATCATAGAACCAGCCGGTCTTCTGTCCGGTTTTGGGCGCAATCTGGAATCGCAGGCCGCCTTCCGCAATTTCGACGAGGTCGGGAACCACGCCAGCAGCGTCGGCAACATAGCGCTCCAGCCCTTCCAGTTCCCGGATCGGACCATCGTTGCGCCACAGCACCGCCGCTGGCTTCAGGACCTTGTGCAAAGCGGCGAGAATGTCGTCCTTGACGCGATCCATCCCGGCGGTGGCGATCTGCACGACGCACAACTCGCCGTAACGATCGACGATCAACCCCGGCAACCCATCGCCCTCGCCGTAGACCAGCCGGTAAAATGGCCGGTCGTACAGCCGCTCGCGCAGACTCAGCGCCACGTTCAGGCGATGAACCAGCAGCGAAGGACTGAGTGGATGGTCTGGATCGCGGCTGACCAGGCGGGCGCACAGCAGCACGTTGGGGTTGATATAGCCGGTACCGATGACTTTGCCATTGCTGGATTGAATTGCCACCGGCTGGCCCGGTTCGAAATTACGCAATGGCGTGGCCACCACATCCACTTCGTTGCTGTAAACCCACAGATGACCGGTGCGCAGCCGGCGGTCTTCATCTTTGCGCAGGCGCAACGGGGCAAAATCGGCAGGGGCGGCGGGAAAGTTGGACATGGGCGATGAACGTCCTGAATGGGGAGCGCCAGAAGCGGCGGTTAAGCGGCAGCAGTCTACACTATGCCGGTTTGGGGGATTTCCGACCGGGTTTTCTGACCTTTACGCGACCGGCGTTTTCACCATAACCGCAACTTGGATTGTGGTCAGACAGTCTAAAGCCCGAAGATAAGGCCCATCAATCGCGGCTACCGGTGGAGGGCATCATGGGCGGTATTGGAGGACTCAGTGGCTTTTCGTCAACCGTCTTTCCGGTAGCGGGCCAGTTTGGCTTGGCGATGGGCAAAGCGACTCCAGTCGAAAAAATCGCCAATCCGCAGCAGCAGAACGCCAACACCGCCGACCCGGAACAACCGCAGCAGCAGAACGCCAACACCGCCGACCCGGAACAACCACAAGGCACTAAAACCACCCGTTCGCAACCACCGCAGGACGCCAAGACGGCCGCTCTGGTCAGCCAGTTGGCGCAACGGGACCAGCAAGTCCGCACTCACGAAGCGGCGCATGTGGCAGCCGGCGGGATGTATGTGCGGGGCGGTGCCCGGTTTTCCTACACCACCGGGCCGGACGGCAGGGCGTATGCGACCGGTGGCGAGGTCAGCATTGACCGTTCAGCCGTGCCGGGCAATCCGTCGGCCACCATCCAGAAACTGCGTCAGGTTCAGCAAGCGGCGCTGGCTCCAGCCGATCCGTCGCCGCAGGATCGGTCAGTAGCCGCGGGGGCGGCGATGGGTATGACCCAGGCGCAGATGGAACTGGCCCAGCGCCAGCTCAGCGCCTACCGCACCACCGCCAGCGCGGCGGCACCCCGTTCCACCGGCTTCAGCGCTACCGCCTGAAATCATTCCGTCAGTACGGACGCACCCCGAACAGATAGGGGTGCAGCGCCAGCAGCACAGCGAAAACGCCCAATCCCCAAGCCGCCGGTCGGCCCAGTTCAGCCCAACCCCAGGTCTGGCGACCACTCAGAATCGCCGCGAACGGAACATACGAAGTGACCGCGGCAAAGCGTTGCCAGCGTTCGCCCTGAGTGGCCGCCATCCGCCGGTCGAGATGCAGCGAACCGAGCAGCGCCGTCAGCAGGAACCCGCCGAAAAACAGCAGCGAGGCCAGATCGCCGTTGGCGATAATATGCACCGCCGCCCACAAGGTAAGGCCCCACATCAGCGGATGGCGGGTGATGCGCAACACGCTGCGCACCGCATCAGCCCGGTCGAGATTGCCTCCGATGCCCAACGCCGACGGGTTCGATGTCGTCACGCCGCCGACGATGAGCATGAACGCCAGCGGCATCATCAGCAGCGGCAGATGCCGTACCCCCGGCCCCGGAATCCACAGGTAGACGGCGTGGGAAGCGGAAACATAGCCGGTGATCATCGCGCCCAGGATTAGCAGCGTCACCAGCAGATAAAGGCCCTGGAAGCCCTTTTCACCGATGCGCCCGGTGATCCGGTCATGCACCGGCGGATGGGCCAGGCCCAGATGGCTGATGAAGAAAGCGGCTCCGGCCAGACCGGTAACCCACAGTGCAGCATCCATAATCACTCCTTGCTCAATGGTCGGAAAATCAGGGGTCGAAAAATCAGGTGGAACATAGCTTACCGGAACCCGCAACGCCCAGATGGCGTGGAAACAGTCGCTGCGCCACTCAAATCACGTCCCGCTACGGCCACCAGCCTTTGCGTTGGTCCGATGCGTAACAACCGCTCTCTGGCTGAATTATGCGCCGCCGCCACCCGGCGCTTGATCGGCGTCAGCACTACTCCGCGCCTCGATGCTGAAATCCTGCTGGCGACGGCGCTGAACCGTCCACGCAGTCATCTTTACACCTGGCCCGAATCGATCCCGGAACCGGAACTGGCCGACCGCTTCGCCGCGTGGCTGGAGCGTCGCCAGCAAGGCGAACCGGTGGCTTACCTTCTCGGCTGGCGTGAGTTCTGGTCGCTGAAACTGGAAGTCACGCCCGATACCTTGATTCCCCGCCCGGAAACCGAGTTGCTGGTCGAGCTGGCGCTGGAGCCGTTGCCGATGAATCAGGCCGTGGCGGTCGCCGATCTGGGAACCGGCAGCGGTGCGATTGCGTTGGCGCTGGCGGCGGAGCGACCGCAAGCACGGATCGTGGCTACCGATCAAAGTCCGGCAGCTTTAGCTGTAGCCCGGCGCAACGCCGTGCGCTTAGGTATTGCCCATGTCGAGTTTCGGCAAGGTGACTGGTGTGCGCCCCTGGCCGGGGAGTTTTTCGACCTGATCGTTGCCAACCCGCCCTATGTCGCCGCCACCGATCCGCACTGGCGGCAAGGCGAATTGCGCTTTGAACCGCCTGCCGCGCTGATTTCCGGTCCGGATGGACTGGATGCCTTGCGGATCATCATTGCCCAAGCGCGGGAGGTGCTGAAATCGGGCGGTTGGTTGTTGCTGGAGCACGGCTATGATCAGGGCGTGGCGGTACCGGCGTTGCTGCGGGAACGCGGTTTTAGTGAAGTGACGGATTTTCAGGACACCGCTGGCCTGAGCCGGGTCAGCCGAGGGCGCTATTTCCACTTCTGAACCTGTGAGGATGCAATTCCATCATGTTGAAACCCCCGTTTCGCGTCGTCGCGCTTTCCTGTCTATGGCCATTGGCATTAAGTCCGTTGGCGACCGCCGACGACCGCTTGCCGGTCGCGCCGTTCCAGGCCCGCTATGAGGTTTATGCCTCCGGGTTTTCGGTAGGCGACGCGATCATCACCCTGACCGCCGCCGGGCCAGGCCAGTACCGGATGAGTTCCGATGCCCGTCCCAACGGTCTGGTCGCGCTACTGGCCTCTGGCCGCATCCAGGAGCAGGCCAGCGGCGAAATTCATGCGGGCGCAGTTCGGCCACTCCAGTATGAGCGGCAGGTGGATGCCGGCAAAAAATCCAGCCACATGCAGTTGCGCTTTGACTGGCCGGCGGGTCAGGTGGAAGCGCGTAACAACGCCGATCAAGCGATCTTGCCGCTGACGCCCGGCATCGTCGATCCGCTCAGTCTGCAATTGCTGGTCATGGGCGATTTGCAGCGCGGCCAGGTTCCGGCGCAATACAGCCTGATCGACAAAACCGAGATCAAGACCTACCAGATTCGCAACCAAGGCGAGGAAATTCTCAGTACACCGCTGGGCGAATTGCGCACCATCCGGATCGATCAGTACACGCCTGGCAAGACCCGGATCACGACGTTCTGGGTCGCGCCTGATCAGCACTACCTGCTGGCGCGGATCGTCCAGGAAAAGGACGGCAAGGAGGAACTGCGGATGGAAATCCGGGCGGTCGAAAGATAGCCGGCAGCGATGCAAACTTGCTCCTACACTTCTTGAAAATCGTCACTCACCTGCTCAGGGAGTATCTGCATGACCCCCTCCTGCCTCTTCTGCAAAATCGTCCGGGGCGAAATCCCCGCCGTCCGGGTATACGAGGACGCCCACACCTTGGCGTTCATGGACGTATTTCCGGCCAGCGAAGGCCATACCCTGGTCATCGCCAAGACGCACGCGGCTAATCTGCTGGAGATCGCCGAACCGGACTTGCTGGCGGCAACGGTAACCAGTCAGCGGATCGCCCGCGCCGTGTGGCAGGCGCTGGTTCCCGATGGCTTGCGGATCAGCCAGTTCAACGGCGCTGCCGCCGGCCAGTCGGTGCTGCACTATCACGTCCACATCGTCCCAATCCGGGAAGGGCAACGGGCCGGCGCGCATGGCCGGGAGAAGGCCGATCCCGCCGCACTGGAAGCGGTCGCCATTCGTATCCGTCAGGCCCTGGCCTAGCCACCATGCTGCGCCGCCTGATCGGCTACCCGGCCCGGTTGCTGGTGTTCGGCTTTGCCGCCGCCATTCTGATTGGCGGCATCCTGCTGGCCTTGCCCATCGCCAGCCGGGGGCCGACGCTCAGCTTCATCGACGCGCTGTTTATGGCCACCAGCGCGGTTTGCGTGACCGGGCTGGCGGTGGTCGATCCGGGCAGCGCGTTCAGCGGCTTCGGTCAGGCGGCGCTGCTGAGTTTGGTGCAAGTCGGCGGATTGGGCATTACTACGCTATCTACCGCTGCCCTGCTGCTGATCGGCCAACCGATCTCGCTGGCGGGCAGCGATGCGGTGCAGGACAGCTTCGCTCTCAGCCATCGAATCAGCCTGGGAACGATGCTGCGGCTGGTGATCTTCTGGACGCTGGCGATTGAAGCGATCGGCGCGGCGGTGCTGTTTCTGGCTGAAAGCCAGCGGTTGCCGCTCGATCAGGCGCTATGGGTCTCGGTGTTCCATGCCGTCAGTGCTTTTTGCAACGCCGGGTTCGGGTTGCGCCCGGATAATCTGATAGCGGATCGCAACAATGCCGCGATCATTCTGCCGATTTCACTGCTGATTATTCTCGGCGGGCTGGGTTTTGCGGTACTGGCGGAGCTGGCGCGGCGGTTGATGCAGCGTGTGCGCGGCCAGCGGACCATGTTCAGCCTGCACACCAAGGTGGCGTTGACCATGACCGGGGCATTGCTGCTGATCGGCATGGCCGGATTTCTGCTGTTGGAGCGGGACAACCTGCTGGTTAATATGAGTTTTGGTGACGCCTTGCTGACCGGCTGGTTCGCCTCGGTGACGCCGCGCACCGCCGGCTTCAATACGGTGGATTATGGTCAGGTGACGGTGGCGACCCTGTATTTCACCGTGGTACTGATGATGATCGGCGGCTGTCCTGGTTCCACTGCCGGCGGGGTCAAGGCGACGACGCTGGGCGTTTTACTGGCTCTGGCGCGGTCGCGCTATCGTGGCGAGCGCGGGGTGCGATTATTCAATCGCAGCGTCCCGGAAACCAATATCGCCAAGGCGGGTTGGGTGGTGGCGCTGGCGTTTATTCTGATGATCGTCGGGGCGATTGTGCTGTCGGCCCTGGAAGTGAGTGGCCCGCTTCACCCGCGCTCGGTCGAGTGGTCGCTGGGACTGCTGTTTGAAGTGGTGTCGGCGCTGGGGACGGTCGGTTTGTCGACCGGTATTACCCCGCAGTTGAGCGATGGTGGGAAGATTTTGCTCATGCTGCTGATGTTTATCGGGCGACTCGGCCCGCTGACCATCGCCGTCGCTATTGCCCAGCAACAGCCGCGCCCGGTGGTTTCCTATGCGGAAGAGCAGGTGATGATCGGGTGAGCGGCCATGACTAACTCGTGCCTGACCGAAAAGGTTGTAGGGCGGGTTAGCGCAGCGTAACCCGCCACCCCGGCGATGCCCCCACGGCGGGTTACGGCTAACGCCTAACCCGCCCTACGCGGTACTGCCAAACAGCGCCAGCGTCTCCAGACAGCGGCGACGATGTCCCGCTCCGGCGGCGGGCGAAATTTTCAGGCCCGGCAGCCACAGGCCGTACTGAAGACCAGCGCTTTCCGCTTGCAATACCCACTGACAAAGCTGCTCCAGTCGCGGCTCGACGTTATCGATCCCCAACAGCCGCCAGTCCAGCCATAACTCCGGACGGGCCTGATCGGTGAACCGCTTGACCAGCAACGGCCCGCCATGAGTCGCCGCTTTCCAGGCAATCCGACGCGGGGAATCGCCGGGCGCGTAGGGCCGAAAGCCGGCGTAATCTTCGCTGCCCAAACCCTGCTCGCCCGCGCCGCTGCCTGTCCCGCCCGGCAGTGATGCCGGCAATGGCCGCCGCCCGCGCGGTCGCGGATAAACCAGCCCGTTCCGTTCAAAAATCACCCAACTCCACGCTTGCAGCAAGCCCAATGGAAACCGGGTCAACACTCGGATCGGACCGGGTTGCAGCCAGCCGCGCCGTTGGGCAGGAATGGTCAGGGTGACGGTCGCTGAACCCTGGGCGGGGACATCAATGTAGTGCAGCGGTCGATCCCGCCATTGCAGGGCGATTCCGTAACGCGGCATCAGGTCGGGATTATCGAGGCGAAAAGTGAACCGCGCTTCCTGTCCGGCAAAGACCGGTTCGGCCACTCCCGGATGGATGATCAATCCCAGCAGGTTGTCGTGTGCCCGCCACATGCTGTTCAAGGCGACTGCGGCTAACAGGAAGGTGAAGGCGAACCCCATGCTGTTGCTGTAATTAATCGCCCACAGGAACAGCAGGAACAGCAAGGCGGCGAAGGCGTAACCGTAGCGGGTCGGCAAAATGTAAATGCGGCGACGGGTTAGCGGGACCGGTTCGCGGGCCGGGCGCTGGCGGCTCACGATCCAGAACTCAAAGCGGCGGCGCAGTCCTTCCAGCATCAGGCAGAACTCAGACCGGCAACGAGACAGCGTTCAGCAGTTGCCCGACCAGATCCGCCGTGGACTGCTCCAGATGGTCATCGCCGGGATGCAGTCGATGGCCGACCACCGCTGGCAACACCGCCTGTAGGTCTTCCGGCAGGACATGGCCGCGCCGGTGCAGCATGGCCCAGGCCCGCGCCGCCCGTAACAACGCCAGTCCGGCGCGGGGCGACAATCCGCCCCGGAACCGCCCGGACTCGCGAGAGAACGTCAGCAAGCCCTGAAGGTAGTCGAGCAGCGGTGCCGCGACATGAATCCCGGCCACCCGTCCCTGCGCCTCGTGCAACTGCGCCGGGGTCATGCCCGCCGGCAATCGCGCCAACGCTTGGCGGCGATCCTCGCCTTCCAGCAGCAACCGTTCGGCCTTGGTATCGGGATAGCCCAGTTCGATCCGCATCAGAAACCGGTCCAGTTGCGACTCCGGCAACGGGAAGGTGCCAATCTGGTAAGCGGGATTCTGGGTGGCGATCACGAAAAACGGCTCGGGCAGCTTGCGGGTCTCACCTTCGATAGTGACTTGCCCTTCCTCCATCGCTTCCAGCAACGCGCTCTGGGTTTTGGGGGTGGCGCGGTTGATTTCGTCAGCCAGAATCAGTTGCGCGAAGATGGGGCCGGGATGAAAGACGAAGGTTTCGCGCTGCCGTTCGTACACCGCTGCGCCGAGAATATCCGCGGGCAACAGATCGCTGGTGAACTGGATGCGCTGATAGTGCAAGCCCAGACATTGCGCCAGAGCGTGCGCCAAGGTGGTTTTACCCATGCCCGGCAGGTCTTCGATCAGCAGATGGCCTTTTGCCAGCAGACAGCTCAGTGCTAACCGGATCGCCCGTTCCTTGCCGAGAATGATCGAGCCGACCTGGCGGACGATCCAGTCGAGGCGATCTTCGAGCGGGGAAGCCACGTTAATCCTGCCGACGCAGATCGCGCTTGAACCGCTTGAAATTTTCGACATAGCGGGCGGCGGACTGGCGCAGGCCGGCTATTTCCGGTTCAGTCAAGGTGCGGACAATCTTGCCCGGCGATCCCATCACCAGCGAGCCGTCCGGGATGACCTTGCCCTCAGGAATCAGGCTGTTGGCTCCAATCAGGCAGTTCTTGCCGATGACTGCCCGGTTCATGATCAGGCTTTTGATGCCGATCAGGCTGTTGTCGCCGATGATGCAGCCGTGCAGCATCGCCAGATGACCGACGGTCACATCGCGGCCAACGGTCAGCAGGATGCCGGGGTCGGTGTGGAGAATCGCGCCGTCCTGGATGTTGGAGTTTTCGCCAATAGTGATGACATCGTTATCGCCGCGTGCGACCACGTTGAACCAGAGACTGGCGTTCTGCTTGAGGACAACCGAGCCGATTACGGTAGCGTTGTCGGCGATGAACCAGTCGTCGCCATGAAATTCGACCTTACGGTCGCCAAGGGCATAGATCACCGGATTTTCTCCTGGGTGGAGCGGGAAAAGCCGCGCAAATATAAATTCAGGATTTTTGTTTGCCGACTTTTTCCGTCATTCCCGCGTATGCGGGGGAATCGAATCGGATCAACTTTTTCCGTCATTCCCGCGTATGCGGGGGAATCCAGTCGGATCGACTTTTTCTGTCATTCCCGCGTATGCGGGAATCCAGTCGGATGCTGAAAAGGCTGGATACCCGTGTTCGCGGGTATGACGAGAATTAAGAAAGGTTTGGCGAACGCCCTGAAACGACAGGGTTTACTTGGCGATCTTGGCGTCCAGCGCCTTGGCTGTCAGCTTGTCGTCATAAACGCCGGCGGCCACCTGATAATTGCCGGCACCCAGTACATAGGCGACCTTACGATGATGACCTTCTGCACCTGGCTTGGTCCACATATACTCAACCCAGCCGCCATTGGTCTTTTTGGCTGCCTCGCACAGAGCCGAGCCAAACTCTTTTTCGGTCACCTTGTCCTTGAGGTCGGTCAGTTTCATGCCCTTGACCGTCGCCACCGGATGCGCCTTCATTACCCCACCGGTGCAGTCCAGCACGAACACATAGGTACCCCCCCAAGCCCACTTGCCGTCCTTCTTGTCGAACTCGGTCAGGGTAACGTCAGCGTTGGCCTTGACGGCAGCAGCGGCTTCCTTGACCTTGGCGACTACTTCGTCGGCGGTCGCCGCATCCGCCGCCCATGCGCCAGCACTCAGGCTCATCGCGCAGCTTGCCGCCACGCCCATCCACAATTTTTTATTCATCTTCATTTTCATCCTCACTTCGGGTTTGGTTCTATCGGTTCGGGTTTCGCCGCCAAGAAACAGCGGCGTCCTTAAACCTTAGTCGCCCGATCAAGAATCGGCAAGCCGTGGCGCAATTAAATCAGAACCGTCCGGCGGTCACATACAGGAAACCTGCCGTGAGTTGTGGAAAAGGGCAAAATCCCTCCGCCGCTAATGCTGCTTCTTCCTTTGAAAAAGAGGGGATATAAGCCCGGTTCGGGATAACTGTTTTCGGAGCGTACACTTCTTAGGCAAGGCGCAATAAATACCCTCCCATTCTCGTTCCTACGCTCCAGCGGTCCGCCTTCCGGGATCATCCGGGACGCTGGAGCGTCTGGACGGGCTCTCACGCTGGAGCGTTGAAGCCAGGTCCCGTTGGGGATATTTTTTGCGAGTTGCCTTAACATAATGGCAGCGATGGTTAGGGATAATAGGTAACCTGTTGAATCTATTGTTACTATCCTTCAACAACGCTCCAGCAATCGGACAATGGGAGTGAACGGTTACATAATCACTGGCTAAATCATTGACAAAAATATGGGCGAGACCTGATCATAGCCCCATTGGGGCAAAGCATTGATCTCAAAATAGCAAGATTATTCAACCATACCAATTTAAGGACAGTCGTGATGAAAATGGATCTGCTCAAAGTAGCCATTGCCCTTGCTCTCGGGCTTGCTACAACTTCAGCCCTGGCGCAAGAGGCCAGTGACGCCAATGATGCCAATGATCCCCGCGCCATTGTGGGTCCCGGGATCGATATCACCGCCTATCAAGGGAGCGGTACTGGTTCAGTCCGATTATTCTCCAACTTGCTGATTTTTAAATCAGATCCCAAAGGCAGGTAGGCTTTGGATTTTCAACAGTTGCTCCCAAGACAGCCCTTCTTTCAAAATTCCTAAAGCGACCGCAGGCACTTTTT
>CAIRMO010000140.1 GCA_903879705.1 uncultured Candidatus Competibacteraceae bacterium | reverse complement strand
CTTCTTTTGGCCATGGCATACATCACCTCGAATAGAATTTTTGCGCTTAAAATAATTTTTTATTACAACCCGCTTTTACCCCTTTAATTTTACAGAAAAGCTATTGAAATTCAATACCTTAGTTTTTAGACAGTCTCTCAATAGTTGGGTAGAAAATATTGTTATTATATAATACGTTCTGGGTGACCTTAAAAGGGTTGGACGCGGGGCCGGAGGATCGCCGAAGGCTCTGCGTTTTTTGTGATCTGTCTGGCTCCCAAGCTGGAGCGTCTGGTAATTCGCGCCGCTGGAACGGTCAAGGCTGCATTCCCGCGCCGGAGTGTGGGAACGAGAAAATACATTTTCCGCGAGGGTAACTACTCAGGTCTACGTGTCAGAATCTATCAAGTTAAATCAACAAGTTACAAAAATTGCTATGTCGAAATCATCAACTTTTAGCTTGTTTCCGCCTGTTTATTATGCACTTTTCGCGTCATTTTGTTCGTAAGCTATTGATTCATAAGACCTGAGTAGTTACCCGCGAGGTAATAAATCATGAATTTTCCCTACGGCATTGCCGATTTTCGAGCCATCAGAAATGAAGGTTATTTCTATGTGGATCGCACTGAACAGATTCCACTGATCGAGGAGGCTGGTAAACAACTGGTGTTTTTGCGCCCACGCCGGTTTGGCAAAAGCCTGTGGTTATCCACACTGGAGAATTATTACGACTTAGCACGGGCGGATGACTTTGAACGGCTCTTTGGCGAATTAAAGATCGGTAAGAACCCGACTCCGCTGCATAACTGCTATTTCATTCTTAAGCTCAACTTTTCGGTGGTCAGTGCCAGTGGCGACCACGCGGAAATTCGCCAAGCCCTGTTTGATCATGTCAACACCCAGATTGAAAACCTTGTCGCCCGCTATGCGGCGTGGCTCCGACAACCGGTGCGAATCCAGCGAGACAACGCAGTGACTAGCCTGCAATCGCTGCTAGGCGCAATTTCCCAAACCCCGTACCCGCTGTATGTGTTAATCGACGAATACGACAACTTCGCTAATGAAGTGATGATCAGCCCGTTACACGGCACAAATCGCTATGAGGAACTGGTGCAAGGCGAAGGCACGATCAAAACTTTTTTCAAGGCGATCAAGGATGGAGCGGAAGGCCGGGGGATTGACCGGGTGTTCCTGACCGGGGTGTCGCCAGTGGTATTAAGCGACATCACCAGCGGCTACAACGTGACCGAGAATTTATCGCAACGGCCCCGGTTTCATGATCTGTGCGGCTTTACTGAAACCGAATTGCGGGCCGCGCTGGAGACGGTCGCAGCCGCTCATGATCTCGACGCCGGTCAAGTTGAAACGGCCCTGAATTTAATGCGCGACTTCTACAATGGCTACCGCTTTTCATCCAGGCTGGAAGATCGAATCTACAATCCGACCCTGGCGTTGTACTTTCTCAAACGGCTGGCTGAAGACGGTGTTTTCCCGGAGCAATTGCTCGACGACAATCTGGCGATGGATCGGAACCGAATTCAATATGTCGCCCGATTGCCGCATGGCGAAACCTTGATCAACCGTGCCCTCAATCCCGCCGAACCGCTGACAATTTCGCAACTGGTCAATCGCTTCGGGGTGCAGGACATGCTGACTGCGCCGAAGAACCCGGACTTTCTCGCCACCCTGCTTTACTACTTCGGGGTGCTGACTCTGGCTGGGCGTGATGCTTTTGGCAAATTGCAACTGACGATTCCCAATCAGGTGATTCGCAAGTTGTATGTTGAGCGGCTCCAGGAACAATTGCTGCCGGCTTATGACGATCAGGAACAGCGGCAACAGGTAGTCGAGCGGTTTTACAGCACCGGCGATCTTGGCCCGCTGTGTGAATTACTCGAACAAAAGTATTTCAAGGTTTTTGACAACCGGGATTTACGCTGGAGCAATGAACTGGTGGTAAAAACGGCCTTTCTGGTCACCTTGTTTAACGACGCTTTCTACATCATGGACTCAGAACCAGCACTGGAACGGCGGTATGGCGATTTGCTGTTGCGGGTCCGGCCCGATATGCGCCAGTACCAATTGCTCGATCATTTGCTGGAATTCAAGGCGTTGAGTTTGAAAGCGGTGGGATTGACCAGCGCCGATCTGGCGACTAAATCGCGGGAAGAATTACGCGAATGGCCGGGGGTGAAAGAGTCCTTACAAGAAGCAGAACAACAATTAGCGGCGTATCGGACCATTCTGGAACGTCCAGTCGGCAATCCGCGCCCTTTGCACACTCATGCGGTGGTCTGCATTGGACTGGAACGACTGGTGTGGTGAAATTAAACCAAAGATTTCCAGAACCCCATGCTTCCCTCTGATCTCCTTTTCTCCCACCGGCGCGGCGCTGAAGTCTACCCGCGTTTTCTGAAACGTGAGCAGCAGGTCTGGGCGGAGCAGGTATTGAATCTGATCCGCGACCATCAGCACCGCAGCCGGGGCGAATTACAGGCCGCGCTGCGGGCGCTGGAGGGCGATTCGCCGGATTACCGCATCGTCCGCGGCTTCGCTCATTTGGCCTTGAACACTGCTGAATTCACTCTGGCGACCGGCGATCTGCAACCGGAACTGTTGCGCCGGGAACTGTTTACCTTGGCGGCGGAGCGCGGCGGCTATGGCGAAACCCAGGCTCAGGCGGTGCTGGAAGCGGTCGCGCCGCGCTATCAACTGGAAGCGGAAATCCTGCGTGAAGCCTTGTACGCTGATCTGCCGGAAAACCATCGACTGACCGTGTTGCCG
>CAIRMO010000139.1 GCA_903879705.1 uncultured Candidatus Competibacteraceae bacterium | reverse complement strand
CTGATCTTGATACGCCCGGGGAGGAACGAAAATTGGTTGGGCCTTAAATAGAACGTGAGTTATGTCTGGTTGGGCTGTTTTTGAAGCCAGCACCGTTATCTTGGCTCTGAAAGCGGGATTTTTAAGCCACCAATAGATGTAATCATGATTCAAAGTTGGCTTTGGCCTAACCTTAAAACAGTTGTTGTGAAGAATTCCAGCGCGACCACGGAACACCAAACCAATCTGCCCCGTCCTTGTGTAAATAATTTCAGATTCCGTGACTAATGAATTTTTAGGCCACCCACTTTCAGCGATAAATTGCTCGACAGTGTTGCCAGTGAGGTCTTTGATACGAAGCAGTGGCAAGTTACTTTTTTCAACTAGCAAATGCTTGGTTTTAGCGTTTATACATAACCCTTGGAACAGGTCGCAAAATTCACCTAAAGTCCCAGCAATCGTCCCCTTCACTTGCGCATTAAAAACCGACTCTAGGTAACTCTCAAAAATGGCCCGCGCATTTTGCAGGTTCTTTTCGGCATGGGCGCGGGCGGTGGCGATGCCGTCAAAGGCTTCGTCGAGGAGGGTAACGATGCGTTGCTGTTCGGGGAGTGGGGGAATTGGAATCGAAATCCCGAGCAACTCAGACTTCACCAAGCTCGGTATTGTTGTCCCTCGGTTGAGGGCGCTGAAATCAAAGGAAAGGCAGTAATAAAAGAGGAATTTTTTGTCTAGTCCAAGCTTGACGGCCAACCCAAATGCAGTATCAACATTCCAAAAGTTGGTTTCCGAATAAATCGGCGTGTTGATGTTGCCTTTTCGACCAATGATTGTTGTGCCCGCCTCGCAAATGAAAGAAGTGGCGTACCCCATGACATTGCCAGCACTGCCAAAGATTGGATATACGCCATCCTTCGATTCAACTTCACGTTGATTTTTCCCATTACGAATTTCAAGAACGTCGGCAAACCGCTTAATTGACCACCCCGCCTTCATGCCTCACCCCCCAAAAACGCCCATTTAGGCATTTGCAGAGGCAAATTTAAGCCAAATTGGCCTCTAGCCCTTATAGGAATTGCATTAGTAGCTATATATTTAATAGCAATCACAGCAACCCCCGAATCGTTGCCAGCACTTCGGCGGCTTCCGCATCCAATGCGGCGATCTCGTCCATGATGTCCTGCGGGCTGCGGTGCGCCACCACTTCGCCGCCGTTCGGATTCTTCACCGACAAATCAAAGGTGCTGGCGCTGACAGCCGCCACATCGACCGACCAGCTTTGTGCGGTGTCGGCAAAAGTCTTTTGCGCCTCAATGAACGGAACCAAGTCGGCATCGTTGAGCGGGTTGGTCTTGCCCATATTGCGGCCGGGGTCGAGCTGGTAGTACCAGACCTTGCGGGTGGGTGCGCCTTTTTCAAAAAACAGCACTACGGTTTTGACACCCGCACCCTGAAAGGTGCCGCCGGGGCAGTCCAGCACGGTGTGCAGGTTGCAGCTTTCCAGTAGCAGTTTGCGCAAGGACACGCTGGCGTTGTCGGTGTTGCTGAGAAAGGTGTTCTTGATGACCACCCCGGCGCGGCCACCGGCCTTGAGCATTTTGATGAAGTGCTGCAAAAACAAGAATGCCGTCTCACCCGTGCGGATGGGGAAGT
>CAIRMO010000138.1 GCA_903879705.1 uncultured Candidatus Competibacteraceae bacterium | reverse complement strand
CTTCTTTTGGCCATGGCATACATCACCTCGAATAGAATTTTTGCGCTTAAAATAATTTTTTATTACAACCCGCTTTTACCCCTTTATTTTACAGAAAAGCTATTGAAATTCAATATCTTAGTTTTTAGACAGTCTCTGAATATCCGTGGCTTGAAGCAGCGTTTTTGGGGAGAGGTCTTCAATCCGGCGATCGCCGAACATTTCGTAGAGCGCCTGTTTGAGTTTTTGTGGACGAATGAGGCCGGTTTGCGTATTGAACTTGCCAAACGGCAGCCCGGACATACCGAGAACCGCACAGAAATTGATCGGGCTAAATAGACCGCGCCGGGCAACTTTACCAATCAGTTCCAGCATTTTTTCCTTGTCATAACCGGAACCGCGTAAAGCGCTCATAACACTGCCGCCACTGCATCCCACCAGTAAATCAATGGGAATTTGCGCCTCATCCAGAAATTCAAACAGCGGAATAGCCGCCAGCGGTTTGATGCCGCCACTGGACAGCACTACTGCGATTTTAGGGCAATGGTTTTCCTGGGGTTTAATATCAGATGGAAACATTCAAGATTCCTGGGCCTTCCAGTCGCCACATCGGGTTTTTAATGATCCGGAATTCAGGCGTCAGCGATGAGCCGGTTTTCGACGGTCAGTGGATAATCTCGCCCGCGCCCTGCAACAGAAACGGGATCGGGCGGGATATTGAAACATCGGCGGGAATGCGGGTGCCTCAATTTTCCAGGTCGTTCGGATCGAGGCCCAAGGCGCGCAGACGCTCGGCCAATCGCTCCGCGCGCAAGCGTTCTTGCACGGCTCGCCTGGTTTCCTGGTCAGCGCGTGCGGTTTCCTGGTCAGCGCGTGCGGTTTCCTGGTCAGCGCGTGCGGTTTCCTGGTCAGCGCGCGCCTCGGCGGATCTCGCCAACCTGGCCAGTTCCACCGAATTCAGGAACGGTCGACCAGCCGGGTCATAAATTTCCAGGGTGTCGGGCGTCAGCACGAAGCGGATGCCTAACCGGGGGCTGATCCAGCCGTTCAGGTGCGAAACCTGCCTCAGACGTTCTCGCTGCCGCAGCCAGATGTCGAGATGATTACGCTTCGGATCATAGAGATAGTATTCCTCCACCCCATACTGCTCGTAAAAGCGCAACTTGTTCGCCATTTCCATTCGGCTGTTGGCGGGCGACAGCACCTCAAACGCGACCTGCGGCGCGATGCCGGCTTCTTCCCACTGCAAGTAAGAACCGCGCCGCCCCTTGGGTCGTCCGAACGCCACCATCACGTCCGGCGCAATCGGCCCGGAGGTCTGCCGATCCGGCACCGGATACCACAGCAGATCGCCGGCGATGAACACATCCTCGCGGTCGGCAAAGATAATTTCCAGATTTTCCTTAATCTTGACCAGCCAGTCGTACTGTTCGGTATTTTCCGCCATGGGTTGGCCATCGCTCTCGGGATAGGGATCGTTCGGGTCGTAATAGGACAGGGGATTCATCAGGATTGCTTCCCTTTCGCCAGTGGGATCGATCGTCGCCGACGGGAGCGGCGACTCCTTTCATTCGGGTCCTTCGGGATCATACATCACTACTCTTCAGGCGACGAAGCGGCAAAATCACCTTTGCACTTTTTCCACGCTGGCCGGCTAGGGAACAGTCGCCCTCAGCCTGGAATGTAGGCAAGGCTGGAACTGGACGTTACGGACCGATGACCGTGACCACTTCAATCCTGTTTGAATGAACGACCGCCTTCTATACTGATATCCGAGCGATACTGATATCCGAGCGATATACGACGCTCCGCCCGCCAGCGGCGGTAGCCACTGACCTAAAGGGGTCTTGCCATGACTGAATTGATGATCCACAAACCTGAAACCGTCCGCGCCAGCCTGCTGGATCGCACCATGAATAACCTCCGCGAAGCCTGGCGGGAGGTGGCCGACTGGAGTGGCGGCCTGGTCACGGCGACTCCCGGCCCCAGCCTGCCTGACAAGGATGCCGAGGTACTCAAAATCCAGATGCGCGATTGCCTGGAAGGACGCGGTGGCGAAGTGTCGGCCCGCGCCCGCGCCGCCAATCTGGGCCGCGCCTACCTGTCGCTGAATGCCGAAGGCCGCAAGCGGTTTTTACGCATCCTTGCTACCGACTTCGACATCAACCGCAAGATGGTGGATAAAGCGGTTGCGGTTTTGCAGAAAGCGGGCGATCCCAAGGATTGGGGTAAGGCCGAACGGGCGTTGCGCGAGGCCTTGCAACCGCCCCGGCTGCGGTTATTGGCGCAACTAAACGCTCTGCCTGAAGGCTTTCTGTTTCTGGTGGACTTGCGCGAGGAATTGCTGGGCTGGAGTCGGGATGATCCAGCGCTGGCCGCGTTGGAGCGCGATCTGCTGTCGTTGCTGGCCTCCTGGTTCGATGTCGGCTTTCTTGAACTGCGGCGGATTACCTGGGATTCGCCGGCGTCGCTGCTGGAAAAGCTGTTCGCCTACGAGGCAGTTCACCCCATCCGCAGTTGGGATGACCTGAAAAACCGGCTGAGTGCCGACCGGCGCTGCTTCGCCTTTTTTCACCCCCGCATGTCGAACGAACCGCTCATCATCGTCCAGGTAGCGTTAGTCCACGGTATTGCCGGCAACGTCCAGACCCTGCTGGATGAAAGCGCGCCCGTGCTGGATCCCGCCGAGGCCGATACCGCCATTTTTTATTCAATTTCCAACGCACATGATGGCCTGAGCGGCATCAGTTTCGGCAACTTCCTGATCAAGCGGGTGGTGGATGAGCTGGCGGTTGAATTCAAAAACCTCAAGAGCTTCGCTACCCTGTCGCCCATTCCTGACTTCGGGCCGTGGCTGGAACGCCAGTTAAACCAGGCCGGCAAGGATCCGGAGGCGGACTGGTTGACCGTCACCGACCGGAAGACATTGACAACCGCTGCCGGAACCGGCAAGGAGCCGGTTGCGCTGAAAACCCTATTGAAGACGCCAGGCTGGCATCAGCAGCCAGAGCTGGCCAAGGCGCTAAAGCAGCCCCTGTTGCGGTTGGCCGCTCGTTATTTGGTTAAGGAGAAGAAACCAGACAGCAGTGCGGCGCTGGATCGAGTGGCCCGTTTCCATCTTTCTAATGGCGCACGCATCGAGCGGATCAACTGGCTGGCCGACACCTCGGATCATGGCCTGAACCAGTCGGCGGGGATGATGGTGAATTATCTCTACAAGCTCGATGCCATCGAGACCAACCACGAGGCTTATCGCGGCGAGGGCAAGGTAATGACCTCATCGACGATCCGGGCGCTGTTAAAAACCTGAATCGCGCTAAAATTTTTCAGCGCGATTTTTATCCCGATTTTTAAATCGGAATTGAAGGCCATGATCGTTAATAAAATCCCACTATGACGCCAGTAAAGCTCGAGAACATTCAATCATTGCGCGGCGTTGCCGTTTTGCTTGTGGTTTTTTGCCATTTACAAGTGATTGAGCGGAAGTACAGCCCTACAGGCATATTTCTTCCCGATTGGCTGGATTATGCAATAGCCAGCGTTGATCTGTTTTTTGTTATTAGTGGTTTTGTGATCGCTACAGTTACGCGCGGTCAGTTTCAGTCTTTACAGGCTGCAGGACGCTTTATGTTTCAGCGAGTAACCCGTATTTATCCTCCCTATTGGTTTTATAGCACCATAGTCCTGATTATTTGGTTTTATAACCCTGAAATGGTTAACTCTGCACAAGGTAATCAGGTTAACCTTTTAGCTTCTTTTCTAATCCTTCCTCAAGATTTATTGCCACTGGTTATGGTTGGGTGGACATTAGTTCATGAGATGTATTTTTATATTGTCATTGCTGTTTTTATGCCTATTATCCCAGAATACCGGCTTCCAGTCTTACTGGTGCTATGGGCGCTGATTGTGATCGGCAGATCGTCTTTTTTAATTATAAACCCAGATGGGTATTATCATGCAGCGATGCGAATTATTTTTCACCCTCTGACTTTTGATTTTATAGGTGGAATTGCGATTTCTTTGTTCTTGAATGGCTCTATTTTGAATAGTGATCGTTTAATTTTTGGCATTGGAATTACCGCATTCTTATTTTCACTAATTTGGTTTAATATGCATGAATCAACTCTAAAAACAGAGGGTTGGCTGCGTATATTATTATTTGGAATTCCTTCGCTTTTTGTCGTCTACAGTGCTATAAAAATGGAAAAAACAAGCGGAAAATCCTGTTTTCCAAAAAGCATAAAAAAGATGGGTGATGCCTCGTATTCTATATACCTTTCACACGTTTTAGTATTAACTGCATTGGGTCGCATTTGGACGAAGATACCTACCACTGGAACAATAACACATATCATCATTCTCGTGATGATGGTTTTAACTACCATCATGGTTGGATTACTAAGTTATCGTTGGATAGAAACACCTATTTTAAATAAAATGCAGACATGGCGATTCAATAATGCAAACATCAATGGTAGCTTAGGATTAAAAACTAGGAAATATTAATTTTGCGCACAACAAAGTACACCTCCGGGTTGAACCACGCTCCAAGAATGGGAATGGGACTCGCTGACTGTTTCAAGATCATAAAAGGCTTGCTTTTTATTAACTCGCGGAAACGCCGATAATCGAAACCTAAATGATGGTGGTGATATAACCAGTTTACGGCGATTTCACTGACTGGCCGATTTTGAGGTGGAAAGCCAAAAGTGGCTTTCAGAATATTGCCTGGCGTCGCATCGAAATCCCCAAAACGCCGGGTCATTCTAAAAATACCCTTATAAAGCGCTGGAAAATGGATTTCTATGGGTACACCGATGATCGCTATTCCGCCCTCTCGTAATACTGAGCAAATCAATGATAATGCAGCTTCGGTTTCTATTTTAGGAAGATGCTCGAAAACTTCAAGACAGTAGATTAGATCAACTGACTCCTTGCTAACCGACTCAATATCAGTGACAAAGTTGATTTGCTGAAAATTCCCTGCATTTATTTTGGCTTCCGCCATTAGATGAACGGCAGGTTCATAACAAATGATTTGCACCTGTGGGAAAAAACCAATCAGTCGTTTTGACAACTCGCCATTACCTGCACCAAAGTCAAGCACGGTGCTTATATCCTGAAAATGGGCGGTGAGCTGGATTGCGTCATTCAAACGACGTTGTTGAAGCCAGCGCTTGACCGGATTCCGGTCGGAAAAGGTGATATTGGCGTAGGACATGCGGTTCAAATAGTCAGTTAATTTTCAATAGCTGAAAACCCCACAAAATCCAGCAAGGCCGCCAAGTGCATGTCACCGCTGATGCCAGCAGAACAGTCGTAATAGAGGATTTTCATCGGATCGGGATTAAAAGGGCTGGGCATCAGGAATCGCTAAAAGGGAAAGCCGGTTTGCTCTTTGATTTCCAGCGGTTTGGCAATGAGGCGCTGGGCGAGTTGGTGCGCCGGATGCCCATCGACATAAATAGCCCGATATGGCCGGGCCGGACAGGCATTTTCGCAAGCGCCGCAACCGACGCACAGAGTTTCCCGCACTTCGGGAATGCTCAGGCCATGTTGATAGGGGACCAGGTGAACCGCTTTGGTCGGGCAGTATTCATCGCAGGCCCCACAGGCGGTGTGGTCGGTGTAGACAATACAATTCTCGCGGACAAACCGGGCGATGCCCAGTTGCACGGTCTGTTTGACGGGTAGCTCCAGCGGCCGGATCGCGCCGGTCGGGCAAATCTGGCCGCAGCGGTTGCACTCATAACCGCAGTAACCGCTTTCGTAATCCAGATGCGGTTGCAATAACCCGGACAGGCCATAGTTCAGCAACGCTGGTTGCAGGACGCCATACGGGCAGGCGCTGACGCACAGATGACAGGCGGTACAAAGCTGGTTGAACCGGGCGATGTCGCCAGCGCCGGGCGGGGCTACCGGCCAGGTTTTGTGATTCGCCAGCGTGGTGGGAACGCGATTGTGGGGCTTGGCGTCGCCCGTGGTGGGACCGGCCAGTCCCGCCAGTCCAATCAGCGCCGTGGTCGTCGCGCGTAGCACGGTTCGCCGGGAAATGCCCTTTTCCCCGGATGGACGCGGGGCGGGCAGCGCGGGCGGCGCGGGATGAAACTTGAACGGCGCTGACCGCACATAACCGATGCCGTGCGCCTCGCAGACTGTGATGCAGTTGAAGCAGGCTACGCAGCGGCTGAAATCGACCTCCTTGGTTTTCAGACGGATGCAGCCCGCCTTGCAATGAATCGAGCATTGGGCGCACAGGATGCAAGCGTCAGCGGGAATCCGGATTTTGAACAGCGCAAACCGGGCAACCAGCCCAAGTAACGCCCCGACCGGGCAAAGCGTATTGCAGAACCAGCGGCCTTTGACGGCACTCAGCCAGACCAGTCCGATCAGGAACAGCGCCGGAAAGATTAGCGTCGCCAGCGGCGGAGCTTGCCAATGCAGCGGAAAAGGCCCGTTCACGCCCAGGATTTCCAGCCCTTGCCCGATACCGTTGTGTGCGGCGACATAGAGGGGTCGCAGCAGATCGCCAGCAATCCGGCCAAAATTGCTGAACGGGTCGAGCAGGGTCAAGGCCAGCGCACTGCCGCTCAGAAATAACCCTGCCGTCAGCGCCAACAGCCCGTAACGCAGAACATCATGCGGTTTTTGATAGCGAAACTTGATTTTGCGTGGTTTTCCCAAGCGGTCGGCAAGATGAATCACAAGGTCCTGCAGGGTGCCCAGTGGGCAGATTGTCGAGCAGTAGACCCGACCCGCCAGCAGGGTCAGGATGAAAACCGCCAGAAAACCGGTGGCCGTCCCGGCCAGGATTTTGCTGAATTGCAGCAGCGAGGGTACAAATTGCGGGTATAACGCCACGGTAGCGGCAGGTGTTTCACCGATTTGCTCAAAATCCACGAACAGCAACGTACTCAGCGCCAGAAACACCAGCGCCGCCGTCACCCTGATTTTCTTCAGCTTCGTTTGGTTCATGATTTTTATACCCATTTCCAGTAGGTTTTCGCATTTAGGTCCCCCGGTTCCGTATACCCGCGAATGCGGCTGTGACCAACGGGGCGGTTTTTGACCTGAAAAAGATAAAATCTATCGGGAAACGGTATTAAATAACCAGGCGGGCAATAATGCTCTGAAAGCGAGGCATACACGCTATGTGCAAGTTTCCATTTGCGCGGTTCACACGCAGTGTTTTCATGGTTCTAAAAGCGAGGTCAGGGTAACAACTCCAGCCCCTTCGCGGTTATTTTCGGGACAGACGGTCCCGCATAGAGCGGGCCGAAGCGGAGAATCTGGCGCATATCGATGATCAGGTCGAACTTTTCATTCTTCGGCGGCGGCGCAAGTCCCGCCTGCATTTCATACTGCCGTTCGCGGTTGGCATCCTGCGGGAAGCGCTCGCGCATCAGGTGCTTGAGCATTTCCTTCGGTGCCCAGTCCGCACCAGGAAGGTAAGCGCCGCTGGTTGATAGCGCGCCAAATTCATCGTGATAAGAAATTTCGGTCGGACTGTCTCCGGGTACTGGTTGCATGAAGTAAATCCGGAATGGCCGCTCACGCAACACAATCCGGTCGGCGACGCGCTCCAGGATTTGCAATTCTTCACCCTGCGGCAAGGCAATCAGGGTATAGGCATGGGTTCGCGCCAGGATCATGGCCGTCGCCAGCAGGATGACATAGCCCGGCAGTTCGATAAACCAGCGGTTGCGCCGCGCCAGACTGCACAGGTTTTGCCAGGACAGGGTCAGGAAAATCAGCAATACCGCGGTCAGTGCGAAAATCGTGCGGTAAGTGGCGAACCGTTCCGCCGCGACCAAATTCGCGACAAATGTCGTGGGTGGCAATATGGCCAGCGCCATGAGCCAGAATCCACCCGCCCGCGCTCCGCGCCGCAATCCTTCAATGCCCAAGCCCGCCGCCAGCAGCAACGCAGTGATCCCCGCGCTGACGATATACGCCGTCCGGGTCGCGGCCTCATCGTCATTCAGTACAAACAGATTAAGGGCGTTCAGCAACGGTTCTCGCAGAAACCACCCCAGTTTGCTGACAGGATCGTGGTCAAAAGCTATCCGATCCGACGCTGTGAACAGATTAAACGCATACAGCAGTTTCATGATAAGGAAGGCGACGACCAGCCCGGCGAACGCGACGACGAGATGCGTTCCAACCCAGCGTAGCTTCCGTGGCAATGGCTGTCCGCGCCGGATGGGCAGGGCGGCGGCGATGCCCACCAGGTAGAGCAGACTGTTAGGCTGATAGATGAGGGCGCTCAAGGCAACCAGCAGAGCGGCCCCGATCTGACGGCAACGGCAATATTCGGCATCGCCCTCCGCCAAGGCAAATCCGCCCAGCGCCAGCAACGCCGCTACGGTATACGGCCAGGCGGTTGCCCAGCCGGCCACGATTTGCGCCGCCGGCGTCAACGTGATCATGGCGGCAGTGAATGCGGCAGCGGGCAATGGCCAACCCAGTCGCCGCAACAGTCCAAACAGCGCTGCCGCCGCCAATCCCAGCCCCGCTACGCCCGCCAGCCGCAGCCATTCAAGCTGGGCAATGGAGTCAATTGAGGCGAAGGAGTATTGCAACAGCACCCCGTAAACGGGGCGGGCGTGAGAGGCGGTAAACTTAACGATCTTGCCCGGTTCCTCCTCCGCTTCACGCAGGTTGGCGTAGTCATCGCGGAGGCCAAAATCGTGAAAGGTGGTGTTCCAGTAGGTCGCCAGTGGCAGCGTAAACAGCAACAGTGCGATACCCCAGGCGGGTAGATGGTTTTTTGTTGTTTTCATGGGGGAATCTGAGTGATAAAAGCGTGCGGATTGCGCTGAATGAGCGGTGGTTCTGTACGGAAACCTGATCGGAAAAGTGGCTGATTCGGCGAGAACAGGGTGACGGTGAGGCTACCGGATCGCCCTGAATCGCGCCTGAAAAGGATTCATCCATCGCTCACCCGCCCAAATCCGGTTCGCCGCAATGGCGCAGAATCGCCGCCCGGGCCGCATCGCGCAACCGTACTGCCGCTGCCCAGTCCTCGCCGTCCGGCACAATGGCCGGTTCCACAATCACCTCCAGCCGCCCCCGGCGCGGGAACCACGACCCGGCCCGCAGCATCGAGCGGGTCCCGCGAATCGTGACCGGAACTGCTGGTGCGCCCGCCTGGGCCGCAGCCATGAACGCCCCCATCCGAAACTCCCGCAAGCCCGGCATCCGGGTAAAGGTGCCTTCCGGGAAAAAGCCCAGCGATTGTCCGGCCCGCGCCGCCGCGCCGATCTTGCGGGCTTCATCGACGCTGCGTTGTACGTCGAAGCGTTCCACGAATAAAGTTCCGATTCGTTGCAGCGGCGTCCCGATCCAACGGTTATCCAGCAGTTCCCGTTTGGCGACGTAATGAAAGGGCCGGGGAATCGCCGCCATCAGCACATAGGCATCCAGATAGCTGCAATGGTTGGCGACCAGCACACAGGGGCTGTTGGGCAGATGCTCCAGCCCACGCACCGTCAGCGGCGTCCCGGTCAGTTGCGCCAGCAGCCAGGTCGCGGTGCGGCTTAATGCCCAGCGCCAGCCCGGTTTCGGCAGGATCATGATCCCCAGCCATACCCCCGGAACCAGCAGGCCGAACATCGCCCAGGCATAACCGGCGAACAGGTGTTCGGCGATGCTGCGCCCAATGCGCCGCGCCTGCGCCCATCCGCTGCTCAGGCCAATCCGGGTTAATTGCCGCCACAAAGCCTGTCCACCGTGCCCTAATGCCTGACGTTCATACAAATCCCGGATCGCCGCCCGACGAATTTTGCCGCTGGATGTTTTCAACACGCTATGCGGTGGAACCAGCGCCACGTCATCCGGTGGCGTTCCCAGTAAATCGACGCTGACGCTCTGAATCTGCTGACGCAAGTCAATCAGCGCCTCCGGTGCGGCAGTGCGGGTTTCCGCCACGACCACCAACCGTTCGCTGCCGGTCGCTGGATCAGCGCTGGCGAAGACCGCGACACAGCCCTTGCGAATGCCAGGAATTTCGCCGACCGCCTGCTCCAGTTCGTAGGGGTAAATATTGCGCCCGCCGCGAATGATCAGATCCTTGACCCGCCCGGTCAGGTACACATCGCCGCCCGCCAGATAGGCGCGATCCCCGGAATCCAGCCAGGCATCGTCATGCGGAAACAGCGTGCGGGTCGCTTCGGGATGCCGGTAGTAGCCGGCGGTCGCCGATGGCCCCTGAAATTCCAGCCGGCCTTCCTGCCGATCAGGGAGTTCCCGGCCCTGGTCGTCAACGATGCGGATCTGGTGACCGGGGATCGGCTGACCGCAGGCGGCAAAGCGCAGCGCGGCAGAATCAGCGGCGTCTACCGGCTCAGCCCGGCCACGGGCCATAAAAGTGTCGCGCCCGATTGAATCGAACACCGGGCCGCGCCCCGGCGGTTGCAACGCCAGCCCGACCGAGGATTCCGCCAGTCCGTACACCGGGGCCAGTGCCTCTGCCCGCAATCCGTAGCGGCTGAATCGGGCGATAAACCGTTCCACGGTGGCCGGACTGACCGGCTCTGCGCCGTTGCCCAGCATCCGTAACGAACTGAGGTCCAGCCCCTCGATTTCATGATCGGGAATCGCCCGGAGACAAAGTTCAAAGGCGAAGTTGGGCGCAGCGGACAGGGTGCCGCGATGGTGGTGAATCGCCCACAGCCAGCGAGAGGGGCGCGCCAGAAAGCTCAGCGGCGACATCACTACCAGCGGAAAGCTGTGGTACAGGCTGCCCAGACAGGCCCCGATCAGCCCCAGGTCGTGATAGAGCGGCAGCCAACTGATGAAGACATCATCGGCGCTGGCGGCGATGTGCCGACCCATCGCCCGCAGGTTGGCCAGCAGGTTGGCGTGGGTAAGCATCACGCCCTTGGGATCGCCGGTGCTGCCTGAGGTGTATTGCAGGAAAGCCAGGTCTTGGCTGCGAACCCGTGCTGGCGTCCAGAGGGTCGGTTCCTGTTGCAGATCGGCGACCGTGACGACGTGCCGCAGATCCTCGACCTGGGTTTGCAGCAGCCGCGCCACCAGCTTTGCCTCAGGTACCGTGATCAATGCCACCGTCTGGGCATTGCGCAACAGCCGGACATGGCGGCGTAAATGCTCTTCCAGTTGCGAAGCCCGCAGCGGCGGGTAGATCGGCACCGGGACTCCGCCGGCCAGCAGGATGCCGAAGAAGCTGAGGAAATAGTCGGCTCCGGTGGGCAGCATGATCGCAACGGTCTGGCCGGGAAGCAGAGCGCGCTCCCGCAAACCGGTGGCTACCGCCCGCGCTCCTTGCTGCAATCCGGCGTAACTGAAGGCGGTGTCAATCCGATCCTCGTTGCCATAAATCCGGATCGCGATCCGTTCCGGGTGGGCCTGCCCATGCCAATCCAGCATTTCGGGCAAGGTTTCTGCCTGCTCAGGAACGCCAATCAGCGCGGATTCAGTCGTCGGCGCCCGCCAGTCCCGTGCTAAGGTCAGATGCACCGGTTGACCGCTGGCGCGCAGAATCAAATCTACCAGCTCATGCGGGGTCTCGGCCAATAACGCCGGCTCGCCCAAACGCACTACAAAAGTTTGGTCGATTCGTTGCAGCAGTTCCGTGCGCGCCAAGCTATCCAGCCCGAGGTCCCGCTCCAGATGACTATTGAGCGTGAGCGTCGCCGCGGCCCGTTCTGACGGACGGATTTCCAGCAACAGTTCACGGAGCAGATTGAGCAGGCGCACCGCAACTTCTTCGGCAACGGCGGAAGTAAATTCAGGTAATTCATCACGGTTGGTGGTCATGGCGACGATCCCGTAGCGATGGCATAAGGTCAATTATCAGTGATCAGCATCTTAACCTTCATTCTAGCGAGTGTCTGACTGGAAAGAGGGTAGGGCGAGTTAGCGAAGCGTAACCCATCCTGCCCGGTACTCATTCCGGGTTTCCAGCCAGACACTCGTTAGACCGGGGGTTGACATCTGCTGAAAAACTTGTTTACTTTCATGGACTTTTATCATAAAATCTCACTCGTTCTCAGGAACCTGCCGCCAGTCGGGCGGGAGGTAACGCTTGCAGGGAGCGTGTGAGACCTGGGGGAACATGCGGTCACCTCATCGGCGTAAGGTTCCCCACATGTGGGGAAATTGAGTGGCGAAAACCACGCCATACCCCGGGGCAACCTCGATGAAGCAAAAAGTCCACCGTGAAATAAAATATCATGGTTGATGCAACGGTTATGCAGCGCATCCGTGGTTTTGGCCGCCGCGCCCCGATCTTCCGAGGATTCCTCCATGATCCGCACATCGTTCCGCTATTGGCTGATGACCTTGCTGCTGGGGCCCGCCTGCGCTCTGGCACTGGAAATCGGCGAAATTCAGGTCAGTTCCGCTTTGAACCAGTTATTTGACGCCAGAATTCCGCTGCCGACGCTCACACCGGAAGAACTGGGCAAGATTACGGTCAAGCTGGCCGGGCCGCCGATGTTCAAGGAATTTGGCCTGGAACGGACCTCCGCCTTGGCAAATTTAGTATTTGCGATTGAGTACAACGCGGAAGGGCAGGTTTATGTCCGGGTGGTCTCGACTCAACCGATCCGCGAGCCGTCGCTGGCGCTCCTGCTGGAATTTGGCTGGCCACGCGGCAAGACTTTCCGCGAGTTCACGGTATTCCTTGACCCGGTGCTGCGGTTGGTCAAACGGCCCGGCGGTCGGATTAAAGCGGTTATGGAACCGCCGGCCAACGCGGTTTACGGGCCGGAATCCGCTGCGGTGCCCGTGTCCGAACCGCCGCCGGTCGCCGTTGCTGCTGCGCCCGAAGCGGTCACGCCACCCGTTGAATGGTCTGTGCCCTCTGCTCCTGCTATAGCGCCGGTGTTGCCGCCCGCGCCGCCGCCGGTCAAAACCTACGCGCCAGGCGATCGCTATACGGTCGTGCCCGACGAAAGCCTGTGGGGAATTGCGCTCAAGGTTCGGCCTGATCCTGGGATTGCTCGCGAGCAGATGATGCAGGCATTATTCCGGGCCAATCCACAGGCTTTTTCCAAGGTTGGAATTACCGGATTAAAAGTCGACGTGACGCTGCGGATTCCAACCCTGCGGGAAATCGCTGATTGGACCGGTTCTCCGGTCGCCAAGCGGTTGGCTGAGGCGGGTGAAATAAAACCTGAGCCTGTGCCTGATTCAACGACAAAGGTCGTTGCTACCGACGAACCGCAAACATTTTCGCTGCCGCCGGCCCCAGCGCCGGAACCCGCTCCAGTGGCCGCAACGCCGGAACCCGCTCCAGTGGCCGCAACGCCGGAACC
Source organism: uncultured Candidatus Competibacteraceae bacterium (assembly GCA_903879705.1). GTDB lineage: Bacteria > Pseudomonadota > Gammaproteobacteria > Competibacterales > Competibacteraceae > RXIV01. Next base: position 16,116 of record CAIRMO010000138.1, on the reverse strand, counting down.
CGCACCAGTAGCCGCAACGCCGGAACCCGCTCCAGTAGTCGCAACGCCGGAACCCGCTCCAGTGGCCGCAACGCCGGAACCCGCTCCAGTGGCCGCAACGCCGGAACCCGCACCAGTAGCCGCAACGCCGGAACCTGCTCCAATAGCCGCAACGCCCGCTACTGCACCGAAGCCGGAAACAGCCGAGACAACGCCGGAATCGGAGCCTGTCACTGCAACAGTGGAGGAACAGTCCTCCACGCAAATCCTGGAACCGGTTTCAGCGACTCCGCTGCTGTTTCTGGCGATTGCGGAGATGATGGCTGCATCTACGCAGATTCCGGTTGCTGTTCCTGCACCAGCGATTCCGCCGGTCGTGGCATCGACGACCCTGGAGCCGAATAACGAACCCACTGTGATTACTCATGATCCTCAATCCGCTGAATCCACTGAATCCACTGGACAGTCTACTGAGCCGCCGCCGACTGAACCGGCTAATCCAGTAGCCGAATCGCCACTGGTGGGTAAAATCAGTGAGCCTGCCGTGATTGAGATCGCGAGTCTGGTTGCTGATCCGCCGCCAGTGATTGAAGTCGTCGAGTCTCCCGGCGTTGAAGTGGCGAATCCGGCAGTTGAGCGGTTGCCTTCGGCAGAGCCGACTGCTTTAACGGCTGAACCCACTGGTCCATTAGCGGAGTCGCCGCCCACGGCTTCGGTCGATTCAGCCGCTCCCGTGGTGTACAAAGGCGGCGATCTTTATGGTCCAGTGTCCTCCAATGAGCGGCTCTGGGGTATTGCAACCAAGGTTCGCCCTGATCCGACAATCGGCAAGGACACCATGATGCGGGCGTTATTCATGGCCAACCTGCAGGCATTCTCCAAACCCGGCAACATGAACAGTCTGAAGGTGGGGGCGATGCTGCGAGTGCCGACCTTGCAGGAAATCGCCGATTTAGCCGGTTCCAAGGTCGCCAGGCAGTTATTGGAACAGTCATCGGCGGTGCCTGCTGAAGCAACCCCCGCCAACTGACGCTGATCTGAACAGAGCGGGACTCTCCTTCCTGGCGGGACGCTGCCATTCATTAGAGGGTTCCGCAAGCATTCTCGTGATGAGAGACCTGGTGGAAATCCATACCGTTACCCATTAGGGCAATGTTGCCTCGCGACTCAATCCATCGTCAAAGCCGACGAACCGCCCGCCGCGCTACACCCCGAGTGCTACCCGCGACCGCGGGATCGGCGCTTTCACCCCGCAGTTGCAGGTGTTCCGCCAATTGGGCCACGCTGGGAAAGCGGAACAGTTCGACGATATCCAGGGTCTGCCCTAGCGCCTCACTCAGACGGCGGTGGATGCGCACCATGTGGACCGAGGTGCCGCCCAGTTCAAACACCTGCCGCTCACGGTCCACCGCCGGCAATTCCAGTACCTCGGCGAAAATGCCGGCAATAGTCGCTTCCAACGCGCTTTGCAACGGCGCAGGTTGCCGCTGTGTGGGCGGGGCAATGCCGGGCAGGCGACCGCGATCCATCTTGCCGTTCGCGGTCAGTGGCAGTGCATCAAGAAGGATGATCGCCGCGGGCGTCATGTAATCCGGCAACCGTTCAGCCAGCCAACCCTTGAGCGTCTCAGGACGAATGCCGGAGGACTGTTCATTCGGCACACTCTCCTCTCCCGCCGCAGGCAAGCCGCCGAGAAAGCTGTGCAGCACCTCGCGGTTCTCTCCCAACTCCAGCGCCTCCGGCAACCGATCGGGGTTCACCGCGCCGATCGCGCACAGTCCCAGTTCCAACCGGGCGGCTTCCTCCATCAATAACTGTCCCATATAGCCCGATTCCAGCAGACAGAAATCGCGAGCCAACGCGCCATAAAGGGGCCGGATCGCATCATAGGCGGCAATGAAAAACAGGGAAAAGGCGGCGCTGGCAAAAATCGGGCGATTACCCGCCAGATGCAGTTCGCCAGGCAGTTCCAATTCGGCAACGACCGGCTCCAGACTGTGGCGATCCGGGTGATAGTAATAAAGGCCGCCCGCCAGTTCGCTCACCCGTCCGGGCTGGACATGCAACCAGACTTGTACGGGGTACGCGGTTCCCGCTGAAGCGTAGCGGTACTTGGGCAGTCCGGCGTCCGCACCCGGCAAGGCCTGCAACGCGCCGAGCAGTTCGGCCAGGCGATCCAGCGGCACCGGATCGGGCGCATAACGGCGTACGGTGCGACGGCGGCACCAGATCACGGGATCGGGCGCAGCACCGGGCAAGGCGATCTCGCTATGAGCAGTCACAGGACGCAGAGCCGGGCGACGCAGGCGAAAGGCGAGTCGTTCCACCGGGTCCATTAGCACGTCGCCGACATCCAGCGAACTTTCCGGTTCTGCGGACACGGCTGGCACGGGTACGACGTAGGCGATCAGCCGCCGGTCGCCGCCGGGATCGCCCTGGGCGATAACCAGCGCATCGCCGACGCCCGGATGAGTCCGTAACACCGCTTCAATTTCGCCCAGTTCGATGCGATGGCCGCGCACCTTGACCTGGAAATCTTCGCGGCCCAGAAACTCGATGGCCCCGTCGCTGAAATAGCTGCCGAGATCGCCAGTTTCGTAGAGACGCTCGCCACTGTCGGGGTGATGAATAAATTGAGCCTCGGTACGCGCCACATCGCCCCGATAACCCCGCGCCAGTCCGGCCCCGCCGATGAACAGGCGGCCCGGTACGCCATCGGGTGTCGGCTCCAGCGCCTCGTTGAGAATGTGGTAGGTCTGATTAGCCAGCGGCCAGCCGTAGGGAATGCTGCGCCAAGCCGGGTTAATCGCATCGACCCGAAAATAATTCGACCAGATCGCCGCTTCGGTGGCCCCGCCAAGAACATAAAGCGTTGCGCCGGGGGCCAGCGCCTTGAGTCGTTCGGGCAAAGTCAGCGGCGTCCAGTCGCCGGACAACATTACGACGCGCAGACTGTCCGGCAACGGTCGGCCATATTCCAACAGCATCGCCAGAAGCGCCGGAACGGTGTTCCAGACCGTGACGCGGTGGCGGGCCATCAATTCCAGCCAATGACCGGGATCGCGCAGCCGTTCGGGATCGGGCAACACCAGCCGTCCGCCACAGCCCAGCAAGCCGAACAGATCGTAAACCGACAGATCGAAACTCAGCGAGGACAGACCGAGGATCGCATCGTCCGCGCCAATGCCGAAACGGCGATGGACATCGATCAGGGTGTTCAACGCGGCCTGGTGTTCGATCATCACCCCCTTGGGTTGGCCAGTCGAACCCGAGGTATAGATGACGTAAGCCAGATCCGAGGGCCGGGCATCGGGAAGCGGGGTCAGGGGTTCGTGATCCGGCGTCAGTTCATCCACCACCACCACCTGCACATTTCCCGACCAGGCTAGTTCTCGCCAATGGGATTGCGTCAACACCAGAGTCAATGCGCCGTTCTCAGCCAGATAACGGCGGCGCAATTCGGGCAAGGCGGGATCGATGGGCAAATAGGCTGCGCCAGCGGCGAGGATGCCCAGCGCGGCGGCGGCCTGTTCCCAACCCTTGTCCATCGCGATGCCGACGAGCTGATTGGGGCCGCAACCTGCCGCCTGCACGATGCGGGCGACGCGGCGGGCGATAGCGGCTAACTCGCCGTAGTTCAGACTACGCTGCGGGGTGATGACCGCCAAACGGTCGGGCTGGCGGTCGGCCCAGGCGAAGAAGCCTTGATGCAGCAAACCCTCGGGCAAGGGCGCAGTCGTGGCGTTAGCGCGAATCCGGCGCTCCCGCTGCTCAATGGGCAAATGTGCGCCCAGCGGCGCGTTCCAGGCGGAACTTTTCTCGGCCAAGGCGTCCACGAAATGGCGATAGGCGGCAAACAGCGTCCCGATCAGGCCAGCCGGGAACAGTTCTTCAACCGCGTCCCAGGACAGCATCAGCCGGTCGCCGTCTTCAATCGCGTGGTGGTCGATCCACACCTGCGGAGTTTGGGTAATGGCGTAATCGGAACGGCCCAACCAGGCCGTCGGCAACTCGGTTTCCGTTGCCTGGCGATGACCCAGGGCGCTGGTGAACACCACCGGGATCGAGTCGGTCAGGCCATGACGGGTGCGAGCCAATTCGCGGATCACCCGCACTCCGCTCCAGGCGCGGTGATCCAGATCACGCAGCAGGCGGGATTGCAGGGTTCTGGCCCGTTCGGTAAAGGTTTTGCCACGCGCATCGACTTCCAGCAACAGCGTCGAAGTAAAGTCGCCCACCACCCCGGCGTATTCCTCCGGGGCGTTAAAGGTGGTCAGGGTAATCAGGAACCGCGGGGTCTTGCTCCAGGTCGCCAGAATGTCGGCGTAAGCCGCAACCAACAGATTGGACGGCGTCAAGCCGGCAGTGCGCGCCCGTTCCCGCAGCGCCGCCCAGAGAGGAGCTGACAGGGTATAGCTATGGCGGGTGAAGTGAGGCCGCTCGATCTGCGCGGGCGCTTTGGCCAGCGGCAATTCCGGTGGACCAGGCAAGTTGTCCAGCCGGGCGCGCCAATAGGTTTCAGCGCGGGCCTGTTCCTCCGGCGAAGCATCGCCACCGGATCGCGCATAGTCGGCGAAGCGATGGCGCAAAGGCGGCAGAACCGTGTGCGGATTCTGATAAAGCGCTCCCCATTCCCGGTAAAGCTGCAACATGCTGGCGGCGTCGGCGATCAGCAGGTCCAGCCCCATGTGGACGCGGGTTTGCCCGGCGAGGCGGATCAGGCGGATGTCGAACAGCGGCCAGCGGGCGGGATCGAAGGTCTGGTGCGAGCGGGATTCGCGCAGGGCGACGAGCCGTTCCGGGGCATCACCGCAATCGCGCAGGTCAAGAACCTCGATCCGGTAAGGCGGCGGCTCGGCCAGAATGCGCTGGCGACCCTTCTCGGAGATGACCACGCGCAGCATCTCATGGCGGGTAATGAGCGCCTGCCAGGCGGCTTCCAGGCGGACGGGGTCCAGCTCCGGGCTGACAAATTCCCGATAGGCATGGCAACCGACGTTGCCCAACACTATGGACCGGCGACCGACCCAATAGGCTTGCTGAATCTCGGTCAGCGGGAATTCTTCCGGCTCCTCTCGTTCAGCGCGCAACCGGGCCAGAACCGGCTCCTTATTCAACGCCAGCGCCTGCTTATCGTTCTCGGTCAGCACGCCCTTGGGCGCACGGATGTTCAGGCGTTCGCCGTCGAGCGCGACCGTCACTCCCCGGCGGCGCAGTGCTTCGATGATTTGGCTGGCGGTCAAAGCGACAGTTCCTCCCAGTCGGCATCAGCGGACGGCAACGAACTGCCCTCGCCTGCTGGCGGGAGAGGGGCCGAGGGAGAGGGTGAGGGAGAAATAACCGCTGCCAGTTCCGCCAGACTACTTCCGCCCAGCAACACGGCGATACTGGGCGCATTCCCTAGCACCACCCGAATTCGATTCCGCAGTTCCACCGCCAGCAACGAATCCAGACCGAGTTGAATCAATGGCCGGTGAATATCCAGGCTACGATCCACAGCCAGCCCCAGAACCCGCCGCGTTTCCTTGATCAGCCCGTCCAAAAGAACCGCGCCGCGCTCGGCCTCGGGCAACTCCGTCAATTGATCATGGAGTCGGACCTCAGGCGGCGGTGGCATGGTCGGGCCATCCAACCGCTCCAGTAAAGCCGGCGGTCTGCCTGAGGGATGGCGCTGGCGATAGCGATTCCAATCAATGTCAGCAATCAACGGGTTGACCTCATCCGCGACCAGCGACCGATCCAGTGCCACCAGCGCCAATTCGGTAGGCATCGGCACCAGGCCCAGCGCTTCGATTCGTTGCAGCGCCGCCGCATCGAGTTCATCCGCCATGCCCGCACCCGCCCAGCGACCCCAGGCAATCGACACCGCGGGTAAACCTTGCGAGCGGCGGTGTCGGGCCAAAGCGTCGAGCCGGGCGTTAGCGGCGGCGTAACCGCCTTGACCGGCTGCGCCCAGCACCGAGGCCATAGATGAAAACAGGACGAAATGATCCAGGGATTGGCCCAGCGTTGCTCGATGGAACCACCAGGCGCCGGTAGCTTTGGCGTCCAGGGCGGCGCGAACGTCGGCCCAGTCCAAATCGGCCAGCAGTCCGGGCGATTGGGTGCCAGCAAGGTGGAAAATACTGCGCAAGGGTGGCAAATCCGCCAGACCGGCCATCAGGCGTTCTACTTCCTCACAACGGCTGACATCGACGACGACCCGGTGTACCGGAACAGTGAACGATTCGGCAAAGGCGCGGGCCTCTGGACTGTCCGCATGGCGACCGACCAGCACCAGCTGTTCCGCGCCGCGTCCAACCGCCCAACCCGCAACCTGCCGCCCCAATCCGCCGAATGCGCCGGTGATCAGCACCGTGCCGCGCAAGGTTGGCGGGGCAACAGTCCAGCTAGGCCGGGTGCGAACCAAACGCGGAACCCGGCGCTGGCCCTGTCGCCAGAGGATCGCAGCTTCAGGTGTGGACGGAGCCGCGGACAGTTCACGGGCGATGCTGTCCAGATGATCAGCGTCCAGACAGCGACTGGAAAATTCCGGATGCTCCAGTGCCAGGGTGGCTCCTAACCCCCACAGAGCGGCTTGCCCAGGTTGCGGCGTTTCCAGCACTGCGCCCTGGGTGATAAACCACAACGCCGGGCGACCCTTGGCCGCTAATAGGGAGCGGATCACGCTCAATGCCCGTTGGCAGGTTTCTTCATCATTGCCCTCCCTGGCCAAGGTGGGGTGGCGCGAAGCGCCGGGGTAGTTGCCGCTCTCAGCCAGTGCCCAAGGATGCAGATCAATCACGGTGGTCACATCGCCCAGCCGATCCACCAGTTCGCCGATAGCCTCCGGCGGCGCTTGCCAGTGATCCGAGGCCATCTGCGTGAGGGTGAAAGCCGGCGTAACGATGCGATTTTGGCCATCCAGTCGGCGCGTCAAATCGAAGCCGATCGCGGGGTCGGCAACGAGAATCAGTCGGGATGCTGTCAGTTCCGCGATTGGGAGTGGCCGCTGGTCGATCCATTCCACGCGGTAAAACCAGTCAGCGATGGGATCAACGCGCCCCAGATTTTGCGGCGCACGCTTCACATGCAAACCCTGAATCTGCATCAACCGGCATCCGGTCGCGTCCAGTAGATCAAGATCAGCGCTAATCACGGTATCAGCGCGGGTGCGGCGGGCATGAACCCAAACAGGACCCGTGGGAATTTCCACAATATCGATCCGGTCAATCCCCACCGGCAACAGGGCGTGTCCCTGGGCCTGATCAGCGATTGCGCCGCCAGCGACTTGCAAGCAGGCATCAAGCAGGGCGGGATGCAGCACGCCGTCCGGGATAGGCAAGCCCGGCGGCAAAACCACCTCAGCCAGCGCCTCACCGGGCGAACGCCACAGCCGCCGGATGCCCTGGAAGGCCGGGCCGATGGTGATACCCAGGGTTTCGAGTTCATCGCGCCAAACTCCCGGCGGGACCGGATCAACGCAACGACGGCGCAGGGCGTCAAGGTTGGTTCTCTCCGCGGGAAATCCAGCAACCGAAGTGATAAGTGCCTCGGCATGTTCCACCCAGGCATCGCCGTCAGGGCTGACCAGCCGCGCATTGCCGTCGGGAGCCAGCAGCGTCCAGACCGCAACGTGACCCGCTTCCGGCACAATCAGCGGACGGGCAAAGACCAGCCAGGCCATCTGGCAAGGCGTGAAACCGTGCCGGGACTGCCAGGCGCCGAGCAGACAGGCGATTTGAAACGCGCCGGGAACCAGCACCAACCCTTGCACCCGGTGATCGCCCAGCCACGGAAACCGGTCAAGCCCTACCAACAATTGGAACTGGGCTTCCCGGGTCGGCGATAGCAGGCGGGTTCCTGGCGGCCAAGCGATCTCTTGCCTCAGCCCGGACCCTTCACTCCCGACCTCTTTCCCACCAAAGGAGAGGGGTTGGAGGGGAGATCGCCAATAGCGGCGACGCTGGAAAGGATAGGTTGGCACCGGAGCGCGAGGGCCGGGACCCAGTAGCGCCGCCCAATCGACAGTCAGGCCGTACACATATCGCGTCACCGCCGTTTTCAGTAGCGCACGCGGTTCGTCCAGGGTCGCCAGCGCCGGGACGACCGGGGAATGATCACGCGGTCGGGTGGCGATCCGTACCGGCGTTGCCTCGACCAACAACCCTCGCGCTTCCGCCGCCGATTCAGCGACGACCGCCAACCGATATTCAAAATGCCGCCGCCCCAAAGCCGCCGTCCGGCAGATCGCCGGGAAATCCGCCTCATCGGTCAAAATGTCCAGATAACGCAGACGTAATTCAGTCAGCGCCGCCTCATCCCGCGCCGACAGGCATAAGGCCGCTAAACTCCCCTTTCCCGCAGGGGGAGAGAGGTTAGGGGTGAGGGGCGCTTCCTCCACCACCAGATGCACATTCGTCCCGGAAAACCCGAAGGAACTGACGCCCGCCGTGCGTGGCCCTTCACCTTTAGGCCAAGCGGTAGGCGCTTGCGGGAAAACAGCCGGGAAACCGTCCAGTTGAATATTCGGATTGAGGGTCCGGAAATGCAGGTTCGGCGGGATCAGGCTGTGGCGGACCGCTAACACCGCTTTCACCAGACCGGCGATGCCCGCCGCCGGACCCAAATGCCCGATCTGGGTCTTGACCGCGCCCAGCACCACCGGACGCTGCCGGTCACGGCCTAGCGCATCGGCCAGCGCATGAAGTTCAATCGGATCGCCGAGGGCCGTGCCGGTGCCGTGCGTCTCGACATAACCGATCCGTTCCGGGGAGAGACCTGCATCCCGCAGCGCGGCCTGGATCACCTGAACCTGCGCCGAGCGGGACGGTGCGGTCAGGCTGCCGCTACGCCCGTCCTGATTCATGGCCGAGCCGCGAATGACGGCCTGAATCGGATCGCCGTCCGCCAGCGCATCAGCCAGGCGCTTGAGGACCACTAGCGCACAGCCCTCGCCCTGGACGAAACCATCTGCCGCCGCATCGAAACTCTTGCAGCGACCGTCCGCCGCCATCATGTGCAATCGCGACAACCCGACCGTCAATTCCGGCTGCAACACCGTGTAGACCCCGCCGGCCAGCGCCATTCGGCTTTCGCCAGTCCGCAGTGATTGAATCGCCAAATGCACCGCAGTCAGCGATGAGGAACAGGCGGTATCCACGGCCACCGACGGGCCATTGAAACCGAGGAGATAGGAAAGCCGCCCGGCAGCAACGCTGGCGACTCCACCGGACAGCGTGTGCGCGTCAAGCGTGGCGGGCGCAGCCAGGGCCATCTGGTAATATTCGGCGGCGTTGATGCCGATATACACGCCGGTAGCGCTGCCGCGCAGCCGGTCAGCCGCGAGTTGGGCATCCTCCAGCGCCTCCCAGGCGACCTCCAGCAACAGGCGCTGCTGCGGGTCCATCCCCGCCGCTTCACGCGCCGACAACTCGAAAAATTCAGCGTCGAAGCGATCGATGCCGCTCAGGAAGCCGCCCCAGCGGGTATTCATGCGCCCCGGCACATCCGGATCGGGATCGTACCAGGCGTCCACGTCCCAGCGGTCGGTGGGCACTTCGACAATCGCGTCGCGGCCTTCCAATAACATCTGCCAGAAGGCGGTCGGGGAATCCGCCCCGTCGGGCAAGCGGCAACCCATACCGATGACGGCGATGGCGGGTTTTAGCTCAGCGCGCAGCTCTTCGGCTTCGCGTTTTAACGAGCGAATGGTGAGAATGGCGCGACGTAACTGGTCTTCGATGGCGGCGTTCATGGGGCCTCAGCCTTCAGGATTGTCAAATGATATCTGAATCACGGATTCATCGGATGACACGGATAAACTCCTCCGTTAATTCGCGGGGGAAGTTTACACGCGGAAAAGTCATATCCATCATTGGCCGATTGACCGGATACCAAGGATCGCTGCGCCGGATTTCGCCCCAAGCCTTGCTCAAGATCACCACTGAAGGAGAAACTCCATGTTACTGAGAATTGAGACGTCCGCCTTGCTGGCCGTGGATTTTCAGGAGCGGCTGATGCCGGCGATTCACCAGGCCGATCAGACCGTTGCCCATGCGGCCTGGCTGATTCGGATCGCCCAGCGACTAGGAGCCAAGGTGCTGGCGTCGGAGCAGTATCCGCAAGGACTGGGGCCAACGGTAGCAGCGATTCGGGAGTTGCTGCCGGCGGAGGCGTTTATGACCAAAACCCATTTTTCCTGCGCCGCCGAGCAGGACTGTATGCGACGGTTGGACGCTTGCGGGCGGGAACAGTGGGTGATCGTCGGCGTGGAGGCGCATATTTGCGTGTTGCAGACCGCGCTGGGACTGCGTGCGGCGGGCAAGGAGGTCTATCTGGTCGCCGATGCGGTGTCCTCGCGCTCGCCCCGGGACGTGGACCTGGCGCTGGAGCGGCTGCGGGCCGAAGGAGTGCGGATTGTCAGCCGTGAGATGGTGGCGTTTGAGTGGCTACATCAGGCCGGAACCGATTCCTTCCGCGCCATTAGCCGGGAGTTTTTGCGTTAGTGCGTCAAAGGCGACTTGACCGACAGAATGCCACAGACAAGATCAGGAATTTCGGCGGTTTCAACATGAATCGCTCCAGGATGTGGGATCAGCGCCTTTCGCACGGGGGCGACAAGGGATCAAAACGAACCGGGCGCGACCTGACCCCTTATGGCGACCATCCCTGAAATGAACCTTCCAGGAAATCCGCCATGCTGACCATCGCCACCTTCAACCTCCGCAATCTGAGCGCAACCGCTCCGCCGACGCGACTGGCCCGGCTGGGTAAGATTGTGGTCGATGTGCTGGAAACGCCGGATATTCTGGCGGTGCAGGAAATCGCAGCAGACCGCTCGACGGTGACCGGCCCGGTTCTGGCGGACACGACCTATCAGGCCCTGATCACCGCGATTGGTCATGCAGGCGGCCCCGATTACGACTTCCGGGAAATTCCGCCGCTGGCCCATCAAGACGGCGGCATGGCTGGAGCCAACATTCGGGTTGGGCTGCTGTTCAACCCGGCCAAGGTTAGTTTTTCTGACCGAGGTCCGGCTGGACCGGAAGATCGGGTCGGGATTCTGTTCAGCGCGGGTCAACCTGGCCTGACGTTCAATCCTGGCCGGATTGATCCTCTGCATCCGGCGTTTACCGGTGATGAATGCCGTCATTGGGCACCCAGCCGCAAGCCGCTGGTGGCGGAATTGGCGTGGGAGGGGCGGCGACTGTTTGTGCTGGTCTGCCACTTTAAATCGATGCGCTCGCCCATTCGGCGGGAAGCGGATTACGCCAAGAAGCAGCGCCATGCCCAAGCCGAGATTGTGTACGGCTTCGCCGCCGACCTGCTGGACTGCGATCCACAGGCGGCCATCGTGTTGCTGGGCGATCTGAACGACGTGCCCGGCTCCAAGACGCTCAAGCTGCTCAAGGGCGGGCGGTTTCATAATCTGCTGGACGATGTGCCGCATCAATACTGCTATACCCGGCGGCATGGTCATGAGCCGCAGGCGCTGGATCACATTCTGGTCAGTCCGGCGTTGCGGCGCGGCGCGACACTGCGCATCCCGCACCTGCATAGCGACCCCACTCCCGGCGGGCCGGAACCGGCCAGCGACCATGATCCGGTCGTCGCGGTTCTCGAAGCGGCCTGAAAGGATCCAGGACGCAAAAAACGGCCGCCGTGGTTACGACGACCGTTTTCAGTGTTCATCAGCCAGCGGTTTTCCCGTTGGCCGCATCGCTAATCGCTGCTATTTAAATTAACCGCATTTTGACGTAAGCGCCCGGCGCATCTTCGATCACCGGCAGCTTGCCAGTACCCGGCACCCGGGCAGGAACCTTCTCGCCGGAGATCGCGGTCAGCCACTTACACCAGTCCGGCCACCAGGAACCCTCAGTCTGCTTGGCTTCCTTCAGCCATTCATCCGGATTGGTCGGGTGTTTGGGATTAGTCCAGTAGAAATACTTGTTGGCTGCTGGCGGATTGATCGGGCCAGCGATATGTCCGGAGCCGGACAGTACGAACTTGACCGGACCGGTGAACAGCAGGCTGCCACTGTAGGTGGAGGTCCATGGCGCGATGTGATCTTCAATCGCTGACAGGAAATAGGCGGGCACCTTGACCTTGGTCAGATCGATGGGCGTACCCAGCAGGGTAATGCCGCCGGGATCCTTCAGCCGGTTGTGCTGGTACAGGTTGCGCAAATAGAAACTGTGCATCTTGGCCGGCATCCGGGTGGAATCCGAGTTCCAGTACAGCAGATCGAACGGGAACGGATCCTTGCCGAGCAGGTAGTTGTTGATGAAGAACGACCACATCAGGTCATTGGCCCGCAACATGCTGAAAGTGGTTGCCATCTCGCTGCCATCGAGGTAACCCTTGACCGCCATCCGTTTTTCCAGCGAGGCGATCAGCTCTTCCTCGATGAATACCCCTAACTCGCCGGGCTCACCGAAATCGAGCATGGTGGTCAGGTGGGTGCCGGAGGTGATGCGGGGAGTGCCTTGAGCCGCCAAATAAGCGTTAGTGGCGGACAGCAGGGTGCCGCCCAGACAATAACCCAGTGCATTCACTTCCGGCTCGCCGGTCGCCTGTTCGATGGCATTCAGCGCCGCCAGCGGACCATCTTTTAGATAGTCGTCGAAGGCTTTTTCGGCCATCTTCTCGTCAGGGTTGATCCAGGACATCAGAAACACGGTGAAGCCCTGATCGACACACCATTTGATCAGCGAGTTCTTGGGCCGCAGATCCATGATGTAGAACTTGTTGATCCACGGCGGGAAAATCAGCAACGGTTTCTTGAAGACCTCCGGGGTACTGGGATCGTACTGGAGGAGCTGCATCATCTCGTTCTGGTAGACGACCTTGCCGGGGGTTGTCGCGACGTTCTTGCCCAATTCAAAGGCATTCATGTCGGTCATCCGGATGTTCAGCTTGCCTTTGCCGCGCTCCAGATCGGTCAGCATGTTCTTCAGGCCGTTAATCAGATTCTCGCCGCCAGATTCAATCGTCGCCCGCACCACTTCGGGATTAGTCAGCGCGAAATTGCTCGGGGCCAGCGCATCGACGAACTGACGGGTATAAAATTGCAGCTTTTTCTTGGTCTTGTCGTCCAGGCCTTCGACATTGGCAACGGTGTCCTGAATCCAGTTGGCCATCAGCAGATAGGACTGCTTGATGTAGGAGAACAATACGTTGTCCTGCCAGTCATCGTGCTTGAAGCGCTTGTCGCCCTTCACCGAACTGACCACCGTTTCCATGGGCTGGCCGAACATGGTGGGCAGGGTTTTCTGCCACAGTTCCATATAGTTCTGCCACAGCGCCATCTGCGCCTGCGCCAGTTTGGAGGGATCGGCCATGATCTTCTGGGTCAGTTCCATGAAGGACTTGCCTAGCGCCATCTGATCCTGCTTATCAAAGGCACCGGTCTCCTTCTGGCGGTTTAGAAACTCCTTGACGATGATCTGGCTCTTTTCGGCAATGTGGCTGAAAAGCTGTGCCATTTGTGCCGGATCGGGCATTTTCACTTCCGGCAGTTTGAGTTCGGGGGTTTTTTGCTCGGCCATGCCTTATTCCTCGTTGTTCATGATGGTTTACTGAACCTTTTTAATTTTAGCTGATATTGCGCCATCGGCGTCAGCCGGACACCAAAAAAACGGACAGGCCGGCACGGGAACTCCGTGCGGCCTGTCCGTTCGCTAACCGGGGCGTAAAACGCCGCCTTAGCCCTTACTTGCCGACCAGGCCCTTGAGTTCCTGGAGGCTCTCGGTAACGCGCTTGTTGATGATCGCGAACGCATCGGTGTTGGACTTGCTGACCAGCTCCGCCAGCTCACGCGCATTAGCCAGCGCCTGTTCAAACCCCTTGCGGGCCAGTTCAGTCTGCTTGGCGGTCAGTTCCTGCGGGTTGCCGGAGCCCGACAGTTGCTGGGCGATCAACGACACTTCGTTCATGGCCTGGCTGAGAATCTCGGCCTGGCGCTGCGCGACCGCCTGCATCCCCTGCACTGCGGTCTGATTGGCGGCGGTCAGCGCTTCGATATTCTTGCGCTGGGCGGCCATGATCGCATCCATGTCGAAACCGGGGATTTTGACATCGCCCAGCATCTTGGTTATGTCGAACTTGCTCAGATCGAACTTGCTGAAATCAACATTGGTGAACGGGTTGAAGGGATTGGTCGACATCGTAGGACTCTCCTGACAAAGGGAATTGGAACAAACACGTTTTTTGTGCAGCGCAACATTCAGTCGGGCCATTCTGCATCCTGCAATCACGGGAGTCAATCAGAATTTTGCAGTGCAGCAATTTATCCTGATCCGGTCAGTCTTCCCGCCCCAAGCTCCTGGCGGCGATCTCGTAGACATCCGGCGACAGGGTCGGCGCGGCCAGGATGCGCTCCAGTTGAACCTGCATCCCTTGCTGACGAACCGGATCGTACTTGCGCCAGCGAGTGAATGCCGCGGTCAGCCGCGCCGCGATCTGGGGATTGAAGGCGTTAAGCGCCAGAATCTGATCCGCCAGAAAAATATAGCCGCTGTTATCGGCGGCGTGAAAATACTTGGGGTTGGCTTGAGAAAACGTGCCAATTAATGCCCGAACCTTATTGGGATTGCGCAGATTAAAGGCTTCATGCGCCATCAGGCCCTGCACAACGGCCAGGGTATCCGGCAGGCAGGAGGTCGCCTGCACGCTCAGCCATTTATCAACCACCAGCGCTTCATGCCGCCAGCGGGCGTAGAAAGCGGCCAGTGCTTCGTGCCGCTCCGGACAGTCCGTATGAGCCAGCGCCGCCAGTGCGCCGAGTTGATCGGTCATGTTGTCGGCAGTATGGAATTGACGCAGGCCAAGAGTGCGTAAGTCGGCATCGTCCAGTTGCAGCAGCAGATTCAGGCAGACATTTTTCAACGCCCGCTGTCCCATCGCAGCCGCATCGATCCGGTAGCCATTCTGTTCGCCACGATGCCGCTCATTATAAACAGCATAAACAGCCTGCAACCGTTCGCGCAGCCGTTCGGCCAGGGTCTGCTGCACAAAACGCCGGGCAGCGTGAATGCCGTCGACATCAACCACCGCCATTTGCTCGGCGAGATAATTTTCGCCCGGCAGGGTCAGCACCTGAGCCAGCAGCGCCGGCTCGGCCCCGGAACTCAGCGCCCGACCGAAGGCGGCGCTGAACGACTCCGGCAACGTCCAGGGCTGCCCGCGCGGGCGCGCCTCAACCAACGCGAGAAGGGTGCGGATCGCCAAGGTTTGGCCGGCATCCCAACGGTTGAAATCATCGCTGTCGTGGGCCAGCCGGAAGCGCAGATCGGCCTCGCTTTCGGTCGTATTCAGCTTGACCGGGGCCGAAAAGCCGCGCAGCAGCGACGGCACCGGTCGATCCGGGATATTGATGAAGTGAAAGGTGTGTTCCGGTTCGCGCAGGGCCAAAACCCGGGTGGTTCCTTGTGGCACTGCCTCCCCAGCCAGTTGCAGCGGCATATCCCGACCCGCGGCGTCCAGCAGCCCCAGCGCCAGCGGGATATGAAACGGCTCTTTGTCCGGTTGACCCGGCGTCGGCGGACAGGACTGGCGTACGGTCAGACGGTAGCCGTGGGTGGCAGGATCGTAGGCGTCGCTGACGGTGAGTTCCGGCGTTCCGGCCTGATAGTACCAGCGCTGAAACTGGCCGAAATCGGTGCCATTGGCATCAGCCATCGCCGCCACGAAATCATCGCACGTGACCGCTTGACCGTCGTGACGCTGGAAATACAAATCCATGCCGCGCCGAAAGCCATCCTGACCGAGCAGGGTCTGGATCATCCGGATCACTTCCGCGCCCTTGTTGTAGACGGTCACGGTGTAAAAGTTATTGATTTCGATGTAGGAGTCGGGCCGGATCGGATGCGCCAACGGCCCGGCGTCCTGCGGAAACTGGCTGCTGCGAAGAACCCGCACATCGTCAATCCGTTTAACCCCGCGTGAACCGAGATCGCTGGAAAATTCCTGATCGCGGAACACGGTCAACCCTTCCTTGAGACTAAGCTGGAACCAGTCGCGGCAGGTCACCCGGTTGCCGGTCCAGTTGTGGAAATACTCGTGGCCGATCACGCTGAGAATGCCCTGATAATCGGCATCGGTGGCGGTTTCGGGCCGGGCCAGCACATATTTAGTATTGAAGATGTTCAGGCCTT
>CAIRMO010000137.1 GCA_903879705.1 uncultured Candidatus Competibacteraceae bacterium | reverse complement strand
CAAAACGCTAAAACCTTAACTCAAGGTCAGAAAACTACTTTTCATAATACCTTGTTTGAAATGAACTTTTCAAGAGACCGGGAATTGCTGGCTATGAGTAGAGCGCACCGACACTCAGTAGCGTTGCAGAACCAGCTCCAACACCAGCTTGCTGCCGAAATAGGCCAGCGCCAGAAAGGTAAAACCGCTCAGGGTCCAGCGAATCGCGGTGCGTCCGCGCCAGCCAAACCGCCAGCGCCCCCACAGCAGTACCCCAAACACGCTCCAGGCGATGATCGATAGCACGACTTTGTGCGCCAGACGCTGGGCAACTAAATCATGCAGAAAAAACAGCCCGCTGATCAGGGTAATACCCAGCAGGACGAAGCCTGCACCGATCATCTGGAACAACAGGCTTTCCATCACGGTTAGCGGTGGGATGCCGCGCAGGAAACCGCCGGGCCGGCGATGGCGCAACCGGTAGTCCTGCACCGCCAGCAGCAGCGCCTGGGCGGCCGCCAGCGAAAACAGCGAGTAGGCCAGAATAGCGATCAGAATATGCAGTTCCAGCGGCCACTGGCCAGGATCGGCGACGATGCGTTCAGTAGGGAACAGCAAGCCGAGCAGCACGGTCACTGCTCCAAACGGCAGGATAATGATCCCCAGATTTTCGACCGGACGGATCATCGCCGCCGCCAGCAGCACTACATTGATCAGCCAGGCGGTGAACGACAGGGCGTTGAAAAAACCGAGGTTGAGGCCCGCCGGCTGAAACACGGTCTGAGCCAGAATCATGGCGTGCAGCAGCACCGCCCCCCAGCCCAAGGTCAGTGGGCCACCCTTGGGCCAAGGGTCGTCGCCACCGGCGCGGACCAGCCGCAGGGTCAGTCCGCCGCCGGCCAGCAGGTAAAGCAGGGCAGCCAGGCCGCCAATCACCGCATTCATACCGAAGTTCCGTGAGCCGAGAGTTCAGAATCATCATGGCACGGAACCCGGATCGCTTGAAGCGCCGAATGCCCCGACCCGCCAGTTTCCCTATAATCCCGCCCGTTCCCTATCATCGAGGCTTGATCCAGTATGTTTGAAAATCTCAGTGAACGCCTGTTACGCACCGTGAAGAACCTGCGCGGTCAAGGCCGCCTGACCGAGGACAACATCAAGGATGCCCTGCGCGAAGTCCGCATGGCGCTGCTGGAAGCGGATGTGGCGCTGCCTGTGGTGCGGGAGTTTACCAATCGGGTGCGCGAACGGGCCGTCGGCCAGGAGGTGCTGCTCAGCCTGACGCCCGGTCAGGTCCTGATCAAGATCGTCCATGAGGAACTGATCCGGACCATGGGCGAGGCCAATGCCGAACTGAACCTGCGGACTCCACCGCCCGCGGTCATCCTGATGGCCGGGCTGCAAGGCTCCGGCAAGACCACCAGCGTCGCCAAGCTGGCGCGCTGGCTGAAAGAGCGCCAGAAAAAGAAGGTGATGGTGGTCAGTTGCGACGTGTACCGGCCCGCCGCCATTGAGCAGTTGCGTAAGCTGGCTGGCGAGGTCGATGCCGGGTTTTTCCCCAGCGAAGTCGGCCAGTTGCCGGAAACCATTGCCCGCCAAGCGTTGGAACACGCTCGCCGTCACGGCTTCGAGGTGTTGATCGTGGACACCGCCGGTCGGCTGCATATCGACGAGGCGATGATGGCGGAGATTCAGCAGCTTCATGCCGCGCTGGAGCCGATTGAGACGCTGTTTGTGGTGGACAGCATGACCGGCCAGGATGCCGCTAATACCGCTCAGGCGTTTAACGCGGCATTGCCTCTGACTGGAGTGGTGCTGACCAAGACCGACGGCGATGCGCGGGGCGGCGCGGCGCTGTCGATCCGGCACATCACCGGCAAGCCGATCAAGTTTCTCGGCGTCGGTGAAAAAACGGCTGCGCTGGAACCGTTTTTTCCCGACCGGGTCGCCTCGCGCATTCTCGGCATGGGTGATGTCCTGAGCCTGGTTGAGGAACTGGAGCAGAAGGTTGACAAGGAAAAGGCGCTGAAACTGGCGCAGAAAGTCCAGAAGGGCCAGGGCTTTGATTTGGAGGATTTCCGCGAGCAGATGCAGCAGATGATGTCCATGGGCGGGATTGCTGGCCTGCTGGAGAAAATACCGGGCTTTAATGCTGCCCCGGCAGCGATCAAGGAACAAGCGACCGACAAGGAAGCCAAGCGCCTGATCGCCATTGTTAATTCCATGACCCCGCAGGAACGGCGGTTCCCGGACGTGATTAAGGGTTCGCGCAAGCGCCGGATTGCTGCCGGTTCCGGTACCCAGATTCAGGATGTGAACCGCTTGCTGAAACAGTTTGATCAGGCGCAGAAGATGATGAAGAAAATGAAGGGTGGTGGAATGATGAAGCTCGTGCGTAGTTTGCAGGGCAAACTGCCGCCGGGGATGTTCCCGCCGCTGAATCGGTAGCGGCTGAAAGCCGAACTGCCGGCGCTGGCCAAGACGGCAGACGACGGCAGTGAATCAGCAACCTATCGGGAAGGCAGTGCGTAAAATCCAATTCCCTCAAAACTCCAGTTCGACCACATAAGGACCAGATTTTTTTCGTCCTCGCTAATGGTATAGAAATAAGAACCGATATTAACTTCCTTGAATCGGTAGACCGGTTTGGCCAACGCAAATCCGGCCTGGTCGGCGAATACCGCAAACTGCGGACCTTCCGCACTCCAGTTGGGGTCGTTGTCAAAAGTCGCCTTTTCATTGGCGCTGATCGTATAGAAATGCCCCTTCGCGGCGTTGTAGAACCGGTAAACGGGCACGGTGGCGGTCGGGTGCCGATTCAGCGCATACGCATAATAGGATGGCCCTTCATAACGCCAATCCAGATTATGCAAGACATAATTCCGCTCGTCGGTGTTGCCGGAGTAGAAATGAATCCGCTGGGGATTATTCCAGAACCGGTATAACGCGACTGGAGCGATGAATTCCTCCGCGCTGTATTCATAAGCGCCTAAATCGCTGACTTGTCCTACCGGGCGCGGGCGGCCATCCCGATCTTCGGTGATGCTGGAGCTATTAGCCTGATTAATCGCCGCAGAACGATTGGTCAGGCGATAATCTTCTGGAGCAGTGCCGCTAGCCTTGACAAAGGCGGGGTTGTTCTCCAGCACCTTGGTCAACGTAATACTGCTGTTCAAATCATAGCGGGAAACCACCGGATCGCTGTTGACGCCAATGGCATTCGTCAGATTCACCGCACTGGATCGGGGAAAGATCGCTGCCCGGGCATTCGGGTCGGCAGCCGATGCCGTGTTGTTAGCGAGAGTATCGAAGATCGCTTCCAGACGACTAAATTCGATAAACACCGCGCTGCCAAAATCGGCCTGATTCATCGCGAACACATTGTTTTGCGAAATCACGGTATCCTTGGCTTGAGTAACGAACAAACCGCCGCCGGATTCAGCGCGGTGATTCATGATCGCATTGCGCCGCAACTGGAGCGTTGCTTCGGCCATGTACACCCCGCCGCCCTTGCCTTGGCCGCTAAAAGTGTTGGCGCTGATCCAGTTGCGTTCAGTGCGCGCTATGGAGTTGCGATAGACGAATAACCCCGCGCCAAACAGGGCGGCACTGTTGCCCTGAATCGTGTTATCCACAATGGTAGCGACACTGCGATCCAGATGAATGGCACCGCCGCTGACCCCAGCGGTATTTCCGGTGAAATCGTTGCTGCCAATCCACCCTCTCGAGTACTCGCTCAACATGATCGCGCCGCCAAACTGAGCGGCGGTATTCTGGGTAAAGCGGTTGCCATCAAAAACCAGATCGAACAGTTCGCCTTGAATACGGTAAGCGCCTACTGATTGAATGGCATGCGAGATAAACGCCCCCCCATAATAATGGGCGCGATTGCCGGTGAATTCATTATTGACCAGCATCACGCTGGCGCCGGCCTCAGCACCCGCCGCGCCGCCGTAATTGGCGGTATTATTGCGAAACCGGTTGTTGGAAAGAACCACGCCACCGCCACTGCGAGTATCGTGGATCACATGAACCGCTCCGCCAGTGGCGACATCCTCCAGGTTAAAGGTGCAGGAGTTTTCTGAAAAATCATTGTCGTCAATCGTTGCGCCGCTGCCTTTGGAAACAAAAACTGCCCCGCCGGACGCCGGATTGCCATACACCGTATTCCGGGAAAACATGTTATTGCGAATCAGCGGATGGCCGCCGTAACTGGCGGCAATGGCACCTCCGCCGGCGTTATTGCCCTCGGCGCGGTTGTCACTGAATACATTTTTTTCGATCAGGGGACTGCTATTGACGTACAGATAAATCCCGGCGCCAATCAACGCCCGATTATTGCGGATGATGTTATTGCGAATCGTGGGCGATGCGCCGTTTTGCGCGGTGATCGCGCCGCCGCCGCCGCCAGTGACGCCATTCACCAAGGTAAAGCCGTCCACTACGCTGGCGCGCGATTCGTTATCGAAAAACGAAATCAGCGGACCCAACTGGCTGCCGCCGTCAATGATGGTGTTTTCTGGACCGCTCTGACTGCGCAGCGTGACCGCCTTGCCCCAGAAACGGATGGTCTGGGTATAAGTGCCCGGGGCGACTTCGATAACATCGCCATTCTGCGCGCCCCGGATGGCGGATTCGATGGATTGGCCAGGGCTGACCACGATGGTGCTGGCCGAAGCCAGGAGCGGTGAAAACAATGCGATAAAAACAGCGGACTGGAGACGGATGGGCAACGTCATGTCAGGATTCCTCAATAAGCAGGTTGTGTAAACAGGCCGGCTGGGGCTCTTTGAAGCCGATCAGACAGCGCCGGGAACTGTCGCTGAATAATTCAATCGGGGTATCACATTGGCCGACGACTTCAATAATAGTCTTGAACCCCACCTGCCGCACAGTATCGATCAAGCCCCGGTAAGTGGGTTGGAATTCAATGAACTTGGTGCCTTCAATGGCAACCTCGACATTTCGGTCACCAATGACCTTGTAGGCGGAAATCGGCTCCTTGTGGCAAATGCGCTCAATGACCGCAAACCGGCTGGCGCTCCGACAGTAAAGCTCCATGACATCAACCGGTCGCACGACATGATAAAACAGGCTTAGGAGATTATCGGACCATCTGTACAAATACTTGATTGAAAAAAAGACTAATTTTTTATATCAGAAAACAGAAAGCTATTTTATTTTAATGGGTTACTTTTTGAAATCCGACAATCTCTTAGTCAGGAAACTAGTCAATTCTTCAATGGTTTCTGTAGAAATGATCCCGCAGGCTGGTTTCGACCCGCTGATCCGGCTGTGAATCGACTCTCTACCATTTATACGAATCAATTAGTTAACTTCACGACAGCCTCCTGATTAGGTAGACTCGACAAAAACCCTCGAAGAACCATTTTTTGTTGAATCCAGATTTTAAATCTTCTAGCTAAAGACATTAACGGGGTTTCAACAATTCGGTAATGTAATACGCTGTATCCAACAATTAATAAAATCACTAAAATCATCAAGAAACCCTGATACTTTCCAAATTCTTTTATTGCTGTTCTTATCCCTATTACATAAAGAACATACAAAACAATTGTGTGTGACAAGTACATACTATAAGAGGCTTCGCCTATTAATTTAGAAAAATTTGGAAATAAAATAACCCCTCTTCTTTCCAGTTCGATCAACCCTACAACTATAAAAACTGACATAGAACCTAATAGAATAACTCTTTGCGGATAGTAATAACCCTGATCAAGAAATCCATCGATGCTTGTCTGATAAAACATTGCTAAAGCAAAAAAAACAAATGCCGCTACAAATACTGCCATTAAATTATTTACCTGTTTGTTTTCAAAATAAAATGCAATCGAACAACCTGCGATAAATTCAAGACAAAACGGTGACAAGTAAAACGTAAAGATAACATGAGTTGTTGGGAAATTATTTTTCAGATATACGCCTAAAATAAATATTCCCCATAATTGCACGGTGACAATAACAATACTTAAAAAATATAATACATATATAATTTTTCGTCGAGGCAAGAATAGCAGAAAACTAAAACATAAATAGAAATAAAGCTCATAACTGAGGGTCCAAGATACCGTTATCAGTATTTTATTAAGCGCTTTCTGGGTCAGAAAAAAAGACCCTACTATATCAACTGTATTCAATATCTCTTTTGAAAATAAATATGTTATTATCAGTAAAATAAAAAAGTATGGCCAATAACCAAAATATATACGAGCCAGTCGACCATACGCGAAACTCATGATTCCAAAAAAACTGGATACATTCCTTGTACTAACCCAGATTACATAGCCACTCGTTACAAAAAAAAGATCAACGCCTACATACCCAAAATTTTTTACAATACTAAAAATATTTGTAGTTGAAAAATCGACTACAGCAAAGTAATGATCTGCCGTATGATAAAGTACCACAATAAAAGCAGCAATAGCTCGAAGAAACTGAATATTAATAACTTTATTCATTATTTAAATCTTCCTTAATAACAATAGTTCGGACAGTTTTAGCGATCACAATCAAGAAATCAGCTTTTACAGGCAGAATAAAATTAAAATCAGGGATCGACCTGAATTATTACAAAATAACCTGTTGATTTTCTTGGTTAGCTGGTGATGAATTAGTCGTGGACGTTGTTATTCAGGAAAGAGTGCCCCGCAACCAAGCCTTGACACGGGACTGCCAGCCGAGCGGAATGGCGCGGGCCAGCCGGCGCAACAGTGGAGCGCGGCGCAAGCGCACGGTCATATCCAGTAATTTCAACCTGAGCGCCGCTTGTTGTTGCGCGGTGCCGGTAAGATGGGGATAAGCAAAAGTCGTAGCCATGGCTACAGCATCGGCATCGGTCATAACCCGGTCTGCCGGCGTCGTCAGGATCGCGGGCGGCAGGTAGTCGCGACGATAATCAAAGCCCGGCGGACCGGTTTCGCCATCTGGCGCGGGTGGCGAACAGCCCGGCGCGAAATGCTGTTCCCGAATCCGCACGAAAAAATCGTTCCAGTCGCGGGCAGGTTGCCGCCAAGGGCAAATCCAGCTCCAGGCCCGACCGGCCAAGCGTTCGGGAAAAGCGCCCAAGTCAGGAACCACCACCGGCAATCCCAAATGTAGGCAGGTGCTAAGCGTATAGCTGTAAGTTTCCGGCCAGAGGGCGGGAAACCAGACTAGATGCGGTTGCGCTTTGGACAAAAAGGCCGGCAAATCGGCGTTGTCGTAAGCGCCGTGGACTTTTAGCGCACTACCCGGTGCCGTGCGTAAATGGCGGTAGGCGTACCCGATGAGTTCAAAGGTCAGCGGTAAGCCGCGCAACCGGGCATTCAGCGCGCATTGTTCGAGTACGTCAGCGCCTTTAATCGGACTGAGCGCCCCCAGCACCACGATCCGCAGCGGTTCGTCGTCAAGCAGGGGCGTAGGTTGTGGGGCCGGACAAGCGTGATCATCCAAATCGGGGTGTGGAGCCGGCAGAATATGGGCGGCAGGGAAATAGCGGGCCAAGCGCCGGGCGGCGTCCGCACACGGGGCGAGTACTCGATCAGCTTGGGTGATAAAAGACTTATACCGTTGTCGCCAAGTTTGAATTGTGCCGCCGCCCGGCGCAGGCAGGATCGCCAGACAACGGTTGCAACCTGCGGTATCCGGTTCTCCGCAGTAGCGGTTCTGATAATTGGTCAGGGTGATTTGCGGGCAGCAGGGATAATAATCGTGGACCGTGAAATCGTAAGGGACACCTAACCGCGCCGGCAACTCCAGCAACAGGGGATGCAAACCGATGGTGTGGTGAAAATGGATGCGCCGCACCGCCAGCGCTTGGAGGCAGTTTTGCAAGGCGTCGCTATCGCCCGGCAGGTTGAAAATTAGTTGCAGGGCTTCGCCCGGATGCGGCCAGGACAATAAATGCTGGCCGTTGCCGCCGGGCCGTAGCAACAAAAACTGGGCGTCCGCCGCGAACATTTCGACCAATTCTTCAATGTGTTTCTGGGTACCGCCGCCTCGATCATGGGTAATGAACAGCAGAACGGGTCGCTCACTGTAGGTTAGCCGGGCCAGATCCACCCGTAGCCGGAAGGGTCGCGCCGGGTCTTGGGCAATATGCCGGTGTACCAGGGGTTCATAGTCGGGATGTAACCGACTCACCATGTCCAGCCCCTGGCGTTTCTGGTGATTCTGATGATCGGCGAAGCTGACGCTGCCGGCATGGTAGACGAAGACGTCGGCGCTAAGCGCGTGACGCCAGCCAAGCGCCTTGGCCCGCATCGAAAAATCATTTTCTTCGCCATAGCCCTTGCCGAAATGGCGCTCGTCGAAACCGCCCACCTCGTTGAGGCAACCGCGGCGGATATACATACAGAATCCCACTGCCGTCGGAATATCCGCCAGTTCGCCGCGATTACAACGACTGAACAGGGCATCCAGCGCCGCCACCGGCCAGCCCGGCGGCAATGGATTGTCAGCGCAGAAGCGGGGATAGCTGCAAATGGTAGCGTTGTTGGAAAACGGGGTGACGGTGCCAATGCGCCGGTCGCGGTAGGCGCAATCGCGCAACCGCGCCAGCCAGTCATTGGCGACCACGGTATCGCTATTGAGCAGCACCACATCGCGTTCCGGGTGCAGACCCATACCACGGTTGCAGGTTTGCACGAAGCCCAGATTATCGGGGTTATGCAGCACCATGAGCTGGGGATATTGCTCCGCCAGGCGCGTCAGCCAGATGACCAGTTTCAACTCGGGGCTGGCGTCATTGATAACGATGAGGTTGCCGATCTCCGCTGGAACTGTCGCCAATACGCTTTCCAGACAGGCGCGGGTTTCATCCAGCCCCCGGTAAATCGGAATTATCACATCGACAGGATAGGGTATCGGCGGGCAGGGGATATTGATCGGTACACCAGGCTGGGAGTCAGACACCGCTTCCGGCGCAGATCGCCGCAAGATTTGCTGCAATTGGATCATCAGCCAACGATAGGGATAGCTGGCGCACCAGATGGTAGATGATTCAACGGCGGCCAAGCCGCCAATGTACATCTCCAGCATCTGTTGCTCCTGGACCAGTTTTTTCGCCAAGGTCTCAAGACGTTGCTGCAATGTAGCTACAGTTTCCTGGTGTTGCGCTTGGTCCCGCTCCAGTGTGGTGGTGAGTTTTTCTTGGGCCTGACGCCCGGCTTCAGCTGTCTGCTTTTCCTGTTCCAGCGCCGCCATCAAGGTATGGCGCCCGGTTTCGGCAGCCTGTTTTTCCTGTTGCAGCGCCACCATCAAGGTTTGACGCTCGGTTTCGGCAACCTGTTTTTCCTGTTCCAGCGCTACCATCAAGGTTTGACGCTCGGTTTCGGCAGCCTGTTTTTCCTGTTCCAGCGTTACCATCAAGGTATGGCGCTCGGTTTCAGCAGCCTGTTTTTCCTGTTCCAGCGCTACCATCAAGGTTTGACGCTCGGTTTCAGCAGCCTGTTTTTCCTGTTCCAGCGCTACCATCAAGGTTTGACGCTCGGTTTCGGCAGCCTGTTTTTCCTGTTCCAGCGTTACCGTCAAGGTATGGCGCCCGGTTTCGGCAACCTGTTTTTCCTGTTCCAGCGCTACCATCAAGCTATGACGATCAGCTAAGAATGACCGTCTCTCCTGTTCAAAGGCATCAATCAGCGTTTGGCGGCCCCTGGCTTGAGTGCAAATCGCCCGCAATTCATCGTCGGACCAAAGATGTCGCCATTTGTGAATAATCGTGCTCCAAGCAGTGATTAATAACCCCTGTTGCGCGGTTCCGCCCAAGTTTTCAGCGCTGTTTAACCGGTAGATGGCACTGACCTGATCGACGTGGCTAAACGGCCCGGTAGCGCGCAGTTGTAGCCAAAAGTCCCAATCCTCGTAAACGTCCAGGGTTTCATCGAACCGGCAGCCTTCGAGGAACAGCCGCCGCTCGAACAGCACCGCGTGGATAGGAATGTAGTTTTCGTACAACAAGCGAATCGCATCAAAGGGGCTGTTATAGACCAGTACGGTTTCACGGTGTCCATCCGCTTCCCGCTGGCATTCCACCCCGGTATACGCGATGCGCAGGTGTGGCTGCCGCTGCAAAGCCATAGCCAGCTCATTGACGTGATGTGGCAACAACCAGTCATCGTCATCCAGAAACAGCAAATAATCGCCCCGCGCCCGCTCCATGCCCAGATTAGCGGCGCGACTGCGCGGCAACGGCTGGCCGGCGTTGCAAACCCGCAGCGGAATACGCCCGTAGTGTTCAGGCAGTGGCGGGTGGCCTTTACCCTTGGCGTTGACGACGACAATTTCCAGGTGGGGGTAATTTTGCCCAGCGACCGAATCCAAAGCCTGCCGTAAGGTGGCACGGCCCATGCTGCGGATGACGATCGACGCCAGCGGCGGAAGCGCGGCGGTGGTTTGCGGGGCGGGAGCAAGAGATCCCTTGGTCATGCTCAAATGTCCTTCAAAATGGCTGTCCTGCAAAATGGCAAAAGGCGAAATCTTTAGGCGTCAGAATATTCGCCTCCCGTAGTTTAACGCCTAACCCATGACAGGGAAGGGCGGGAATCTGATTCTCAATAAGTTTAAAAGCTGGTTTTGATTGAAGCCGTCGGTTATGCGGCTAACGGTTCCAAACGCCCGAAATTTCAGATACCATCCCCCGCTTCATCCGGCTGCCCCGCATGGGCAGCTTTTTTGTATCCGCATTTGCCAGAGGTACGCACAGCGCATGGTAACCATTCGCCTGTCTCGCGGCGGCGCTAAGAAGCGCCCCTTCTACACCGTAGTCGTTACTGACAGTCGCAACCGGCGCGATGGGCGCTGTATCGAGCGTGTCGGTTTTTTCAATCCCATCGCCGGCGGCCAGGAAGTGCGGCTGAACCTGAATCAAGATCGGGTGCAATACTGGATGAGCGTTGGCGCTCATCCGTCGGAGCGGGTAGCCAGCCTGATTAAGGAATACGCCCGCCAGCAACCGGCAGTGGCCTAGTTGCGGCAGGATGGGTGACGACTGGGTGGTGCTGGGCCGGGTCTCCGGCCTGTTTGGTCTGGAAGGTTGGGTGCGGATATTCTCCCACACTGATCCCCGCGTCGGCATCATCCGCTACCAACCGGTATTTTTACAGCAACAGGGCCAATGGCGCGAAGTGATCATTGAAGCGGGCCGCGCGCATGGCGAGGGCGTGGTGCTGAAATTCGCGGGTTGCGATAATCGCGATCAGGCGATAGCCCTGATGCAGACTCACATTGCGGTGCGCCGTGCGCAATTGCCGCCGCTCAATCCCGGCGAATACTACTGGACCGATCTGCATGGATTGCGGGTAATCACGCTGAACGGCGTTGATCTGGGTGCGGTCGCTTCGCTGTTCGCTACCGGGGCCAACGATGTGATGGTGGTGCGAGGCGAGCGGGAACGATTGCTACCGTTCGT
Organism: uncultured Candidatus Competibacteraceae bacterium; assembly: GCA_903879705.1. Classification (GTDB taxonomy): domain Bacteria; phylum Pseudomonadota; class Gammaproteobacteria; order Competibacterales; family Competibacteraceae; genus RXIV01. Next base: position 18,000 of record CAIRMO010000137.1, on the reverse strand, counting down.
GCGCGGTCAGGTGGTGGTTGAGATTAACCTTGAGCAAGGTCTGGTGCGTGTGGATTGGGACCCGGATTTCTGAACGCTGGTCGCCATGCGCGTCGATGTCATTACTCTATTTCCCGAAATGGTCGAAACCCTGCTCCGATTCGGCATCACCGGCCGGGCGGTCGAGCGCGGTTTGCTGACGGTGGCGACCTGGGACCCGCGTGAGGACACCCATGACCGGCATCGCACCGTCGATGATCGCCCCTATGGCGGTGGGCCGGGCATGGTGCTGAAAGTCCAGCCGGTGCGTGACGCCTTGCGGCGAGCCAGAGCGGCAGCGGAACCGGCGGGTAGAACACTTTACCTCAGTCCCCAGGGTCGGCCCCTGACCCAGAATGGGGTGCGGGAGCTGGCGGATCAACCCCGGCTGATTCTGCTGGCCGGTCGCTATGAAGGCATCGATGAGCGCTTGATCGGGGCCGAGATCGATGAGGAATGGTCGATCGGTGATTATGTCCTCAGCGGTGGCGAACTGGCGGCGCTGGTGATCATCGATGCCGTGGCCCGATTGCTGCCGGGGGCGCTGAATGATGAGGAATCCGCCGCGCAAGATTCGTTCATGGCGGGGTTGCTGGACTACCCGCACTACACCCGGCCGGAGTCGATCGATGGACAGCGGGTTCCGGCGGTGCTGTTAGGCGGCGATCATGCTGCGATTGCCCGCTGGCGGCGGCGCGAAGCCTTGGGGCGAACCTGGTTGCGGCGACCCGATTTGCTGGCGTTACAAGCGCTGGACCGCCCGGATCAACAGTTGCTGGATGAATTTATTCGCGAACATCAACAATCAGCGGGACCTGTCGGAATGGCCGGTGCGGTCCCGGAATAACGTGGAGCATCTTGTAATGAGCAAACTGCTGGAACAATTTGAACGGGATCAAATGACCCGTGAACTCCCGGCCTTTAATCCCGGCGACACGGTGGTGGTGCGGGTCAAGGTCAAGGAAGGCAACCGCGAACGATTGCAGGCGTTTGAGGGCGTCGTGATCGCCAAGCGCAATCGCGGCCTGAATTCGGCCTTTACCGTGCGGAAAATTTCCCACGGCGAGGGCGTGGAACGGGTATTCCAGAGCCACAGCCCGGCGATTGCCGATCTGACCGTCAAGCGCCGGGGCGATGTACGTCGCGCCAAGCTGTATTACCTGCGCGGTCTGGAAGGCAAGGCGGCCCGGATTAAGGAAAAGCGGGTCAAGGCCTCCTGAGTCCGCGACAGTTCAAGCAAGAGGGCGATCTTTTGGCAGTCGCTTTTTTGTTGAGGAGTAACGGGATGCGTGATGAATGGGTGAATTGGCTCGATCCAGTGCGCACTCTGGCGCTTGAAGCCAGCGAGCGGATTATGGCCCTTTACGCCACAGCGTTTGACATCGTCGCCAAGGACGATGACAGTCCACTGACCGCCGCTGACTGGGCGTCCCATCACACTATCGTCGCCGGGCTGGGCGCACTGACGCCGGATATTCCCATCCTGTCGGAGGAATCCGCGGCCATCCCGTTCGCCGAGCGCATCCAGTGGCGACGCTACTGGCTGGTGGACCCGCTGGACGGCACCAAGGAATTCATTCAGCGCAACGGCCAGTTCACCGTCAATATCGCCCTCATCGACGATCATGAACCGGTGTTGGGCGTGGTGCGGGTTCCGGCGACTGGGCGGTGCTATTTCGCGGCCCGTGGCTATGGCGCGTTCTGTGAGGAGTCGGGCCAATCGCCGCAACCGATTCAGGTTAAACCCTTGTCAGCCGGCCAACCGGTGCGGGTGGTCGGTAGCCATTCACATGGCGGACCCGGCTTGCAACAGTTCGTCGCCGCCCTGGGGCCGCATGAACTGGTCACGATGGGCAGTTCCCTAAAGCTCTGCCAAGTGGCGGAGGGCGCGGCGGACGTGTATCCCCGGCTCGGCCCGACGTCGGAATGGGACACCGCTGCTGCTCAAGCGGTCGTCGAAGTCGCCGGGGGGCGGGTGGTATCGGCGGAGACCGGCGAGCCGCTGCGCTATAACACGTCAGATTCGTTACTAAATCCGCACTTTATGGCGTATGGCGATGCTGGCCACGACTGGTTGAGCTACATTCCACGCGGATGAGCGAAAATAACCCTTACCAGGCGATGATCGCCGCGCCTTTCGGCGGTCGCATTGGCATCGTCATGACGAACAGGCTCGTGAGCGCCCTGGATTATCTGCCCACCGATACCCCCGAACAGTCGCCAATAGATGCCGCCACTGCTGCTGTTGTCGCCGAGTTAGCCGCCTATTTCCGCGATGCTCATACCCCGCTGACGGTGCCGGTGATGCGGGCAGGAACCCCATTCCAACACCGGGTTTGGGCAGCGTTGCAGGCGATTCCACCGGGAACCGTCCTCACTTACGGGGAACTGGCGCGGCAACTCGGCACTGCCGCCCGCGCTATTGGCAATGCGTGCCGGAGCAATCCGGTGCCGATTTTGATTCCCTGTCATCGGGTCGTCGCTCGGCAGGGTTTAGGCGGCTATACCGGCGCCGTGAGCGGCGATCCGCTGGCGATCAAACGCTGGCTGTTGCGGCACGAAGGTGTGGCGATGGCGTGCGGGTAGCCGCCGCTTAATCCGCATCGGCTTGAGGCGGGCGCCAGTCCTCATTCGTATTCGCCGGCAGCACCACATCTTCGTAGAGCGTCTCAATAGCGGCGCTGAAATTCAGACTGGCCAATTCCACCCTCTCGCCCGGCCCGTAAGCCTGCAACAGCCATTGTCCCCGGTCACCGCGGCGGAAGCATTCGACGCTCATCGGGCGCTGCTCAATCAGCACATATTCCTGCAGGCTCGGCAATTGCCGGTAAATGGCAAACTTCCGGCCCCGATCGAACGCGGCGGTCGAGGCGGACAACACTTCCGCTACCAGCGTCGGCTGACTCTTGAACAACGGCGCGGCGTGATCATCCGGGGCGCAAGTAACCAGCAGGTCGGGATAAAAAAAGGCGTCGGCGGTTGCCACCCGCAGTTTCATGTCCGCTATGTAGACCCGGCACGATCGGCCACGAACATGAGCGCGCAACAGAAAAGCCAGATTCATGGTGATCGTGATGTGGGCATCGGTAGCGCCGCCCATGGCGAAGATTTCGCCGGCGAGATATTGATGCTTGCCGGGGCTGTGTTCCTCCCCGGCCAGATAATCCTCGGCGGTGAAAACGGTTTTGGCGCGAGCCAGGGACATGACGAACCTCCAGATGAGCAATGGAACCGGCTGACAGAGTAGCGGAACCGGCGCGGTGGGCAACCACGCTTGGCTTGAAATTCCACCGCCCGCCCGCATATCCGCTGGCGGTATTCAACTTTATCCAGGAGACCGTCCCCCATGACCGTCGAAGCTCACAAGGAAACCCTTGGGTTTCAGGCCGAGGTGCAGCAACTGCTGCGTCTGGTCGCGCATTCGCTGTATTCCCATAAAGAAGTCTTCCTCCGCGAACTCATCTCCAACGCCTCCGACGCTTGCGACAAGTTGCGCTTCGAGGCCCTGACCGACAGCGCCCTGTATGAGAGCGATCCCGAGCTGAAAATCCGGGTCAGCTTCGACAAGGACGCCCGCACCGTGACCATTGCCGACAACGGGATTGGCATGGACCGGCAGGAAGTGATCGACAATATTGGCACCATCGCCCGCTCCGGCACTCGCCAGTTCATGCAAAAACTGACCGGCGATCAGGCCAAGGATACTAATCTGATCGGCCAGTTCGGGGTTGGGTTCTATTCCAGCTTCATCGTGGCGGACAAGGTGACCTTATTCACCCGCCGGGCTGGCATGGGAGCCGAACATGGCGTCCTGTGGGCGTCCAATGGCGAAGGCGAATACACGCTGGAAACCCTGGAAAAACCCACTCGCGGCACCGAGGTCATTCTGCATTTGCGCGAAGACGAAGCTGAATTGCTGAATGAGTGGCAATTGCGCTCGATCATCACCAAATATTCCGATCACATCACTTTGCCGGTGCTGATGCCGGTGCAAAAATTCAGCGAGGACAAGGACGCGCCGCCGACGATCGTCGAGGAACGAATCAATCAGGCCGCGGCGTTGTGGACGCGGCCCAAGGGCGAGATTACCGAAGAAGAATATAAGGCGTTTTACAAGCACGTCGGCCATGACTTTGAAGACCCGCTGGCCTGGACTCATCACCGGGTCGAGGGCAAACTGGAATACGCCTCGCTGCTGTTCATTCCGGCCCGCGCCCCGTTTGATCTGTGGGATCGGGAGCAGCGCCACGGGGTAAAACTGTATGTGCAGCGGGTGTTTATCATGGATGACGCTGAACACCTGATGCCACGTTATCTGCGCTTTGTTCGCGGCGTGATTGACTCCAACGATCTGCCGCTGAACATCTCGCGCGAGTTGTTGCAGGGCAGTAAAGTGGTGGACAGCATTCGCGCCGGCTCGATTAAAAAGGTGCTGGGCCTGCTGGAGGATCTGGCGGCGAACGATGCCGAAAAATACGGCAAGTTCTGGAAAGAATTTGGCCGGGTGATTAAGGAAGGGCCGGCGGAGGATTACGGCAATCGTGAACAGGTTGCCAAATTATTCCGCTTCGCCTCGACCCATAACGACAACCCTGACCAGACGGTTTCTCTGGCTGATTACGTCGGGCGGATGAAAGAGGGCCAGGACCAGATTTATTACATCGTCGCCGACAGCTTTGCTGCGGCCAAAAACAGCCCGCATCTGGAAATTTTCCGCAAAAAAGGGCTGGAAGTGCTGCTGTTGACCGACCGGGTTGATGAATGGCTGATGTCGCATCTGACCGAATTCGAGGGTAAACCTTTTCATTCCGTCGCCAAGGGCGCGCTGGATCTTGATAAAATCGCTTCGGAAGAAGAGAAGCAGGAGCAGAAACAGGCCGAGGATCAGTTCAAGGACTTGCTCAGCCGGGTCAAGGAAACGCTGGGCGACCAGATCAAGGAGGCCCGGATTTCCTCGCGGCTGACCGATTCACCGGCCTGCCTGGTGGTCGATGAACACGCCCTCAGCGCCCATCTGGAGCGGTTGTTGCGCGACGCCGGCCAGAGTGTGCCCGTTAGCCGGCCGTATCTGGAACTGAATCCAACCCATTCGCTGGTGCTGCGGTTGAAAGATGAAGCGGACACCGGGCGGTTCAGCGACTGGACCCACCTGCTGTTTGAACAGGCGGTGCTGGCGGAAGGCGGGCAACTCGAAGATCCGGCCAGTTTTGTCAAGCGCTTGAATGGGCTGTTGCTGGCGATGGGCTGATCGCGCCAAGGGGCGTCGCCACCCCAGTTGCATCGGGGTGGTGGCTAAAACCGGCAATTTTGCTAAATTTAACTCATTGCTGACCTCGATCAGCCCGCTTCAATCAACCCGTTTCAACCCACCCAAGGGGATGCCCGGACATGATGCAACTGAAGGAAGTGTTGAAAATCAAGGGGGGCCTGCCAGTCACTGTGCCGGCCAGCGCCATGGTCGCCGATGCGATCCGCGCTATGAGCGATCATAAGGTTGGTTCGGTGATCGTGCCGAATGCCGACGGCTCGCCGGCCGGCATTTTTACTGAACGCGACGTGCTGGAACTGTGCGCCGAAGGCCGCACCGATTTTTCCAGGATGTCGATTCCGCCTTGCATGACCTGTGATATGACCACCGGCAAACCGGAAGACAGCGTCAGCGAAGTTTTGGCCCTCATGACCGTTAAACGGTTCCGGCACCTGCCGGTCGTGGAAGATGGAAAAATGGTCGGCATGGTGTCGATCGGCGATCTGGTCAAGGCCAAGCTCGACGAAACCGCCCAGGAAGCCAAGTCCCTGCGCGACTACATCCATTCCTGAATCCGGGTGGGGATGCTGTCGCCCGGCATCCCCCGTTTACCTACTCTCCTATCCTCCATGAATTCCAGCCCGCCGTTCTGGCAAGACTGTACTCTCGCCGACCTGACCCTGGCCGAGTGGGAGGCGCTGTGCGACGGTTGCGGCAAGTGCTGTCTGCACAAGCTGGAGGATACGGATACCGGCAAATTATTTCACACCAATGTCGCCTGCCAGTTACTGGATGTGCAGACCGGCCGGTGCAGCCGTTACGCCGACCGGTTTCGCTGGGTTCCTGACTGTGTGCAACTGACGCCCGCCGAGGTACCACAGATTTACTGGCTGCCGGCGACTTGCGCCTACCGGTTGCTGGCCGCGGGCCAATCCCTGCCGGACTGGCACCCGTTGCGAACCGGCGATCCGCAATCTACCCGGCTGGCCGGCATGAGTGTCCGTGGCCGAGTGATCCCGGAGCGCCGCGCCAAACATCTGGCCGATCACCTCATCGAGCAACCCCTACCATGAAAGTCCGCTGTTTTACCCTGGGTTCATTCCAGGTCAACGCTTACCTGTTGCAAGATCCGGCCACGGGTTGTTGTGCGGTAGTGGATACCGGCGAGGGGCCACAATTGGCCCACGCGCTGGCCAAGCTGAATCCGCGCCCGGATTTGCAGGCGATTCTGCTGACCCACGCCCATTTCGACCATGCCGGTGGGCTGGCTGACCTGCAACGGGAATTTCCCGTTGCAACCACTTATCTGCCGGCGCTGGAGCAATCCTTGTTCGAGATGCTGCCGCAGCAAGGCTCGGTGTTGTTCGGAATGCCCGATTTCGACCGGCCCTGCGGGCGGATCGATCGGTATCTGGCCGACGGCGATAGCCTTGATGTAGGTGAATGGCGCTTCCATTTTTTGTCCACGCCCGGTCATACCCCCGGCCAGGGCTGCTATTACGACGACACTTACGTCTTCGTCGGCGACACCCTATTCGCTGGCAGCATTGGCCGCACGGATTTTCCACTCAGCGATCCGGACCTGATGGAGCAAAGCCTGTGCCGGCTGCTGGCATTGCCGGGGCATTTGGTGGTCTGTAGCGGTCATGGTCCGGCGACCACGCTGGAACAGGAACTCAAGACCAATCCTTACCTCGATGCGGTTCGCCGCGAGCGGGGAATGACCGGCCCGGGCGGTTGGTCTCCTGATTCAGCGCCGTGCCGGAGTTGATTGGAGCGCGACCATGTGCGAACTGCTCGGGATGAGTGCGAATGTGCCCACCGACATCTGCTTCAGCTTTACCGGCCTGATGCAGCGTGGCGGCAAGACCGGCCCGCATCGGGATGGTTGGGGGATCGCCTTTTACGAGGGGGGCGGCTGCCGGATGTTCCATGATCCCGTCCCCAGCGCTGAATCGGAAATCGCCCGGCTGGTGCAACGCTACGCCATCAAGAGCCAGATCGTGATCAGCCATATCCGCCGCGCCAACCGTGGCCGGGTCTGTCTGGAAAATACGCATCCGTTTGGCCGCGAATTGTGGGGCCGGCCTTGGGCATTCGCCCACAATGGTCAGTTGCGCGGCGTCAAGCGCCTGCCGCTGAGCGGCTATCGCCCGATCGGCTCCACCGACAGCGAACACGCCTTCTGCTGGCTGCTGGGCCAAATCCGCGAACGCTTTCCCCAACCGCCACGCCAGCCGGCTGATCTGTGGCGGTATGTCTATACCCTTTCCCGGGAACTGGGTGAGCGCGGCGTATTCAACTATCTGCTCAGCGACGCCCGGCATCTCTACGCCCATTGCAGCAGCGAACTGTCCTGGCTGACCCGCCGGGCGCCGTTCGGCCAGGCCCGGCTGACGGATGTTGACATGACGGTTGATTTCCAGCAGGAAACGACCCCCAACGATATCGTCACGATCGTGGCAACCCGCCCGCTCACGACCAATGAGGCGTGGACGGTGATGCCGCCCGGGGCCTTGACCCTCTTCAGCGCCGGAACATCGATGGTGACCTTCGCGGATTAGCCGTCGAACGATGCCGATTCAGAACGTCGCGCCGCTGCGGTTTTTCCAGCAAAGACGCGCCGGCTGCTCTACAGTAAGCGTTAAATCCCCTCCGACACGCCTCATCATGTTCACACTCACGGCCATGATCACTGATTCACCAACGCAGGATGGCGTGTAGAATAACGCGCAGGCATCCAGCACCCGGCAAGGACCTCCCGCATCGTCATGTTGTTGCGCTTCCCCCATCAAACCAACCCGGAACCGCTGCCCTTTGAACTCAAGGGCAGTCTGTTTACGTTGACGGTCCTGCATCTTTTCCAATTGGACCAGACCGCTATCGAGCGCCATCTGGTGGATAAGACCAAACAGGCACCCAGCTTTTTCAATAACACGCCGGTAGTGATCGATCTGGAAGGAATGACCTGTCCGCCCGAAGGCGTCGACTTCAACGGACTTTACGATTTGTTGCGCAAGCACGGGATGGCTCCGGTTGGGATTCGCAACGGCAGCCCGGAACTCCAGGCAGCGGCCCGGCTGGCGGGATTGCCGGTGCTGCCGGAAAGCCGGAGTACTGGGGGCACCCGCAAATTCGAACGCGCCGATCCAGCGCCGGCGCACAGTCAGATCATCGGTCACCCGGTGCGATCCGGCCAGCAAATCTATACCCCGGATGGCGATGTGATCATCTTGGGGGCAGTGAGCGCCGGCGCTGAAGTGATTGCTGACGGCAATATCCATGTATACGGCGTATTGCGGGGACGCGCTTTGGCGGGCGTCAAGGGCGATATTGAAACCCGGATTTTCTGTCAGAGTCTGGAAGCGGAATTGATCTCGATTGCTGGCCGTTATCGGGTCAGTGAGCAGATTAGTCCGGCGGATCGGGGAAAGCCCGCGCACATCCGGCTGGTGGAAGACCGGTTGGTGATCGAACCTCTGAACCGTTAGACCGTGCCCTTCTTTATCACCTAACCTTAACTTTATGGGATAGCAGCTTGGCAACCGTGATCGTGGTGACTTCCGGCAAGGGAGGCGTAGGCAAGACAACAACCAGCGCCAGCTTCGCCGCCGGCTTGGCCCAGCGTGGCTATCGGACCGTGGTGATCGATTTTGACGTGGGCTTGCGCAACCTGGACCTGATTATGGGTTGCGAACGGCGGGTGGTGTATGACTTCATTAATGTCATCAACAACGAGGCCAATCTCAATCAGGCGCTGATTCGGGACAAACGGGTCGAGAATCTGTATATCCTGCCGGCCTCGCAAACCCGCGACAAGGATGCGCTCACCAAGGATGGGGTTGAGCGGATTCTGAATGAACTGCGGCAGAATTTTGAATACATCGTCTGCGACTCGCCCGCCGGCATTGAACGCGGCGCATTGATGGCGCTGTATTTCGCTGATGAGGCTCTGGTCGTTACCAACCCGGAAGTCTCATCAGTGCGTGATTCTGACCGGATTCTCGGCATTTTGTCCAGCCGGTCGCGGCGGGCCGAGCAGGGTGAAGTGTCGATCAAGGAGCATCTGGTGCTGGCCCGCTACGATGCAGAACGCGCCCACCGCGGCGACATGCTCACTGTGGACGATGTATTGGAGATTCTGGGCATCTCGCTGCTGGGGGTGATTCCCGAATCATCGGCAGTACTGCAATCCTCGAATGCCGGCGTTCCCGTGATTCTGGAGGAGGGCAGCGATGCCGGCGCTGCCTATGGCGATCTGGTGGACCGATTTCTGGGCAAGAGCCTGCCGCACCGGTTTGTCACGGTCCAGAAAAAGGGACTTTTAAAACGGCTGTTCGGTGGGAACTGAAATGAAAAACCTGCTCAACGGCATTTTTGGTCGGGTTCCGCCCGGCAAGACGACGGCGGCAGTCGCCAAGGAGCGATTGCAGATCATCGTCACCCACGAACGGGGTGGACGTCACCGCAGCCCCGACTATCTGCCGGCGCTCAAGAAGGAGTTGCTGGAAGTCGTGCGTAAATATGTCCCTGTCGACCCGAGCCAGATTAAGGTGCATCTGGATCGGGAAGGGGATTGTGAGATTCTGGAGCTGAATATTACCTTGCCCGATGAAGAACAACGGCTTGCTGTACGTTAGGCGCGTTGATTCCGAATGGGCGAGGGAGCAGGTTTCTTGACCGGCGACGAGGATCCACAACCGGCCACCGGCGGTGCCGAAGACCGGGTTCGGCTGGATAAATGGCTGTGGGCAGCGCGGTTTTTCAAGACCCGCGCCTTGGCTGCCGAAGCGGTCACCGGTGGCAAGGTCCATGTCGATGACCGGCGGGTTAAACCGGCTCATGCGGTTCGGCTGGGTGAAATGCTGCGGATTCAGCGCGGTTCCGAAGAATACCGGGTGGCCGTCAAGGCATTGAGTAACCAGCGTGGCCCTGCCAAGCACACCATTCTGCGGTATGAAGAAACCTCCGCCAGCCGCCAGCAGCGTGAAGAACTCCGCGAGCAACGGCGGTTACAATTCCCCGATGTTGCTCAATCCGCCGCCCGTCCTACCAAGCAGGATCGCCGCCGGATCATCCAGTTTATCCGTGATGAATAAAATCTGAATTGAGCGTCGCCGGAATGATCGGTTTGCTGGCGATGGTGTCCGGTTAGTATGCGTACTCTAATTTTATTGGCTAATTTATCAGTCCGTCAGTGTTGCCCAATCACCTGTGCCCGAAGTTCCCGGAAGTAAAGAACCCGGATTTCGCAGAATAAACTCTGCGTTGCGCGAAGATTAAAGAGGCGCCACTTTATGAAAACCGACTTGTTTGAAAATCAGTTGACCAGTAACGCCCGTGATTTCGCCCGCCAAGTCTGGCTGGCGGGATTGGGTGCATTCGCCCGAACTCAGGAAGAGGGCGGCAAATTTTTTGAGACCCTGGTGCAGGAAGGCCAGGTAGTGGACAGCCGGATGAAAAAAACCGCTGAAGAAACAGCCGATCAGGTCAAAGAAGGCGTCGAGGCGGTTAAGGGCAAGGCCGGCGAACTCCGTAACAAGGCCACCGGCGCATGGAACAAGCTGGAAGAGGTCTTTCAGACCCGGGTGGCGCGGGCGCTGCGTCGCCTGGGAGTTCCTGCCAAAGAGGACATCCAGGACTTGTTTGCACAGGTCGATGTGCTGACCCGGAGCATTCAGGAATTGACCCGGACTCAGGCAGCGGCCAAGTCGCCCAAGATTCACGCCGTCAAGACCGCTGAACCGGTTGCCCAGCTTGCCGAGCCGGTCGCTTAAATACCCCGGGCGGCATCCGGCAAAATTGACCGTTCGCCTGACGCAAGGTAACGTAATCCGCTGAATTTCAGTCAGACGGACGAACATGATGGCAAAAAAGCCCCCTCCCATTGCTTTTGAAGCGGCGCTGGCAGAACTGGAAACCCTGGTCGGGCAACTCGAGCAGGGTGAACTGCCCCTTGATGAAGCGCTGCGGCGGTTCGAGCAAGGCGTGGCGCTGACACGGGCCTGCCAGACCGCTCTGCGCCAGGCCGAGCAAAAAGTGGAACAGTTGCTGGAGTCGAATGGCGCATCGCTTATTGCACCGTTCAATGCGGTATCAAGCTAATGGTCATGATCGCCGAACCGATTGAAAATTATCAGGCCCGCGCCCGCCAGGCGCTTGATCAACGCTTGCCCGCTGCTGATTTGCATCCGGCCACCTTGCATCAGGCCATGCGCTACGCGGCGCTGGGCGGTGGCAAACGCATCCGCCCGACGCTGGTCTATGCGGCGGGCGCGGCCGTTGGCGCAGCGGTGGAAGCGCTGGACGGTCCCGCCTGTGCGGTGGAATTTATCCACGCCTATTCCCTGATTCACGACGACCTGCCGGCGATGGATAACGACGATCTGCGCCACGGCCAACCGACCTGCCACAAGGCGTTTGGCGAGGCAATGGCGATTCTGGCGGGCGATGCCTTGCAGGCGCTGGCGTTCCAAACCCTCGGTCAGGATGCAGCGATGGTGACCGATTCGGCCATTCGCCTGCGGATGGTCGGCGTACTGGCGCAAGCGGCGGGGTCACGGGGCATGGCTGGCGGTCAGGCGATTGATCTGGCGGCGGTCGGGCGGGATGACCTGAGCCTGGCTGAACTGGAAAACATGCACATCCACAAAACCGGCGCGCTGATTCGCGCCAGTGTGCTGTTGGGAGCGCTCAGCCAGCCGGCGGTCGATCCGGCGCTGGTGGAGCGGTTGGATCGCTACGCCAAGTGCATCGGACTGGCGTTCCAGATTCGCGATGACATTCTTGACGAGATCAGCGACACCATGACCCTCGGCAAAGCCCAGGGCGCAGATCGGGTGCTGGGCAAGCCGACCTATCCGGCTCTGCTAGGACTGGAGGGCGCTCGCACCCACGCCCGCGCCCTGCACGAAGAAGCGCTGGCCAGTCTGGAGCCGTTGGGCGGCGAAGCCGAACCGCTGCGCTGGATTGCCGGCTACATCGTCGAACGGGCCTACTGAGCGCCGATCCTGCCGACCCCTGCGGTTAGCCCATGCCTTTCCGACCCGGATACGGACCTTTTGCCTCGCCATGACCACTAGCCCCGCTTTTCCCCTGCTGGAACTGATCGATACACCGCTGGACTTGCGCCAGTTGTCCGAGACCCGCTTACCGGCTTTGGCGCACGAGCTGCGCGAGTTTCTGATTCAGACCGTGGCCCGGACCGGGGGCCATTTTTCCGCCAATCTGGGGGCGGTAGAACTGACCATCGCGTTGCATTACGTCTTCAATACCCCCGAAGATCGCCTGGTGTGGGACGTGGGCCATCAAACCTATCCACACAAGATATTGACTGGCCGGCGTACCCGGATGGGTACTTTGCGGCGCAAGAATGGCATCGCCGGATTTCCCCGACGGAGTGAAAGTCCTTACGACTGTTTCGGAGTCGGCCATTCCAGCACTTCGGTGAGCGCCGCGCTGGGCATGGCGATTGCCGCCGAACGGGCCGGCAACGACCGCAGGACGGTGGCCATAATTGGCGATGGCGCGATGACGGCCGGCATGGCGTTTGAGGCGCTCAATCATGCCGGGCATTTGAAAAGCGATCTGCTGGTGGTGCTGAATGACAACGAGATGTCGATTTCACCGAATGTCGGAGCCTTGTCGGCGCATCTGACCCAGTTGTTGTCCAGCCGACTGTTTTCGACGGTGCGTGAAGGTGGCAGGAAAGTCTTGAGTCACGTTCCGCCGATGCTGGAAGTAGCCCGCCGCGCCGAAGAACACGTCAAGGGCTTGCTGATCCCGGAAGGGACGCTGTTCGAGGAACTGGGCTTCAAGTATTTCGGGCCGGTGGATGGCCACGATCTCCCAATATTGATTCAGACCTTGCGGAATCTGCGGGCGTTGACCGGGCCGCGCTTACTGCATGTCGTTACCCGTAAGGGCAAAGGCTACCCGCGGGCCGAAGACGAGCCCGTCGGCTACCACGGGGTCGGCGTATTCGACCCCGCCTGTGGGCTGAAACCGGCCCAACCGGGTGGTGGACCGACTTATACCCAGGTGTTCGGTGAGTGGCTGTGCGACATGGCGGCCCAGGATGAACGGCTAATCGGGATTACTCCGGCGATGCGCGAGGGTTCCGGGCTGGTCGAATTCGCCGAGCGGTTCCCGGATCGCTATTTTGATGTCGCCATCGCCGAACAACATGCCGTGACGTTCGCCGCCGGACTGGCCTGCGACGGTCTCAAGCCGGTGGTAGCGATCTATTCCACGTTCCTGCAACGCGCCTACGATCAACTGATTCACGATGTCGCCCTGCAAAACCTGCCGGTGCTGTTCGCCATTGACCGGGCAGGACTGGTTGGGCCGGATGGGCCGACCCACGCGGGCAGTTTTGATGATAGTTTTCTCCGCTGTATCCCCAATCTGGTGATCATGGCCCCCGCTGACGAAAACGAGTGCCGGCAAATGCTCTACACCGGCTTTGTATTGAATCAGCCGGTGGCGGTACGCTATCCACGCGGCCCAGGGCCGGGTGTCAGGGTTGAGCGGGAGCTGCGGACATTACCAGTTGGCCAGGCCGAGATCCGTCGCCGAGGCCGAAAGTTGGCGTTGCTGGCGTTCGGCAGCATGGTCGCGGTCGCCGAAGCGGTTGCTGAACGGCTGGATGCGACGGTGGTGAACATGCGGTTCATCAAGCCGCTCGATGAAGCCCTGATCGTCCAGATGGCCGCTGAACATCCGGCTTTGGCGACCCTTGAAGAGAATGTGGTGGCAGGCGGCGCGGGTAGTGCGGTGAATGAATGTCTGGCGGCGCGGGGCATTTTGATCCCGATTCACAACCTGGGCTTGCCGGATCGGTTCGTCGGACAGGGGGAGCGCGGCGAACTGCTGGCCGAATGCGGCTTGGATATCGAGGGGGTATTCCGGCAACTGACTGCATGGCGTGGGCCGACTGCGGAAAGGGTCGGCGCAGATGCCGATGCCTGAGTATTTTACTGGGGAATTAACCGCCGCTGGACTGAATCCTGGCGGGGAACCAGTGGTGAACCAATGAGAGGACTGCATGAAGCCACTAATGATCAATGCTGCGGCTATGCCGGCGCTGAGTCCGATTCCCGACGTGCAAAACAGCGCCGACACTCGGCGGTTGGCGATCAATAAGGTCGGCATTAAGGACATCCGTCATCCGGTCAAGGTGCGTGACCGTAGCGGCGGCGAACAGCACACCATCGCCACCTTCAACATGTATGTGAACCTGCCGCATAACTTCAAGGGCACCCACATGTCGCGGTTCGTGGAGATTCTGAACGTGCCAGGGCGCGAGATTTCGGTGGACTCGTTCCAGAACATGCTGGTGGAAATGACCGACCGGCTCGAAGCGGAAGCCGGCCACATTGAGATGACCTTCACCTACTTCGTCAACAAGGCTGCGCCCGTCTCCGGAGTGCAAAGTCTGATGGATTACGAGGTAACGTTTACCGGCGAGATTCGCACTGGCCACCCGGCCACGAATCTTAAAGTGGTCGTGCCCGTAACCAGCCTGTGTCCCTGCTCGAAGAAAATTTCCAGACACGGTGCCCATAACCAGCGCTCCCATGTAACGATTAGTGTCCGCACTCGGGGATTTATCGGAATCGAAGACTTGATTGATCTGGCCGAGAAAGAAGCGTCCTGCGAGTTGTATGGCCTGCTCAAGCGCCCCGATGAGAAGTATGTGACTGAACGGGCCTATGAGAATCCAAAATTTGTTGAGGACATGGTGCGCGACATCGCGGCCCAACTGAATCAGGACGACCGGGTTGCGGCTTATGCGGTGGAATCGGAAAACTTCGAGTCGATCCATAACCATTCCGCCTATGCCATGATCGAGTATGACAAGGACGCAGAGGCAGCAACCGTGATTTGACGACCGGGGCTTTGATTTGATCGGGCGATCGGTGGGCTATTTTTGCGCACAGTACAACTAATACCGTTTCCCGATAGATTTTATCTTTTTCACGGCAAAAACCACCCCGTTCGTCATACTCGCGAAAGCGGGAATGACGGAATCCGGGAGACCTCAATGCGAAAACCTACTGGAAATTGGTATAAAGAGCCGCTGTTGGTAAGCGGCTTTTTTAATGAGGTCGGGCCATGAGAGAGGCCCTCAACGAACGACTGAACCAAATTCTGCCCCGAGTCACGGCGGATGACTTTCTGAGCGGCAGCGGGCTTGGCAATGAGATCGCCTTCTACATTTTCGATTACCCGCCAGAAGCCGAACTGCGGGTCCGGGATTACCTGCGCACAGTGCTGGACCATCTCCCCAAGCACCGGCCCGGTCTGCGGGTCAAGCATGTCAATCTGTTCGACGTCGTGCTGGATTATCTCAACAGCCGCCAACTGCTCGGCAAGGCGATCCGGATGCAGCGGGACCAGGGCGATGCCGCGCTGAAGAAGGCGCTGGCGGGACCGCTCCACGAATCCAGGCTCGGCGCAGTGTTCGCTGAGGTCGCTCAGCCGGATCAACAGGATTTGGTCATTGTGTCCGGCGTCGGGAGTGTTTGGCCACTGCTGCGGGCACACGCCCTGCTCAACAACCTGCACGCCGTAATGGGCCAGACGCCACTGGTGATGTTTTACCCGGGGCAGTATGACGGGCAGTCGCTCCGGTTGTTCGGGAAGCTGAAAAATAACAACTATTACCGGGCCTTCAGGCTCGTGCCGTAAATCGGGACGACTATGCTGATCAAAAACCTGTTTGAACGCGACATCTTCCGGCCTATCAACGGGGTAGTGAAGGCCGATCAACTGGACGATTCCTCGGTCTGGCAGGAGTTGGATGAGTTCGTGATCACTCGGGAACTCGACCAGCATTTTCGCAAGTTCATCGACTGGTATCTGGACGCGGTGGAGCAAGGCGAGAATCCCGATCCAACCGGCAAGATGGGCGTCTGGATTTCGGGATTCTTTGGTTCCGGGAAATCCCACTTTTTGAAGGTGATCTCCTATCTGCTCCGCAACGGTGTTCATACCCACAACGGGCAGACCCGCCGGGCGGTGGATTTTTTCGCGGGTAAGGTGCAGGACGCGCTGTTTTTCGCGGATATCCAGCGGGCTGTTGCCGACCACGCTGATGTCATCCTGTTCAACATCGACAGCAAGGCCGACCACGGCAGCGGCAAGGGTCGTGATTTGATCCTGCGGGTGTTCCTGCGGGTCTTGAACGAACGGCAAGGCTACAGCGGCGATCACCCGCACATCGCCCACCTGGAGCGTTACCTGGACGCCAAGGGCCAGCTCGCGGCGTTCCATGCGGCCTACCAGAAGCACACCGGCCAACCGTGGGTCGCGGAGCGGGACGCTTATCAGTTCAACCGCGATGAGGTCGTTAAGGCGCTCAGTGAAGCCCTCGGTCAAAGCGAGTCCGCCGCCGAAAAGTGGATCGACGGGGCGGAAGACCACTTCGCCCTGTCGGTCGAGAACTTCTGCCAGTGGGTCCAGGCGTACCTGGAGGCGAAAGGCCCGCAGCACCGCATCGTGTTTCTGGTGGATGAGGTCGGGCAATTCATTGGTCGGGATTCCCACCTGATGCTCAATCTGCAAACGATCATCGAGGAGCTGGGAACCCTGTGTCGGCGTCGGGCCTGGGTGGTGGTCACGTCACAGGAAGATATGGACATGGTGCTGGGCGATATGGGCAGGACCCGGCAGCAGGACTTCTCGAAGATTCAGGGCCGGTTCTTCCCCCGGTTGTCGCTCTCCAGCGCCAACGTCGATGAAGTGATCCAGTCCCGGCTGCTGGACAAAAAAACCGAGGTGAAAGGCGAACTGGCGGAGGTGTTCAAGCAGCGGGGCGACATCCTCAAGAACCAGCTCACGTTCAAGAACTGCGGCATGACTTTCCGCTCGTTCAAGGACGGCGAGGATTTCGTCAAAAACTACCCGTTCGCGCCCTACCAGTTCCAGTTGATCCAGAAAATCTTCGAGGCGATTCGCAAGGCGGGGGCCACCGGGATGCATTTGGCGCGGGGCGAACGGTCGATGCTCGATGCCTTCCAGTCGGCGGCCAAGACCGCTTCAAGCCATGAGGTCGGCGTTCTGGTGCCGCTGTACGATTTCTATCCGTCCATCGAGAGCTTCCTGGATACGACGGTCAAGAAGACCATCGATCAGGCCGAAACCAATCCCAGCCTCGAACCGTTCGACATCCGCCTGCTGCAAGTGCTGTTCCTGATCCGCTATGTGGATGAGATGAAGGGGAACGTCGATAACCTGGTCACCCTGTGCCTCGATCAAATCGATGGCGACCGGCTGGCCTTGCGCCACCGCATTGAGGAGAGTCTGGGGCGTCTGGAAAAAGAAACGCTGATCAGCCGCAGTGGCGATCACTACTTCTTCCTGACCAACGAAGAGCGGGACATCAACAAGGAGATTAAGCAGGTCGATCTCGTCGACGGCGACGAAGCCCGGCTCCAGGGCAAAATCCTGTTCGAGGACGTGCTGAAGGACCAACGCAAGCACAAGTTCAGCGGCAACAGCAAGTGGTTTGAACTGAACCGCCGTTGCGACGGGATTCCGATGGGCATTCACCGGGACGGGGCGTTGCTGGTCGCGGTGATCACCCCCCTGGCAGCAATTCCCGGTCTCTGTATTTAGGCTGATTTTAAGCGGATCAATTAGCGGCTTTAGGATAGTCCAATAAAAAAGAATAAAAGAATCCCAAAGCGTTCAAAAACGCCTAATTAATTCTAATAATCATCACCCTGTTT
>CAIRMO010000136.1 GCA_903879705.1 uncultured Candidatus Competibacteraceae bacterium | reverse complement strand
AGCCCTCGTCGTTCTCCAAGAGCGCCCCCGCCGCCGAACTTTGCAAACCGTACCGGAACGAATCCGCCAACTGATCATGGAATGCCAAGCTCAGGGACTCAGCAATATCTAAGAGTTAGCGCTTAAGTTGGCGCGTATGCCCAATAAGCCTTGGGCATCGCCAAGCAGGTTTAAACGCTCCTGTTCTATAACCGCATCATCATAGTAAAGGGTCCGCAAGTGCTCTTCGTAAACATACAGTTGATTGATATTAATATTTTCCCCGTGGGGATGATCACGAAAGTAGGGTTCAAAGTGAATTTTTTCCATGGTCTTTCTTTTACAGCGGCAATAGAGCTTGCAATTGATTGTGATAGGAAACCAGTGCTTGATGCTTGGCTTGCTCCGCATCAATCTGGTGTTGCAGCGCTACTCTGTCTTTTTGGTCAATGATGCCCCGCAATCGTTGTTGCTCCTGCGTGGTCTCTTTGTGTAAATGCGCTAACTGTTCATCTATCCGTGCCTCAACATAATTTTCAATAGCTTTGCTTATCTCTTTTTCGGTTTTTGTGAGCATATCTTTTACAATGCGAATAGTGTCATCGCGCTGGTTTCGATCCCGCCTCTTAGCCACTTTTTGAGCGATAGCATAGCCTGCGAGTGCTAATGCTGCACCACCAGCGATGAAAGGGATGCCTACAGACAAAGCGGCTATTCCGGGAGCAACACCCACACCACCCACAAAATAACTCCCAAGCCAAGCCAAAAATCCGGTGTTTGCCACCGTGGTTGTCGCAGTCGTGTAGGCAACAAAAGTCTGCCAAGCGCCATAGCCTGCCAATCCAACACCGGATAACCCGCCGGCATAACTTGCCGTGTTAGCAACATCCAGTGACGAAAAGGCACCTATTGAGTCAAAACGGGTATAAAATTTTTCGCTATCCAAACTCGTAACCCATTGCCGAACACGATTTCTAAGTTCCTCCCGGATTCGGCGCTGCACTCTTTTTCCAATCTGTTCGACCAATTTTATTAATGTCTCTACCATCTCTTCAGCGTAAGTTTTTATTTCAGTAACATCAGCCGTTCTCAGGGCTTGTGCTGTGCGGTTTTTCAACTTGGCGATCTCATCTTCCAAATTTGCTTGGGCTTCATCAACCAATTCCTGTTTCAGATCGTCAAATTTCAGTTCGTCGTGATTCAACTCCTCTTCAATCTGATCAATTTTTTTCAAGGTTTCGCGCAGACTGCGTTCATCGCCTTCTTTCTTGGCTTGCAAATCCTGCAAACGGATATCTATTTGTCCCCCTACCGCCTGAAAGCTAAGCTGAATTTGCTGAGTGTGCTGCTGAAATAACTCTTTGAAGCGGTCATTGGCGACGAACTCCACCAAGCGTTGACGCAGTTCAGTTAAACCTTGCCCATTTTTTGCGGAGGTCACGAAAATACGATCCTCAGCACGAATCCCTTGGGCAGAGAAAAAGGGCTGTAAGCGTTGGCGGAAATCCCGCAAAATCAGATTTTGTTCATCGGGATCACGAACATCAGCCCGCGTCAACACGATAAACAGTTTTTTACCAGAATTGGATAAGTACTTCTCGATCAACGCTTGTTCAGAATAGGTACCTGCTTGCCCCATATTGAACAAAAATACCACTACAATCGCCCGTTCCATTTCCGCGTAAGTTTGCTGAATATAACGCTCCTCGGTGTCATCGGTGCCAATGGTATCCACCAGCACCACGCCGTTTTTCAGCATTTCCGCATCAGGCCATCTGAGTTCAAAAGTCTGATAGCGATCATGATCATCGCCGTACTGTGCAACGTATTTAATTAATGCTGTTTTAATAGCTTCCTCATCTTCAGCGATGACTTCCGAATGCCCTTCAGCATCGCGCAAAATGAGTTGCTTTTTATCGCCATAGACGATGTACACCGGATGACAGGTTGTTGGCTCATTTTTATAGGGCAAAATATCCGATTGCAAAAAAGCCCGGTTAATCAACAGTGACTTACCGACCGAGAACCGGCCAGCAATCACAATGCTAAATTGTTCTTGGCCAAAGTTCTTGGCTCCAGCTCTAAACCGATCATGATAATCGGCTGTAAATAACCCGTGTTGGTCTTCAATCAAGGTCTGATAGAAGTCCAGAAGTTTGGATTTACGTTCAAACAGGTTCATAAATAACCTCACGTTGTTCTATTTGGTGGGTAGCTCAAAAGAATGGAAAACGTCATCGAGACTATGGGCGTCGATGGCACGGTCAAACCAGTATTCAATCTGTCCCCGTGTGGCCGAGCCAATCTGCGCCACCCGGTCACTGGGCAGTGTGCCGAAACGCCGAACCAGCAAACGCTGTAGCGATAACGCCTCGCCCTTCTCAATACCCTTCTCAATGCCCTGCTCGATGCCCTCCTGCTTATGCTGGAAGGCCCACGTCTCAAACCGATCAGCCAGTGTCATTTTCAACTCCTTCAAGTCGCGAACCTTCGGTAACACCAAGCGGTGCTGACTATGCCGCAGCACCATTGCCCGAATCCAAATTGCAAAAATCCGCTTGAGTTCGGGGTTGCCAGTCAGCCACCCATTCAACCGGTCAATCAACTGCATGAGCGACGCAGCACTCTCCGGGCGTTCAAACCGGATGGCCGCTGCCACCAGATTCTTCATCGGCGCCAGATCGGCCACATCGTACTGATTCTCATCAATCAGTAGGTATTCCATTTGCGGCAGATACTTCGCTAACAACCCTGGCGCTTTGGGAATCAGGTCGGCGATATTCGTCTTGGCCGTCCACTTCCGGTCGCCGTTATACAGCACAATCGGCAGCACCGGCGGCAAACACCGCTTCGGCAGCACCTGCTTCTGCTTAATCAGGTCCTGATACAGCAGACCAACGTAGGTCATGATCCGCACCGCCATCCAGGCAGCAATTCCCGGTCTCTGTATTTAGGCTGATTTTAAGCGGATCAATTAGCGGCTTTAGGATAGTCCAATAAAAAAGAATAAAAGAATCCCAAAGCGTTCAAAAACGCCTAATTAATTCTAATAATCATCACCCTGTTT
>CAIRMO010000135.1 GCA_903879705.1 uncultured Candidatus Competibacteraceae bacterium | reverse complement strand
AGCCAAGGCTGAGCTTATTCAGGTTTACTTTCATCGCTATACTCTCCCAACAGGTATTAAGAATTTCGGTGCATGACGCCGACACATCAGGTCGTGAGAACCGGGGTTGGTTGAACCGCCATCATCCTTATCTCAACCAGCATACCCGAACGACAACAACCGGTCATGGTGTGTAATGATACAACACTGTGTCAGAATTGCAAAATAATTGTTGTTCCAACAATAAATGCCGATATTTTGCCCACTATCCCGGTATTTTGGCAAGCGGTTTTTTGCAATAATCCTGGATTAACCCGCTTTAGTCGTAAAAATACAACAGCTACAATCGGCTGTCGTTCCTGATCTTTTTGACGGGATTGAACCTCAATGTCTGACGTCTCTGACGGGATGTGCGCGATGGCTTGGCGCGACAACGCCCTGGAACTGCTGGATCAGCGGCTGCTGCCCGGAACGGTGCGCTATCAGCGCCTGACTACGGCGGACGAGACCGCTCGTGCGATCCGCGACATGGTGGTGCGTGGCGCACCGGCCATTGGCATTACTGCCGGTTATGGCGTGGTTCTGGCCGCTCGTGCCCGTTATGCCGAAGATCCCGCTGTCTGGCAAACCCGGATTGGTCTCGATCTGGCGATGCTGACTGATTCTCGTCCCACTGCGGTCAACTTGTGCTGGGCAGTGCAGCGTATGGCGCAGGTCATGGTCGGGTTGACGGGCAATCCGGAGACGCGCCTGCTGGCCGAAGCACGGGCGATCCATGCCGAAGACGTTGCCGCCAACCGGCGGATGGGTCAGTTGGGCGCGGCGCTGCTGGGTGGGCGTGGATCGGTGCTAACCCATTGCAATGCCGGGGCGCTGGCGACTGGTGGCTATGGCACCGCCCTGGGAGTGATTCGCGCCGGTTATGCCGCTGGACTGATCGATCGAGTGTACGCGGATGAAACCCGACCCTGGCTGCAAGGAGCGCGGCTGACCGCCTGGGAACTGATTCAGGATCGAATTCCGGTGACCCTGCTGGCTGACGCGGCGGCGGCGGCGCTACTGTGCCAAGGTCAGGTGCGCTGGGTGATCGTCGGGGCCGACCGGATCGCCGCCAATGGCGATGTCGCAAACAAGATCGGCACTTATCATCTGGCGCTGGCGGCTCGCTATCACCGGGTCCGGTTCATGGTGGTGGCGCCGACCTCGACCGTGGATTTGAGCCTGGCTGACGGCTCGACGATTCCCATTGAACAGCGCGCCGCCGAGGAACTGCTGACTTTGGGCGGACAACCGGTCGCAGCCGCCGGAGTCGAAGTCTGGAATCCGTCGTTTGACGTGACCCCGGCAGCACTGGTGGATGTGCTGGTTACCGAGCGAGGCGTGGTGTTAGACCCCGATGCCGGGAAACTGGCGCGGCTGATGGCCATCGGAAGATTTCAGCATAATGCGGCGTCCATCGGTGGGACTGGGCCGGAAAATACCGGATAAAGCCCCCGCTATTCCGTTAGGATAGCTTCAAGGCGGCGAGCGTCGATATTCACTCAGGAACATCATCAAGGTCGCACGTTCTGAAACCCCGTTGAACAACGAGCCGGGCCTGACCCGGATTTTCTCCATCCTGCACGAGAAGTGCAAAGTTGGTGTGTTGCGGATGGGGCAATGGAAAAGCCAGAAGATAACGAACGCACCCGTCGGCGACGGTTAATAACCGTTCGCAACTAATTCAATCCCGCGTTTACCGCTTTACACCGCCTCGCCTAATCAGGTCAGGCGCTACCAGGATTCTCCCATGACTGACATCGCCAAAGAAATTGTCCCGGTTAATCTCGAAGATGAAATGCGCCAGTCCTATCTCGATTACGCCATGAGCGTGATCGTCGGGCGGGCTTTGCCGGATGTGCGCGATGGGTTGAAACCAGTGCATCGGCGCTCGCTGTTCGCGATGAATGAATTGGGCAACGACTGGAACAAGCCTTATAAAAAATCAGCGCGTGTGGTAGGCGACTGTTTTGTCAGGGGTGCCTTAGTTCATACTGAAACTGGGTTAATGCCTATTGAAGAAATAGCACCCGGTTGTCAGGTGCAATTACCTGATGGGCGCTTAAGTAGCGTAGTGCAGTGTTTTGCTAATCCGCCATCAGCCGTCATTAGGGTGAAATTGTCTAATGGCTACACGTTTATGGTAACACCCGGACAATTATTTAAGGTACTAAAAGATGATTTAACGATTGCCTGGGAAAAAGCAGAAAATTTGGCTGGACAGCGGGTATTGGCTACCAGCTCGCGGGCCTTAGTCAATCCCGTAGATCACCATGATGTTGATAAAGTCAGGTTGGCCTATATCGTAGGCTTATTAGTCGCTGAAGGCTGTTTAGCTGACCGTGGACGTTCAAAACGGGTCACCATCAATATGGTTGATCGGGAACCCTTGGAATTTTTGTACGAATTTTGCGTGGAGCGTGGACTGTCAGTCAGTTGGCGTGAAGTCGCGCTCGCCAAAGCGCACTATCAACCACAGCATTGTGTAAGGCTTAATGGCTTAGCTGAGGCTTATGAAGCATGTCAAACTACTAGCCAGTATAAGACTGTTTCCCGTTGGATTTTAGCTGACCGCGGTTTTTTTGCTCCATTTTTAGCGGGTTTTACTGACGGCGATGGGTATATTAGCGATATTAGTGAACGGGCTTCAAAGCGCGAAGTCGTTTTGGTATCGACTTCAGAGCAATTATTGATTCAGATACAAGCTATGTTGGCTGATAGCGGAATACATGCCTGTTTAACTTATGAAGATTTTTCAACCCGAGATTATGGAGAGGGTCATTTAACCCGCTATCACCTCTTGATAACGGGCGACCATGCTTCGCGATTTGGTGATTTAATTTACCCCCATCTCAAAATTTCCAGAAAAAGGGACAGCGCCTTGCAGCTAGTGGAATGGGCAGGGCGAGTGTTAAACACGACTTCTGAATGTATTCCTGGTCGAAAGATTTTCGAGGCGCTGAGTGAACATCATTTGGGTGGGGATTGGTACCAAGACCAGAATGGTAAAAAATTTAGGGCTGGCATTAAATATCCTGGTGGTGGCAAGATACGTTATGACATTGATTTGCATAAACGGGATGTTTCCTTCCGACAATTAGAGGAGTGGGGTATTGTTGCCAAACTGGATCGTATAGGTTCGCCACTAGCGACCAGTCTTTGCAAACTAATGGATACTTATGCCGTTTTATCTGTTGAAGAAGTATTGAATCTGGATGAAATGGCAGAAACCTTTGATGTGCAGATTGCTGATGAAAACCATGAGTTTTTAGTACAGGGCTGCGCTGTTCACAACTGTATCGGGAAATATCATCCGCACGGTGACACGGCAGTTTATGACACTATCGTACGAATGGCTCAACCGTTTTCGTTACGCTATATGCTGGTGGATGGGCAGGGAAATTTCGGTAGTATCGACGGTGATTCACCTGCCGCAATGCGTTACACAGAAGTCCGCATGTCACGAATTGCTCACGAATTACTGGCCGATCTTGACAAGGAAACCGTCGATTTTGTCCCCAATTACGACGAGTCAGAACATGAACCTACCGTATTCCCCACCCGCCTGCCTAATTTGCTGGTGAATGGCTCCTCCGGAATTGCGGTCGGCATGGCCACCAACATCCCACCGCATAATCTCGGCGAAGTGGTGAATGCCTGCATTGCCCTGATTGATAATCCGGCGCTGACGATCAGCGATTTGATGCAGTATATTCCGGGGCCGGATTTTCCTACCGCAGGTCTGATTAACGGCAATCGCGGCATTCGAGAAGCCTATGAAACCGGGCGGGGTCGGGTGCAAATGCGGGCGAAAACTGCCATTGAAACCGACGAAATTCGCAATCGCCAGGCCATTATCGTTACTGAATTGCCTTATCAGGTGAACAAAGCTCGACTGATTGAGAAAATCGCCGAACTTGTCAAGGGTAAAAAGCTGGAAGGCATCTCCGAATTGCGCGATGAGTCGGACAAGGACGGCTTGCGGATTTATATCGAACTGCGGCGCGGCGAATCCGGTGAAGTGGTTCTCAATAACCTGTTCCAGCACACTGCATTGCAAGGGGTGTTTGGCGTCAACATGGTGGCGCTGGTGGACGGCCAACCGCGTCTGCTGAATCTCAAGAAAATGCTGGAAGCGTTTCTGACTCACCGCCGCGAGGTCGTGGTTCGGCGCACGGTGTTCGATCTCCGCAAAGCCCGCGACCGCGCTCACATTGTAGAAGGGCTGGCGGTGGCGTTGACCAATCTTGATCCGCTGATTGTGCTGATTCGGGCTGCTGCCGATCCGGCCGCCGCCAAGGCCGGGTTACTGAAACAAGTCTGGACGCCGGGAGTGATCGCGGATTGGCTGGCGCGTACTGGCGGGGACATCGCACGGCCCGAAGATCTGCCGGCGGAACTTGGTTTGAGCGCGTTTGGCTATCGGCTATCGCCGATTCAAGCGCAGGCCATTCTGGATTTGCGACTGCATCGACTGACTGGGCTGGAACAGCAGAAATTACTGGACGAGTATCAGGAATTGCTGACCCGGATTACTGATCATCTTGAAATTCTCACAGAGCCGGATCGGTTAACCGCAGTCATTCGCGCTGAATTGCTGGAGCTGCGTACCCAGTACAACGACCCGCGCCGCACCGTAATTCTGCGCGACGAGCAGAATCTTAATCTGGAAGACTTGATTAACGAAGAGGCGATGGTGGTGACGTTGTCTCATGCCGGCTATGTCAAAGCGCAACCGCTGTCGCTGTATCGGGCGCAACGGCGCGGTGGACGGGGGCGGGCAGCGACTACCGTCAAGGAAGAAGATTTCGTCGATAAGCTGTTTGTCGCCAGCACTCACGATACAGTGTTGTGTTTCTCCAATCGCGGCAAGGTGTATTGGAAAAAGGTCTATGAATTGCCGCAAGCTGGACGGACTGCCCGAGGGCGGCCCATTGTTAATTTGTTGCCTTTGGAAGAAGGCGAACGAATCAATGCGGTTTTGGCAGTGCGGGAATTTGGCGATGATCACTTCGTGTTCTTTGCCACGGCTAACGGTACCGTTAAGAAAACTCCCCTTTCGGAATACTCACGCCCGCGGACTAACGGCATCATCGCTATTGATCTGCGCGAAGGCGATCAACTGGTAAACGTGGAATTAACCAATGGCCAAAGCGATGTAATGTTGTTCACTGATGCCGGTAAAGCCTTGCGCTTTGTCGAAACTGAAGTGCGCAACACCGGACGTTCAGCCTGCGGGGTGCGCGGCATTCGCTTGGGTGAAGGGCAGAAAGTCATCGCGCTGATCGTGGTCGGCGAGGGAACGGTATTGGCAGCGACCGAAAACGGCTACGGCAAGCGCACCGAGGTAGCCGAATATCCCCGGCGGGGCCGGGGTGGCCAAGGCGTGATCGCCATTCAAACCACCGAACGTAACGGTCAGGTGATTGGCGCGGTACAGGTGGAAAATGATTACGAAATCATGCTGATTACTGATGGTGGCACCTTGGTGCGAACCCCGGTTGAGGGCATTTCGCGGGTTGGCCGCAACACCCAAGGTGTAACCCTGATTCGATTGCAGGGCGGCGAAAAACTGGTCGGGTTGGAAAAGATTGAGGGAATCGGCGAGATCGAGGTTGGCGATGATCCGGTGGTGGACGACGACGGATCGACCCCGGATCAGGGCGACGAGGAGGCCGCCGCATGAGCGAAGCGGAGCGTCTGCAAAGCCTGCGTGAGGAGATTGATACGCTGGATCGGCAATTACAGACGCTGATTGCCGAGCGGGCGCGATGTGCCCAGCAGGTCGGTGCAATCAAGCGGGCGGCCGGGGCGACGGGCAATTTTTATCGCCCGGAGCGCGAGGCGCAGGTGTTGCGGCGGGTGATCGAGGCTAATCATGGTCCCTTGAGCAGCGAAGAAATGGCCCGGCTGTTCCGGGAAATCATGTCAGCCTGTCTAGCGCTGGAAGAGCCGTTAAAAATCGCTTTTCTCGGCCCGGAAGGGACGTTCACCCAAGCGGCGGCGCTTAAGCATTTTGGCAAGTCTATCCGCAGCATTCCCTTGCGGGCGATTGATGAAGTGTTCCGCGAAGTTGAAGCCGGATCGGCTGATTACGGGGTAGTGCCTGTGGAAAACTCCACTGAAGGCGTAGTCAATCACACCTTGGACATGTTTCTACAATCGCCACTGCGGATTTGCGGTGAAGTGCAACTGCGGATTAATCATCATTTAATCACCCACGCGACTGAATTAACCGCGATTCGCCAAATTTATTCTCATCGGCAATCGCTGGCACAATGTCGGGAGTGGCTGGACGCGAATCTGCCGCGAGTCGAGCAAATCGAAGTCAGCAGCAATGGAGAAGCAGCGCTGCGGGTGCGGGATGAAGTTGATGCAGCGGCGATTGCCGGGCAGGGTGCCGCCGATATTTATCAACTGCCGACCCTGGTTCGTAATATCGAAGACGAGCCGAATAACACGACCCGGTTTCTCATCATCGGCGCTCAACCGATTGCACCTTCCGGTGATGATAAAACCGCGCTATTAGTCGCATCGCTGAATCGGCCCGGAGCCTTGTTCAACTTGCTGGAGCCGTTGGCCCGCAATAACGTCAGTATGACCCGGATTGAGTCCCGCCCCTCCCGGCGCGGAATGTGGGATTATGTCTTTTTTATTGACTTGGACGGCCATATTCAGGACGCACCCGTCGCGATGGCACTCACGGAATTGTGTAAACAAGCCAGTCTATTCCGGGTGCTGGGATCGTATCCAAAGGGTGTTTTGTAATAGCCGGTGCAGTGCTTCAGCAGGCTGTGGAAACACCCGTTGGCATGGCGAAATAAAAATATTCAGTCTGAATAACCGGCGATTCAGTCAACATCCCTTAAAAATCCCGAAACTTCAGTTTCCACAGCAGTCGTTGTCCGCGCCGGGTCAGTAATAGCGGAACCGTTCGGGCAACGATGCCCTCGGCGCGTCCACCACTCCCCTGATCTTGAATAGAGACTGTGCTATTTCCGTCATTGCCCAGCAGTGTTTTTAAGTCATCACGGGTACGGGGCAGGGTGTCAATTTCGCCTAAAAAAGGCACGGTCAGAATGTTGAGTTTTGCCGCCACATCAGCAATATCGTCCGGTTCCAGCCACCAAGGCCCCACCAGCACATCGAATAAACGAAAGGCCATATCGCGACGGTAAATACCGCCTTTCTGGATTTTTGCCCCATAACCTTCGCCGAATAACAACACCTCGTCTTGATTGGCAGCAGGAAATACTGCGCCTAATTTTTCGGCAGTAAAGGTTATTTGCAAATAGTTCACCAGTGGCGCCGGCATTTGTGCATTGTCGGTTCGGCCATTGAAGCTGACGTTGCCATCCGGGGATAAACCAATGCGAATATTGGTTCCATCCACTTTTTCGGTAATTTGCCAACGGCGGATATTGCCAAACTCCGCCAAACGTAATTGCTCAGGAATGACTCTGTGGGTCTTTTCGTCACGGTTATAAAGGGTTTCAATTTTCGGATATTCAAGCATGTTGCTACCACTCCTTTTTGAAAGGTTGGCAAATCGCTGTCCAGTTTCCAACCCGTCGTGGTTACCGCCCCTCCCGCATCAGCGCCTCAATCTCCGTAACCTCTTTTGGTGCGGCGGCGCTCAGAACTTCGTTGCCCTCCGCCGTGACCAGCACATCGTCTTCAATCCGCACCCCGATCCGCTGCCAGCGTTCCTCAAGCTCGGTTTCCAGCCGCACTCCCAGCCGCGCCCAGTGCGCATCAATGGCCTGACCACCGGCAGGCAAATAGAGTCCGGGTTCAACGGTCGTGACCATGCCCGACTCAAACACCCGCCAGTCCTCGCCGGTTTTGTAAATGCCGACATCATGAACGTCCATGCCCAGCCAATGTCCGGTCCGGTGCAAATAAAACTGCTTGTGCTGATCTTCCTTAATCAGCTCCTCCACCGCCTCATCCGGCAACAACCCCAGCGCCGCCAGTCCCTCGGTCAAGGTCCGCACTGCGGCATCATGCGGGTCGTTAAAATGGCCACCGGGTTTCACTTTGGCAATCGCCGCGTATTGGGCGGCCAGCACCAGCTCGTAAATCGCCCGCTGCTCGCCGGAAAAGCGGCCATTGATCGGAAACGTGCGAGTAATGTCCGAGGCATAGCCATCCAGTTCGGCACCGGCGTCAATCAGCAGCAGATCGCCGTCCAGTAACGGCGCATTGTTCTCGGTGTAATGCAGGATGCAACTGTTATCGCCGCCAGCGACGATGGACGGATACGCCCAGCCCGCGCCATGCCGGACAAAAGTATGAAAAATTTCCGCCTCAATCTCATATTCCAGCATCCCCGGACGGCAGGTCTGCATCGCCCGGCAGTGCGCCTCGGCGGCAATCCGGGCCGATTCGCGCATCACCGCGATTTCTTCCGGCTCCTTGTGCAGCCGCAACTCGTGCAGCAATTGCTCCAGAGCAATAAACACGGTCGGGGCGCGAACCCCGGTGCGGGCCTTGCCGCGCACCCGGTTGATCCAGTCCAGCACCTGCCGGTCAAATTCCGGTTGATAGCCAATCGCGTAATACACCCGCTCGCAGTGTTCTAGCAGCGGCAACAGAATTTTGTCCATCGCAGCGATGGGGTAAGCGTGGTTCGCGCCATAACGCGCCATCGCGCCCTCCGGCCCGGCCCGGCGACCATGCCAGATTTCCAGGTGCGGATCGCGCTCGCGGCAGAACAGCAGAAACTCGGGATCACCGCCGGGAATCAGCACTGCCAGCGCTTCCGGTTCGGGGAACCCGGTCAGGTAGTAAAAATCGCTGTCTTGCCGAAACGGATAATGAACATCGCGGTTGCGGGACATCGACGCAGCAGCCGGCAACAGGGCGATGGAACCCGGCCCCATCCGTTCCAACAGGGTTTGACGGCGGCGGGCGAATACGGCAGGCGGAATGGCGCGGGCAAACATCGGCAAGGGTTCCGGTGGATTCAGTGGGGAGAAGACGCATCAGATGGGGCGGCAAGGCGCAAATCATGCTGGATGATCAACAGGCCAATTCGCAGATATTCGACCACTTCGGCATAGGCGGTTTCATCTGTTTCATTGCTGGCTTGGTCGAAGCCTACCTGGGCAATATCCGCGACGTCGCGCAGGAATTCCCGACTTTCCCCGGACAGGCCGCCGCGCTGTTCAACATGACCCATCCCCAGCCCGTACAGCAAACCTTGACACCACTCGCCCAGCGCATCAGCCCGCTGAGGCAATGGGGCGCTATCGTCCGGCAGCAAGGGGGTGACCGAGTCATCAGGATCGCTCAGTTGCGCCACGCCATAATCGAGCAGCTTCGCCAATAGATCCTGAACGGACGCACTCAGTTCCACATCATCGGCCAGCGCCTCGCGGGCCATCTGCAACCAGCGATCCAGCGCCAGCTCACCCTCAGCGCACAACAAACCGCAGAGCAAACCATGCAGTTCGGCGGGGTGCAGCGGATCGAGCAATGGGATCAGTCGTTCAAACAGCGGGGGATGAAGGGCGGACATGGCGACTCCAGTTCCGGGGCGAAAAGCCGCAACAGGCTATCCTAGCACTTAACATTCGTGGTCGAACCCTGAATGCAAGGTTAAAATTGACCGGGGCGCAATGACCGCCTTATAGTATTTCCTATGAAAAACGATGACCTTGACCAGAGTAGCCCGCCAGACCCACTTGCCGGGCTTGACGCTGCATCTGAAATTGCGGTATTCCATCTGGTAGTCTTGAGCCGACGGGTGGATCAACTGCTGGCGTTGTGCGGGCGATTGGCGCAAGAAAATCAGGTGCTGCGTGAACAGCATGACGCCTTGGTCGCCGAGCGCGACACCCTCCGCGACAAGTATGAACATGCCCGCGCCCGCATCGAGGCCATGATCGTGCGACTGAAAGGTCTGGAGCAAAACTCGTGAGTCAGGACATGATCGGCGTCAATGTGCAGCTCATCGGCCATGAATACCGCTTCGCCTGTCCGTCCGCTGAACGCGACGAACTACTGGAAGCCGCTCGCAACCTCGACGAGCGGATGCGGGAAATCCGCGATCAGGGCGGTAAATCGCTGAGTCTGGAGGCGATGGCGGTGATGGCGGCGCTTAATTTCAGCCATGAACTGTTGAGGCAACAACGGCAGGTGGTGACCGGCCACGCTGCCATCCAGCGCCAGGTGCGGGATTTATTGCAAAAACTTGACGCCTTCCTGGGTGAAGCGGCGCTATAATAGCGACAACGCCAAGCAATTTTCAGTTCGGGCGTTCTCTGCGGCGTTCGAGTAGTGGACTGGGTACTCCTTGAACCTAATTTGTTTTACCCAAGGTGATCAGTTGTCGGCGCAAGTGTGCATGTCCACTGGGTTGGCGAATTTAGTCCAGCCCGGCGGAAAGCCTGACGCGCCGCCCTGTTCCCCGACTTGATCCTCGCGGCTCAAGGGCAAAAGTCCGAGACGGCGCAGGCGGAGAACGCCCCCTTTCCAGCAACACCCGGCGACGCAACCCGTCGCCTTTTTTATGGCTTTCCACTCTAACCCGCCGTGCCCCCCGATCTACCCCAGCTTCGTCAACAGTTGCGCGCCCTGCGCCGCGAATTGCCGGTTGTGAAACAGCGTCAGGCGGCGCGGGCTGTCACTGACCGGCTGACCGACTGGCCGGGATTTGTCGCTGCCCGGCGGATTGCCGGTTATTGGGCCTGCTACGGCGAACTGAATCCGTTGCCGCTGCTGGAATGGGCCTGGAATGTGAATAAAGCGGTTTATCTGCCGGTACTGGCTGACTCGCCGCCGCAGTCGCTCCGGTTCGCGCCGTACTCGCCCGGAACGCCATTGCGCCACAACCGCTTCAATATTCCCGAACCTGATGTTTCTCCAGAACAATGGCTGGAGCCGACCGAGCTGGATCTGGTCTTGATGCCGTTAGTCGCCTTCGACCAGACCGGGACGCGCCTAGGCATGGGCGGTGGCTTCTATGACCGTAGCTTTGCCTTTCTACTTAAACCCGGCTATCTCGATCATCGGCCTTGGTTAATTGGACTGAGCTACGAATTCCAAAAGGTCGCGGAACTGCCCCGCCAGTCGTGGGATGTGCCACTGGACGCCGCTGTGACCGAACAGGCGCTGCGTGTTTTTGAAGAAACGCGGTGGTAACCGTTTACTCCCCTGGCCCGCTTGCGGGAGAGGGGACTGAACGCTTACCAATTAGTTTTTATACCGTTTTTCAGGCTGTGGGTTAGCGGGTGCCGAGGCCCGGTTTCAACCAACGATTGACAGGAGAATGCCGGATGTCCAGCGATGATCTGAAAAAACGCGTCGCCGAAGCGGCTTTAGAGTACGTCCAAGACGTGGACGTACTGGGAATCGGCACCGGATCAACGGTCGGCTATTTTATTGCCGCCTTGTCGCGGATTAAACACCGCTTGGATGGCGTGGTATCAAGTTCCGAGGCGACCACGCACCAGTTGCAAGCCTGCAAAATCCCGGTGCTGGATTTGAATGCGGTCGGGCCGTTGCCGTTATATGTCGATGGGGCTGATGAAATCACCCGCCATTTGCAGATGATTAAAGGCGGTGGTGGGGCATTGACTCGCGAGAAAATTATTGCTGCCGCCAGCGAGCAATTTATCTGCATCGCTGATCAATCCAAACTGGTTGACGTATTGGGTACATCTCCACTGCCGGTCGAAGTGATCCCAATGGCCCGCAGTCATGTCGGACGGGAATTGCTGAGGCGAGGCGGCCAGCCGGTATTGCGGGAGAACTTCATTACTGATAACGGCAACCTGATTCTGGATGTCTACAACCTGCACATTCTGGAGCCGGTTAAAATGGAAGCGGAGTTCAATAATATCGCCGGGGTCGTCACGGTCGGTTTGTTTGCATTGCGTCCAGCCGATGTGCTGTTGCTAGGGATGGTGGATGGGGGAATAGAAACAATCCGGAGTTGAATGGCGTTGAAATAAAAAACGGGCGCTACCCAATGGCCGCGCCCGTCCGCCCTTACGCCTGTTGTCCTCAGGCTAAATTAGAAGTCCACACGAGTGCCGATGGAAACCGCGTTCTGATCGGCGTAAGGATTGTAATAAGCCAAGCCACCGCCCCCAGCCACCGGACGCAACACGTTTAACTGGGGATCAGAGCTTCGCCCAATGTACTCAGCCCACAGCCGGGTGCGCTTGCTGAGGTTGTACTGGTAGCCCACAACGTAATTGTCGACCTTGTCGAGGCCTTGAGTGCCAGGATCCAATTGACCAAAAGCTGCACTGATCACATTGTTGCCGAAGGTATAGGAACCCGTCAGGTAGTAGTTGGTCGCGTCATCTCCGCCAATGCGAACGCCGTCGTATCTGAGATTGCTGAGAAAACCAAACTCATTCAGCGTACCCTGCTCGTAAGTGAATCCCACACTGAACGGCCCGGAGTTATATCCTAAGCCCACCGTCCACTGGTCGAGGTTAAAGTCCATGGTTTGCACCAGTCCATTATTCAGTTTAATCGGGAAAGCATTACTCTCCCCATCCAACTTGATGTAGCTGACGCCGGCAAAGAAGGGGCCATTACTGTACTTGGCCGCGATATTCCAAACGTCGACGCCATCCGAATAAACCGGGCTATTGACCCCAAGCGGTGAGTTGAGACTGTTGACGCCGTTCATAACCAGCATGGCTTCAGCGCTAAAACCGCTAAATTCCGGACTGACATAGTAAACACTATTGTCATAACGGACTAAATTACCGGTGCCACGAGATGTATTGCCGGAAAAGTCAACCTTAAAGCCGTTGAAAGAACCACCTAACCAGACCGGCCCGGTAAAGGTTTTGCCGCTGTTGAAGATGTCAGTGACGCCAGCGACATGGTAGTAGGGAGTTTCCTGGGTGCCTAAGGTCAGAGTGCCAAAACCGCCTTTAAGGCCGACGTATTTAGGACGGTTACTCTCGAAGTTACCGCCTTCGGTGACATCGACCCCGAACTCATACTGATAGACTGCACTCAGTCCACCACCTAAATCTTCACTTCCGATAACGCCGAGACGCGAATCATTGTTGACCATATCCCAAGCAGGAGAAGACTTTGTACCCAACCCGATAATAGATGTGCCTGCCGGATTGAATAAATAAAAAGGAACATCCTCATCGTTGTAATCCACAGACACCCGTGCTGATCCGTACAGGATGGTATCGGCTTGGGCGGCAAGAGGGGCGGCAAGCGCAGCGGCGACGGACAGAGCAAGAACAGACTTTTTCATGGCAAAATTCCTTAAGTTGTTTGAAAACCACTAAGTGAGTTGTTTCAAGATTCGCTTTCCAATCAATATGATAGTTGATTGGAAAGCCATCTTGGAGCTTCGTTGGGATAATTTATATACGCATTGCGGTAAAAAAGCAACTCTTTCTTTATAAAAATACAACTTATTGGCGTAAACGCAACTATCGATGGAAACGCCGGGCTGGAGGCAGAAACAAAAACGGACGCCCGAGGGCGTCCGTAGGAATTCAAACCGGCCTTAGCGGCCGCCGCAAATCAGAAGTCGACGCGGGTACCGATGGAGACTACGCCCACATCGCCGTAGAAATCCCCGTTAGCGCTGGTGCCCAAGTACTCAACCCAAGCACGGGTGCGCTTGCTGAAGTTGTACTGGTAGCCAACCGCATAGTTGTTCAGGTCGCCCTGTTCCGCAGATACCAAGGCGTTATTAGTCGTCGTCCACCAAATCCGGCTATCATTCGGGGTCAGGAAGCCGTATGACCCCCGGATGACATTGTTACCGAAGGTGTACTGGCCGGTCAGGTAGTAGTTCGCGGAGGTGCCGCTGTACACGGTGTTCAGGTCGCCATTTTCATAGGCAAAGCTGACCGCAAACGGCCCGGAGTTATAGCCAAACGCCAAACCCCACTGATCACCACCCCAATTAGGAACCCAGGTTACGGTCTGACCAATGTTCGTGCTAGCTTGGAAGGTCGGGCCGTCCAGCGCCATATAGGTCGCGCCCGCAAAGAACGGCCCGTTCTTGTAGGAGGCGGAGATATTGTACATATCCACGCCATCGCTCAGGTTGGCAGGCAACTTGTTGCCGTCATACCCGCACAGATCCTTCGGCACCTGGGGATCGGTCGGCGGGCAGGTGCCGTTCATGACCAGCATGGCTTGGACACCGAACCCACTCCAGTTGGGCGAGGTGTAGATCAGGCTGTTATCCATCCGCAGCCCGAAAGTATTGCCCAAGTAAGTGTTCAGAACCGGAGAGGTTGTGGTTGCCGCAGCGAAGGAACTAGTAGAATTGAACACCTTGCTGCTGTTGAAAATATCACCAACGCCGATGACGTTGTAGTAGGGCGTCCATTGGGTGCCCAACGTCACCGAACCCCAGCTCGCTCCCTTTAGCCCGACCCACTTGGGCCGGTTGCTGGTGAAGTTGCCACCCTCGGTGACATCAACACCGAACTCATACTGGTAGATGGCCGCCAAGCCGCCGCCCAGATCTTCCTCGCCGCGTACTCCCAGTCGGGAAGTGTTGTTGTACACGTCCCAGTTGGCTTCGGGGTTATTCTTGGTAACATTGTTACTATTCGGATCGTTATAGTCGACGGATACCCGGGCAGAACCATACAGGGTGGTATCCGCATGGGCCAACGAACCAAAACCGGTCAGCGCCGCAGCTACGGCCAGCGCGAGAGTAGACTTTTTCATGATTAACTCCTAGGTTTGCGTTGTATACAAACAACAAAAGGGTGTTCACAATTCATTGATGAGATTTATACGCACTCTAAGGCGGAAATGCAACTGATTTTCAAAAAAAACACAAAATTTTGGGATTGTGGGCAAAAAAACAACAGCATCGTATTCCTGCAACAAAAAACCCGCTTTGAATTCAAAGCGGGTCAATTTGGTTGGGGGACTAGGATTCGAACCTAGGTTGGTAGAGTCAGAGTCTACAGTCCTGCCGCTAGACGATCCCCCAAACGAACCGGTTAACGCTTGGAGTACTGGGTGGCACGGCGGGCCTTGCGCAGGCCGACCTTCTTGCGCTCGACCTCGCGGGCATCGCGGGTCACAAAACCAGCCTTGCGCAGGGCCGGACGCAGGCTTTCATCGTATTCGAGCAGGGCGCGGGTAATGCCGTGGCGGATCGCACCAGCCTGACCGGTAATGCCGCCGCCCTTGACCGTGGCGTAAATATCGAACTTCTCTTTAAAGTTGACCAGTTCCAAGGCCTGATGCACCACCATCCGGGAAGTTTCGCGCCCAAAGTACTCATCCAGGGGCCGCTGGTTGACGAGGATATTGCCGGTACCCGGACGCAGAAAAACCCGGGCAGTCGCGGTCTTGCGCCGGCCAGTGCCGTAATGCTGAGTTTGAGCCATGCCTGTTCTATTCCTGAGATGCGCCAGAGAGTTAGAGAGCCAGCGGCAGCGGTTGCTGGGCGGCATGCTGGTGTTCGGGGCCGGCATAGACCTTGAGCTTGCGGAACATCGCCCGACCTAGCGGATTTTTGGGCAACATCCCCTTCACCGCAATCTGAATGACCCGCTCCGGGTGTTGCTGCAACATCTTGTCCAGTGAAATCGACTTGAGATTGCCGATATAGCCGGTGGTCCGGTAGTAAATCTTGTCGGTGGTCTTGCGCCCGGTGGTTCGCACTTTTTCGGCGTTGACCACAACAATATAGTCACCGGTATCGACATGGGGCGTGTATTCGGGTTTGTGCTTACCCCGCAGGCGACGGGCGATTTCCGACGACAGCCGGCCCAGAACCTTGTCCGTGGCGTCGATCACATACCAGTCGTGCTTGACATCGGCCGGCTTGGCGCTGAAAGTTTTCATTAGAATAACGACTCCGAAAAATCCGCGTCCACTTGGAAGGCGGGTATCCTACTTAAGCAAGGCTGGTTTTACAAGGGTTCAAATTTGCAGCCGTTCCACCATGCGCCCGTTGACCAGATGCTCCTCGATGATCTCATCCAGATCGACCCGGTCAATATAGGTATACCAGATCGCTTCCGGGTAAATCACCATGACCGGTCCTTCGGCGCAGCGATCCAGACAACCGGCGGTGTTGATCCGCACTTTGTCGGGAATGGCCGGCCCCAGCGCCTTGACGCGCTGCTTCACATAATCGCGGGCTTCCTGTGCGCCGCATGGCTGGCAACACTGCGATCCATCGGCCCGCAGGTTGGTGCAAAAGAAAACATGATAGCGATAATAGGCCATAAGTTAGTTCCCACCGTAGAATTTTAGTGATTTTTAGGGGTGCTTTGTCGATGCTGACCGTTAAATTAACTGAGTACTACCGGGCGCTGATTGACTGGAACGATCCCCAGGATCCGCTGGCGCGGATGACCCTATTTGCCGAGGAGGAAAGCCGGCTAATGCTGCCAGAACGCCCCGATCCGATCGATCCGCCGCAGGGTAATGGCATCAGCCGGGTGCTGGTTCACCGCTACCCGGATCGGGCGCTGCTGTTGGTCACCAGCCGCTGCGCCGCTCATTGCCGCTATTGCTTCCGCAAGGATCGGATCGAACGCCATGAAGCCGATCTGGATGATGCGGAACTGGCGGAAGCGGTCGCGTATGTCGCTGCACATTCGTCCATTCGCGAAATCATCTTGTCCGGCGGCGACCCGCTGGCTCTGCCGAATGCCCGCCTGCTGGAGATCATCAGCGCGTTCCGGCGCATCCCCCATTTGGGCAGCGTACGGGTCCATACCCGGTTCCCGGTCTATCAGCCGGCCCGGTGCGATACGCTGGAGGAAGTCGCTAAGCAGGTTGATGTATTCGTGGTGCAGGTCAACCACGCCCGCGAGGTTACGGCGCGGTTTGTTCAGGCGATGGCCCGGTTGCGCCCACACGCGCTGTTGTACAACCAGAGCGTGTTGCTGCGCGGGGTCAATGACAGCACGGAGGCGTTAAGCGAGCTGTCCTGGGCATTGGCGCGGGCCGGCGTGACCCCGTACTACCTGCATTACCCAGATCAGGTTCCGGGCACGGCCCATTTTCGGTTGCCGCTGGCACAGGCCATGACGCTGATCGGGGCGTTGCGGGGCCGGTTGCCAGGCTATCTGCTGCCCCGGCTGATGCTCGAAATCCCCGACGGCTCCGGCAAGATTGTCCTGGAGCCACCAGCGTGTCAGCCTGTGGGTGAGCAGACCTTTCTGCTGCGCTCGCCCCTGACCGGCCAAGGGTTTGAATACTGCGAGAGCAGCGGCTTCGAACCAGGTGTCCGAGATTAGCCTTCCCGGAGTTCAAAGGTATGGGTAATTTGGGCGGTCTTGCCCAGCATAATCGAAGCTGAGCAGTACTTCTCAGCCGACAGATGAATGGCCCGTTCAACGTGTTTGGCGCTCAGATTCTCCTGTTCCAAACAGTTCCGCCAGCTTTGCGCCGGGATCCGCCGCCCGCATGAACGCCTCGCCGACCAGGAAGGCGTGGACGCCATGCTCACGCATCAACGCCACATCGTCCGGGGTGTGAATCCCGCTTTCAGTGACCACGGTGCGACTGGCGGGAATCCGGGCCAGCAGCTCCAGCGTTGTGTCCAGCCGAGTTTCAAAGGTGCGCAAATTACGATTGTTAATGCCGATCAGCGGGAGGTCCAGTGCCAGCGCCCGCGCCAGTTCTTCAGCATCATGAACTTCGACCAGCACATCCATCTGCAACTGCGCCGCCAGCCACGCCAGTTCCCGCAAGGGCGCATCGTCCAGCGCGGCGACGATCAGCAGAATGCAATCTGCGCCGATCAGCCGGGCTTCATAAACCTGATAAGGATCGATGATGAAGTCCTTGCGTAACGCCGGCAGCTCGCACGCCGCCCGCGCTTCCCGCAAATAATCTTCATGGCCTTGGAAGAAATCGCGATCCGTCAGCACCGACAGCCCACACGCACCGGCGGCGGCGTAACTGCGGGCAATTTCGGCGGGCAAAAACGGATCGCGCAACAAACCCTTGCTCGGCGAGGCGCGCTTGATTTCGGCGATTACCGCCGCTCGACCTTGAGCGATGGTCTGTTCCAGTCGCGCCCGGAATGGCCGGGGCGACGGCACGTTCTCCACCTGCCGGGCTAATTCATCCAGACTCAGCCGTTTACTGCGCTCGGCGACTTCTTCACCTTTGCGGGCGAGGATTTTTTGCAGAATGTCCGGCGGGTTGCTCATGTCGCCAGCTTTTGCGTACAGCGAACAAATTCATCCAGCTTGGCTCGCGCCGCACCGCTGGCTAAAACATCCTGAGCCCGCCGGATGCCGTCAGCGATAGAGCTGGCCACATTGGCGGCATACAGCGCCGCGCCGGCATTCAGTGCCACGATGTCGCGGGGAGCGCCCGGCTCATTATTTAACGCGCCCAACAGCATTTCCCGGGACTGGTCGGGAGTTTCAACCTTGAGGCTGCGATTGGATATCATCGCCAAACCGAAATCTTCCGGGTGAATCTCGTATTCCACAATCTGGTCGTCTTGCAGTTCGCCCACCAGGGTCGCTGCGCCCAGCGAGATTTCATCCATGCCGTCCTTGCCCCACACCACCAGCACATGCTGTGCGCCTAGCCGCTGCATCACCCGCACCTGAATGCCGACCAGATCCGGATGAAACACACCCATCAGTTGATTGGGCGCGTTAGCGGGATTGGTCAGCGGGCCGAGGATGTTGAAAATAGTCCGCACCCCCATTTCCCGACGCACCGGCGCAACATTTTTCATCGCGGAATGATGGTTGGGGGCAAACATGAAACCGATGTCGATGGCGGCGATGCACGCGGCGACCTGTTCGGCATTCAGATCAATGCGGACGCCGAGCGCCTCCAGTACATCGGCACTGCCGGACTTGGACGACACGCTGCGATTGCCGTGTTTGGCGACCCGCGCCCCGGCGGCGGCGGTCACAAACATTGCGGCAGTCGAGATATTGAAGGTGTGCGCCCCATCGCCGCCGGTGCCGACGATATCGACAAAATGATCATGGGGCGGCGGAACGTGGACTTTGGTGGACAATTCGCGCATCACGGTCGCGGCGGCGGCGATTTCGCCAATGGTTTCCTTCTTGACCCGCAGGCCGGTGAGAATGGCGGCGGTCATCACCGGGGAAATCTCACCCGCCATGATCTGCTGCATCAAGGACAGCATCTCGTCATAGAAAATCTCGCGGTGTTCGATGGCGCGTTGCAGCGCTTCCTGTGGGGTCATGGCCATGAAGCTGATTCTCCGGGGCGGTGTCTTCAAAGTCGGGTCAGGAAATTGCGGAGCAGGGCATGGCCGTGTTCCGTCAGGATCGATTCCGGGTGGAACTGCACTCCCTCAACCGGCAGGTTTTTGTGCCGCACTCCCATGATCTCATCGATCCCGCCGTCCGGGGTCTGGGTCCAGGCGGTCACGTCCAGGCGGTCCGGGAGGGTGGCTTTTTCGATGACCAGCGAATGATAGCGGACTACGGTAAACGGGTTGGGCAGGTCGGCGAAGACGCCTTGGCCGTGGTGGTAAACCTCGGAGGTTTTGCCGTGCATGACCTGACCCGCACGGACAATGTGGCCACCGAACGCCTGACCAATACTCTGGTGGCCGAGGCAGACCCCGAAGATCGGAATCTGGCCGGCGAAAGCGGCAATGGTCGCCAGTGACACTCCCGCCCTGATAGGTGTGCCTGGGCCAGGCGACAGCACGATCCGTTCCGGACCGAGTTTGGCGATACCGTCCGGCGTGATCTGGTCATTGCGGTAGACCTGCACCTCCTCACCCAACTCGCCAAGATACTGCGCCAGGTTATAGGTAAAGGAGTCGTAGTTGTCGATCATGAGTAACATAGCAAAGATTAACCTTTTGAATTGATGAATTTTTTAAATGCCGTAACTAACATGGCCACCCCTTTCAAGTGAAATGGCTTGGAAATTGCGCCACATGGCAGCAAGCTCCATCATTCAAACCGCTATATTCTGATGTTCCAAGCCCTAAAATCCAACACTCCGAACCCATGACTATTTTGACCTTTTTCATCGAACCCAGCGGCGCGCTATGCGGGCAATCGCGGGTACCCGGCGACAAATCCATTTCCCACCGCGCCATCATGTTCGGCGCATTGGCCGATGGAATCACGACCATCACCGGTTTTCTCGACGGCGAGGATTGCCTGGCGACGCTTAACGCTTTCCGGGCGATGGGCGTGGTCATTGCCGGCCCCGATCAAGGTCGAGTCACGATTCACGGGGTCGGCCTGCATGGGCTGCAAGCGCCCGCCGGACCGCTGGACCTGGGCAATTCCGGTACGTCCATGCGGTTGATGAGCGGGATTCTGGCCGGGCAGGCGTTCGACAGCGTGCTGACCGGCGACGCTTCACTGACCCGTCGGCCCATGCGACGGATCACTGAGCCGCTAACGCTGATGAGGGCGCAGATTGCTACCGGCGAGCAGGGAACTGCGCCCTTGCAGATTCATGGTGGGCAACGCCTGATCGGCATTGATTATCCGTTGCCGGTGGCCAGCGCTCAGATCAAATCCGGTCTGCTGCTGGCCGGCCTCTACGCCGAAGGCATGACCCGCATTACTGAACCGGCCCCGACCCGCGATCATACCGAACGGCTGCTGGCCGGCTTTGGCTATCTGCTGCGCCGGGACAGTGAGCGGACCGTTGCGATCAGCGGCGGCGGGCACTTGACTGCAACCCCCCTTGATGTCCCGGCTGACATTTCCTCCGCCGCTTTTTTCCTGGTCGGGGCCAGCATTGCGCCCGGTTCCGATCTGGTGCTGGAACACGTTGGCATTAATCCTACCCGTACTGGCGTGATCGATATTCTGCGGCTGATGGGCGCTGATATCGAAATCCTCAATCCCCGGCTGGCCGGCGGTGAACCGGTCGCCGATTTGCGGGTGCGCCATGCCCCGCTGCACGGTATCCGCATTCCCGAGGCCCTGGTGCCGCTGGCGATTGACGAATTTCCGGCGCTGTTTATTGCCGCCGCCTGCGCCGAGGGCGTCACGGTGCTGACCGGAGCGGCGGAATTGCGGGTCAAGGAGAGCGACCGGATTCAGGTCATGGCCGAGGGGCTGAATGCCTTGCAGATCGCCGCCGGGGCGACCGCTGATGGCATCGTGATTCAGGGCGGAACCTTGGCTGGCGGCACGGTGAACAGCCACGGCGACCACCGCATCGCCATGAGTTTCGCGATGGCCGGGTTGCGGGCGAGCGGGCCGATCCGGATTCTCGACTGCGCCAACGTCAACACCTCGTTTCCGGGATTTGCCGATCTCGCCCGTGACGCCGGCCTGAAACTCCAGGAGCAGGCATGAACGGCATGGCTCCGGTCATTACCGTGGACGGCCCTGGCGGGGTCGGCAAAGGTACGCTCTGCCAATGGTTAGCGACTCAACTTGGCTGGCGGTTGCTGGACAGCGGTGCGCTGTACCGGTTGACCGCGCTGGCGGCGCAGCGGCGCAACCTGCCGCTGGATGATGAACCACAGGTTGCAACAATCGCCGCCGGGCTGGATGTGGAGTTCACGGCGGGCGAGAGTGGCATTCTGCACATCATTCTGGACGGCGAAGAAGTCAGCACGGCCATTCGCCGCGAAACCGCCGGCAATGCCGCCTCTCAGGTCGCTGCGTTGCCGCAGGTTCGCGCCGCGCTGCTGCAACGGCAACGGGATTTTCGCCAGTTTCCCGGCCTGATTGCCGATGGGCGGGACATGGGAACCGTGGTGTTTCCGGATGCCGAACTCAAACTGTTTTTGACCGCTGACCCTGGAGAACGCGCCCGGCGCCGCCATAACCAGTTGAGTGAAAAAAATTTGAGTGAAAACAAGATGAATGTTAGCCTTGCCGCCCTTGAACGTGAGATCGCCGTGCGCGACGCCCGTGATATCCACCGCACCGCCGCCCCACTCACGCCCGCCGCCGATGCAAAGATTCTGGATACTACGCACCTGAGCATTGCCCAGGTCTGCGAATGGGCAGCGCAACACGCCAGACTACAGTGGCCAATCCCCACTCATCAGCAGGATTGAATCTTTACGCCGGCGATGGACTTGACTACGCTTTACCGGATCCATCGAGCGCCGGACTGGGCGCTCCGGGCGCAAGCCCGAAAGCTGTCGTTTACGCGGGAGCGCAGTCCTCCTAACCGGTTCGGCGTTACCGAACCCCCCGTTTCAACTCACCCGTGGCGGCTCGTCCGCCGGTTTTTTGAGCCTACAACCCATGACTGAAAGTTTTGCCGAACTGTTTGAACAGAGCCTGGCCAATAAGCAGATGCAGCCTGGCTCCATTGTCCAGGGACTGGTGGTGGAAATCCGGGCGGACGCCGTAGTCGTCAACGCTGGTCTGAAATCGGAAGGACTGATTCCGATTGAACAGTTTTACAACGAGGAAGGCGTCCTCGAAATCAAGGTCGGCGATATGGTCGAGGTCGCTCTCGATGCGCTGGAAGACGGTTTCGGCGAAACCCGACTATCCCGCGACAAGGCCAAACGCGCCCGGGTCTGGACTGCCCTGGAAAAAGCGTTCGAAGGCGAGGAAATCATCAAGGGCCTGATCAGCGGCAAGGTCAAGGGCGGCTTCACCGTCGACATCGGCGAAATTCGCGCCTTCCTGCCCGGTTCACTGGTTGACGTGCGCCCGGTGCGGGACGCCGCCTATCTCGAAGGCAAGGAGCAGGAATTCAAGGTCATCAAGCTCGACCGCCGCCGCAACAACGTCGTGGTATCGCGCCGGGCGGTGGTGGAACAGGAATACAGCGCCGAACGCGAGGCGCTGTTGCAGAATCTCCAGGAAGGCCAGATCGTCGATGGCGTGGTCAAGAACCTCACCGACTACGGCGCGTTCCTCGATTTGGGCGGGATTGACGGTCTGCTGCACATTACTGACATGGCCTGGCGACGGGTCAAGCATCCCTCCGAAGTGGTCGCGGTCGGCGACAACATCCGGATCAAGGTCCTCAAGTTCGACCGTGATCGCAATCGGGTTTCGCTGGGTTTGAAACAGTTGGGCGATGATCCCTGGATCGCGCTGGCTCGCCGTTATCCGGTCGGCACCCGGGTATTCGGCAAGGTCACTAACATCGCGGAATATGGCTGTTTCGTCGAAATCGAAGAAGGCGTTGAGGGCCTGGTTCACGTCTCCGAAATGGATTGGACCAACAAGAACGTCAATCCCAACAAGGTGGTCGCGCTGGGTGACGACACCGAAGTCATGGTGCTGGACATCGACGAGGAACGCCGCCGCATTTCGCTAGGCATGAAGCAATGCCAGCAGAACCCTTGGGATGAGTTCGATCAGACCCACGCCAAGGGCGACCGGGTATCCGGCAAGATCAAGTCAATCACTGATTTTGGGATCTTCATTGGCCTGGATGGCGGCATCGA
The DNA here is from genome assembly GCA_903879705.1 of uncultured Candidatus Competibacteraceae bacterium. GTDB lineage: Bacteria > Pseudomonadota > Gammaproteobacteria > Competibacterales > Competibacteraceae > RXIV01. Next base: position 44,422 of record CAIRMO010000135.1, on the reverse strand, counting down.
CGGGCTGGTTCACCTGTCCGACATTTCCTGGAACGCTCCCGGCGAAGAGGCGGTGCGTCAATACAAAAAAGGCCAGGATGTCGATGCGGTGGTACTGGCGGTCGATCCGGAGCGCGAACGGATCTCGCTGGGCATCAAGCAAATGGACAAGGACCCGTTCTCCAACTTTGTTGCCGACCATCCCAAGGGCACCATCGTCAAGGGCCGGATCGTGACGGTAGACGCCAAGGGCGCGATGATCGACCTGGGGAATGGCGTCGAAGGCACCTTGCGCACCTCGGAACTGACGCGGGAGCGGATCGAAGACGCCCGCCTGGCACTCAAGGAAGGCGAGGAGATCGAGGCCAAATTTATCGGCGTCGATCGCAAGAACCGCACCATCACCCTGTCCATCAAGGCCAAGGACATGGCGGATGAAGCTGAGGTGATGCAGGACTACAGCCGCAAGTCCAGCACCGGCGCGACATTGGGCGACATTTTCAAGGAGCAGATGAGCGCGCCCGACGAGGACTAGAACCGGGCGCGGTGGCAATTCATGAAACCGGTTGCCGCCAGTTCCTGGCCGGTTTCAGCAGATAGCGGTGCAATAGGCGCTGTTGGCAGTATGGCTTGTGGGAGAAATTTCATGACGAGAGCAGAATTAATCGAAGTTCTCGCGCGCAAGCGCAGCAACATTCCTTATAACGATGTGGAGCAGACGGTTAAAACTCTGCTGGAACAAATGAGCGAATCGCTAGCCCGTGGTGAGCGGATTGAAATTCGGGGGTTTGGCAGCTTTTCGCTGCATTTTCGCTCCCCCCGGGTGGGCCGCAATCCCAAGACGGGTGAGGCCGTAACGCTGGATAGCAAGTACGTTCCGCACTTCAAGCCGGGCAAAGAACTGCGTGAGCGGGTCAATGAGCGCTTGGGCGGTCACCGATTTTTGTAACAGGCCAACCGATTGACGCACTCAACAGACCGCCGATTGGCGGCTGCTGTGCAAAAACCCACGGCATTACAGTGGGTTTTTTGTTGTAGGGTCGGCAGGGATAGCCCAAAATCGGCTGATCATCATCGCCACAGGGGAAACCAAATGTTCTGGGTTAAATTTATTCTGATCGCTGCAATTCTGCTGGTTGTGCTGGTGTTGGGCGTGGAGTTTTCCACGTTGCATACCGACCCGGTGAAGGTCAATTACCTCATGGGTACGACGACCTTGGAACTGGCCTGGGTTATTGTCGGCGCGTTCGCCGCCGGGGTAATGATCACCGCGCTGGTCGGGATGTTTGTGGTGTTGCCACTGCGCTGGCAGGTAGCCCGGTTGCGGCAAGCGATCGTCAGCAAGGATCAGGAAATCAGCCTGCTGACGCGGAAAGTCGGGCGGGAGGCGCATTGATCCGCTGGGAACCCGCAATCCGGCCATGATGGAACTCCTGTGGCTGCTGCTGCCGGTTGCTGCCGCCTCCGGCTGGTGGGTCGCCCGCCGCGAGAGCGCGAATCGTGGTGGAGAGACGGACCGTAGCACCGACTACTTCAAGGGGCTGAATCTGTTGATCGATGACCAGCCGGATCTGGCTATCGAAGTTTTTACCCGCCTGGCCGACGTCGATCAGGATACCGCCGAGATTCACCTGGCGCTCGGCAATCTGTTCCGGCGGCGCGGTGAAATGGATCGGGCGATTCATCTTCACAGCAGCCTGATCGCTCGTCCCAGGCTGGCTTCCAGTCAGCGTCGCCGCGCCATGCTGGAGTTGGGCGAGGATTACCTGCGCGCCGGGCTGTTCGATCGGGCTGAGGCGCTGTTCCGGGAACTGCTGGATCAACCTGCGCATACCCGGACCGCTTTAGCCCGGCTGATCCATATTTTCCAGCAGGAAAAAGAGTGGCGACAGGCGATCGCCTACAGCGACCGGCTGGAGCGGATTAGCGGTGAATATCACGGACGGCAAATCGCCCATTTTTGTTGCGAGCTGGCTGAAGAGGCGCGGGGGCGAGGCGAAGACGCCGATGCCAAATCCTGGCTGAGCGACGCGCTGGTGCGGGATCCCGGTTGTACCCGCGCCAATCTGCTGTTAGGACAACTGGCCATGCAGGCGGGAGACTATTCGCAAGCCATCGTGGCCTTCCAGGCGGTTGAGCGGCAGGATCCGGGTTATTTCCCGGAGGTGATCGCGCCGCTCAGCGCGTGCTACAGCGCCTTGGGGCGGCTTGACGAGTGGATCGTTCATCTGCGGCAACTCCAGCGGCAGCAGCACGGCGGGCGGGTGACTGATGCCTTGGCCGACTGGCTACAGCGCCACGAAGGCCAGGAAGCGGCGCTCCAGTTTCTCGAAGACGAGCTGCGGGAATATCCGACCCTGTTGGGACTCCGCCGGCTGGTCGAGATCAAGCTGGAACGGGGCGAAGGGGTGGAATATGCCGATCTGCGCGCCCTGCACTGCATCAGCACCCAGATGATCAACAACACCGCCCGTTATCGTTGTGACCACTGTGGTCTCATCGTCAAATCTCTGCATTGGTGCTGTCCCGGGTGCCAACAGTGGACCACGATCAAGCCGTTGCCGGATCTGACGATCAAAACCAGCGCCTGAATGGACGCCATGCCTCACTCCGCCTGTTCGATTCAGGTCAAATTAAATTTCCGGGTTGCGTTTATATGTTCTTGCGCTATTTTCAGTTAATGCCTCTGCTGGATACGAGGCAGACACCGGTAGAACTTTCCAACTGCATTTCCAAGGAGTGCTTCATGAAGCTGTTTCAACTGTTTTTTGGCCTGATCCTGGCGTTCTGTTCAACCTTCGCGTTCGCGCAGGCCATTGACATCAACACCGCGAGCGTGGAACAACTGGATAAGGGGATCAAGGGGATCGGCCCGGCCAGGGCGGCTGAGATTGTCAAATACCGCGAGGCCAACGGTCCTTTCAAATCGGTCGATGCTCTGCTCAAGGTGCGGTGGATCAAGGACAAATCTCTTAACAAAATATTGATGGATAACAAGGATATGCTCACGGTGGGCGGTGCTGCTACTGTCCCTGCCGCGCCTGTTGTTCCTGTTGTCCATGCCGCACCAAAGGCTTCGGTCATGCCCGCCACTCCGGTCATGCCCGCTGCTCCGGTCGTTCCCGCTGCTCCGATCATACCCGCCGTTCCAGCCGCTCCAGCCAAGTGACCGCATAGTCCGGCACCGAGTTGACTGGGCGATGAATGGCCCGGTGACCGCCCGCTTTGTCGGGCGGTCATTGTTTATAATGCCCGCCCGGCAACCGCCGTTGTTTCTTCCCGGAATCCCGTCATGTTTCGTCCTCTGGAACTGTTCATCGGCCTGCGCTACACCCGCGCTAAACGCCGCAACCATTTCATTTCCTTCATTTCCCTGACCTCAATGCTGGGCATTGCGCTCGGCATCACCGCGTTGATCACGGTGCTGTCGGTGATGAACGGCTTTCAGCAGGAACTGCGCGGGCGGATCCTGTCCATGACCGCTCACGCCACTATCAATCACTGGAACGGGCTGGTGGAGGATTGGCAGGCGGTGCGCGACCAGGCCATGCGCCATCCCGACGTCCAAGGCGGCGCGCCCTTTATTCGCGGCGAAGCCATGCTCAACCATGCTTCACTGGTCAGCGGCGCGCTGGTGCAAGGCATCCTGCCGCAGGAGGAGCAGCAGGTTTCCGACATCGGCGGCAAGATGATTCAAGGGTCACTGACAGATCTGCGGCCTGGCGGATTTAGCGTCATCCTCGGCAAGGCCCTGGCCAATGCGCTGGCGGTGCGGGTGGGCGACAAGCTGACCGTCATCACCCCGCAGACCACCGTGACGCCGGCGGGGGTGTTGCCCAGGCTCAAGCGGTTCGATGTGGTGGGCATTTTCGAGGCCGGGATGTACGAATACGACCGGGGGTTGGCTTTGGTTCATGTCGCCGACGCTGGCAAACTGTTCCAGCTTCCCGAAGGCGTGGTCAGCGGGGTGCGGCTGAAAATGCGCGATCTGTTTCAGGCTCCGCGCCTGGCCCGCGACCTCGCCAACCAGTTGCCAGAGGGCTACTCCGCCCGTGACTGGACCCAGGATCACGCCAGCTTTTTCCGGGCAGTGCAGATCGAAAAGACCGCGATGTTCGTGATCCTGACCCTGATCGTGGCGGTGGCGGCATTCAATATCGTCTCGGCGCTGGTCATGGTGGTCACCGACAAGCAGGCCGACATCGCCATCCTGCGCACCTTGGGCGCAACGCCGCTCAGCATCATGGGCATCTTCATCGTCCAGGGCATCACTATCGGTTTGGTGGGAACGCTGCTGGGCCTGATCGGCGGGGTGTCGCTGGCCACGCATGTGGACGTGGTGGTGCCGTTCATCGAACGGACGTTTGGTATCAAATTTCTGGCCCCGGATGTGTATTTGATCAGCGACTTGCCGGCGCAGGTGCAATGGGGCGATGTCTCGACCATCGGCTTGGTGGCGTTCGGGCTGGCGACGCTGGCGACCCTCTATCCGGCTTGGCGGGCGGCCCGAACCCAGCCCGCGGAGGCGCTCCGTTATGAATAGCGAGGCCGAAGTAGCCACTGCCGAAACCGTGCTGGAATGCCGGGGACTGGCCAAATCGTTCCGCGAAGGCAGCGAACGGCTGGAGGTATTGCGGGAAGTGAATTTTCAGGTGCAGCGCGGCCAACGGCTGGCGATCATCGGCAGTTCCGGATCGGGCAAAAGTACCCTGCTGCACCTGCTGGGTGGGCTGGATACGCCGAGCGCTGGTTCGGTGTGGGTGGCCGGGCAGGAACTGAGCCGGATGAGCGATACTGGCCGGGGCCGATTGCGCAACCGCAAGTTGGGATTTATTTACCAGTTTCATCATCTGCTGCCGGAATTTACCGCGCTGGAAAATGTGGCGATGCCGTTGCTGATTCGCGGCGAAGCTCCGGCGCAGGCGGCGATGCGGGCAGCGGAACTGCTGGATCGGGTCGGTCTGAAACAGCGGCTAACCCACAAGCCGGGCGAATTGTCGGGCGGCGAACGGCAACGGGCGGCAGTGGCGCGGGCGCTGATTACGGAACCGGCGTGCGTACTCGCCGACGAACCGACCGGCAATCTTGACCGCTACAGCGCTGAACAGGTTTTTGAACAGATGCTGGAGCTGAACCGTGCGCTGGGCACCAGTTTTGTGGTGGTCACCCACGATTCCGCGTTGGCGGCGCGGATGGAAGCGGTCTGGCGACTGGCCGATGGCGTGTTAAACCCGGAGCTTTGACGCATTCGTTTTTTCCAGATTCTCAATCAGCAACCCAACCGAGGAGAACCGCAAATGGCGCATGAAGGCTATCACGAGCCGATCAATGAACTGTCCGATCAAACCCGCGACATGCACCGGGCGATCATTTCCCTGATGGAAGAACTGGAAGCGGTGGACGGGTATAACCAGCGGGTAAACGCTTGCAAAAGCCAGGAGTTGAAAGCCATTCTCGCCCACAACCGGGACGAGGAAAAAGAACATGCAGCAATGGTGCTGGAGTGGATTCGCCGACAAGATCCGGCTTTTGATAACGAGTTGCGAAATTATCTGTTTACCGACCAGCCCATTGCCCACTACGGCCACGACTAGCGGCAGCCCTTAATTCGTCATTCCCGCGTAACCGGGAATCCAGTCATTCGCTGAGAGGCTGGATACCCGCTTTCGCGAGTATGACGGAACGCGAAAGTTCTGCTTCTTTAGCCTTTCTCCTTTCTCCTTTCTCCTTTAACTTTCCCACCTATCGGAGTGCAAAATGACCACCATTCGCCAGGAAGACTTTATTCAGAGCATCGCCGATGCCTTCCAGTACATCAGTTATTACCACCCGGTTGACTATATCAAGGCATTGGCGGCGGCTTATGAGCGCGAACAGTCGCCGGCGGCTAAAGACGCCATCGCCCAAATCCTGATCAACTCGCGGATGTGCGCCGAAGGCCACCGGCCGATTTGCCAGGATACCGGCATCGCACTGGTGTTCCTGAAAGTCGGCATGGAGGTGCATTGGAACACGACCTTGAGTGTGCAGGAAATGGTCAACGAGGGGGTGCGCCGCGCCTATCTCAATCCTGACAACAAGCTGCGGGCCTCGGTGCTGCTTGATCCGGCGGGCAAGCGCCAGAACAGCAAGGACAACACTCCGGCGGTGGTGCATTACGAAATCGTCCCCGGTCACCATCTCGAAGTGATTTGCGCGGCCAAAGGCGGCGGGTCCGAAGCCAAGTCTAAATTCGCCATGCTGAACCCGTCCGACAATCTGGTTGAATGGGTGTTAAAGACCGTGCCGACCATGGGCGCAGGCTGGTGTCCGCCGGGCATTCTTGGGATCGGCATTGGCGGCACTCCAGAAAAGGCCTTGTTGCTGGCCAAGGAATCGTTGATGGCTCCGGTGGATATTCAGGACCTGATCGCCCGTGGCCCCAACAATCGCGCTGAAGAATTGCGGATCGAACTTTACGAGAAGGTCAACGCGCTGGGGATTGGCGCTCAAGGGTTGGGCGGGCTGACCACGGTGCTGGATGTGAAGGTGCTGGATTACCCGACCCACGCCGCCAATCTGCCGATTGCACTGGTGCCGAACTGCGCCGCGACCCGCCATGTCCATTTCCATCTTGACGGGACCGGGCCAGCTAAACTCGAACCGCCGAATCTGGACGACTGGCCGAAGCTAACCTACGCCCCGACCAATGCCCGCCGGGTCGATTTGGCCACTGTGACCCGCGCCGACGTGGCGAACTGGAAGCCGGGCGAAGTGCTGCTGCTCAATGGCAAGATGCTGACTGGGCGCGACGCCGCGCATAAGCGGATGACCGATATGCTGACTGCTGGGCAGAAACTGCCGGTGGATTTCACCGGACGTTTTATCTATTACGTTGGGCCGGTCGATCCGGTGCGCGATGAGGTGGTCGGCCCCGCCGGTCCGACGACCGCGACCCGGATGGACAAATTCACTCGGCAAATGCTGGAACAAACCGGCCTGCTGGGCATGATCGGCAAGTCTGAGCGCGGCGATGTCGCCATTGACGCCATTAAGGATAACCGGGCGGTGTATTTAATGGCGGTGGGCGGTGCCGCTTATCTGGTGTCGAAGGCGATTAAGGCGGCGCGGGTGCTGGCGTTCGAGGATTTGGGCATGGAAGCGATTTATGAATTTGACGTCAAGGATATGCCGGTGACGGTGGCAGTCGATTCCAAGGGTTCCAGCGTCCACAAGACTGGACCGCGCGAGTGGCAAATCAAGATCGGCAAAATTCCGGTGGTTGCGGCTTAGTCATCGTTTGCATCTCCAGCCCGACTGCCATTAAGTTAAGGATTCAGGACGTTGGGTTGTCCACTTTTTCCGTCATTCCCACGGATGCGGGAATGACGGAAAACAAAGCTTGGGCGTTATGGATCAAGCATCGCTCCCTTAATTGAGTAGCAGTGACCTCCAGCCCTCTCCATCTAAGGGAGGGCGTATCGCTCCCTCCCGCATCAAACAATACCCATACGTCCGCGATTGCCCATCGTTGGGCTGTGATTATTTGTGTCCTAATCCAGGTGTGGCACTTTATGTGCAACGGCCCTTTGAAATTCAGACTAACGGAGAAAAACCATGAAAAGCCCGCACACAGAACATCAAGGGCGGAACCGGACGGCGTTATGGATCAGTCTGTTAGCCGTGGTGGCATTAGCGATAGGAATATTGGCGGCGGAGAAGGCGGTGGTTCCGCAACCGTCAGCCGTCGTTTCCTTGACGCTCCCGGCTACCGCACCCGCTGACGACCCAAAGGCGCTCACCAATACCATTTACGGCAAGCTGCCGCTGATCTTCGAAGCCAATCGGGGCCAGACCGATGCGCAGGTGCGGTTTCTCTCGCGTGGGCCGGGCTATACGCTGTTTCTTACCCCTAATGAGGCGGTGTTCAACCTCCGCGCATCTTCGCCTACAGAATCGGATCCGGCAGCCGTCAAATTTTCGGCACTGCGGATGAGTTTGCTTGACGCCAATCCCCAACCGGAAATCGGCGGTTTGGATCCGTTGCCAAGCCGGATCAATTACTACCGGGGGCAAGATCCCCAGCAATGGCAAATTGGCGTCGCCACTTATGGCAAGGTGCAGCTACAGGGCGTTTATCCCGGCATTGATCTGATTTATTACGGCAATCAGCGGCAACTGGAATACGACTTTGTGGTCGCGCCGGGCGCGGATCCGGGGCAAATCCGGGTCAAGTTTGCCGGACTGAATGAAGCCGTGCAGGCAACACTGGCCGATAACGGCGATTTGCTGTTGAAAATGGCGGTTGGCGAACTGCGTTGGCACAAGCCGGTGGTTTATCAGGACATCGCGGGCCGGCGTCAACCGGTGGATGGGCAATTTGTGCTGCGTTCTGCGCCGGAGTCGGCGAGCGATATTCAGGCAGAAAATAAAATTGCCGAAATTGGTTTTGCGATTGCTGTTTATGACCGCAGCCAACCCTTGGTGATTGATCCAGTGCTGGCTCATTCGACGTTTTTGGGCGGCATGGTCGATGATTATGCCACCGGGATTGCTGTAGATAAACTCGGCTTTACTTATGTCACTGGCGCAACGGCTTCAGCCAATTTTCCTGGTAGTGTCCGCGATCTTTCATATACTAAAATGGATATTTTTATTTCAAGGTTTAATAAAAATTTTGTTCTTGAATGTTCTAGTTTAATATCTGGTACTGGAGATAAAGATGATATTGCATCAGCAATTACCCTAGATTTTCTAAATTATGGAACTACTACGCTTTACATCACTGGAACCACCGCTTCTACTACATTCCCTATGGGTGGGCCACCAGCAGTAGTCAATGGTTCGACTGACGCCTTTGTTGTTTCGATTAAGCCGAATAAGCCAGGAGACTGTTTGCTGCTATCTACCACGCTTCTGGGCGGCAGCAAGGATGAAGGTGGCACTGATATTACTGTAGATGCGGCGGGAAATATTTATGTAACTGGTTATACAAATTCAACTTACTCTAGCACTAACCCAAATGCTAATTTTCCAACGACCAATCCCTATCAACCGTTACTCGCCGGTGGCTTTGACGCTTTTGTCACCAAATACAGTCCTCCTCCTCCAGCACCAGCTGCTTGGAGCCGGTTGTATTCGACTTACTTTGGAGGAACCAAGGATGACAAGGGTGCCGGAATTGCGGTGGATACTATAGGCAATATCTATATCACTGGCTCTACCGCTTCAACTAATATGAATACGTCAGGCGCTGCTTATCAAACGCTGAGTGGTAGTACTGATGCTTTCGTTGCTAAATTCAACCCTGCCGGTGGCAATGCATCGCTGGTTTATTCCACCTATTTAGGTGGAATAGGTGCCGACAGTGGCGCTGGAATTACCGTGGACAGTGCATACTATGCTTATGTAACCGGGACCGCTAGTACCAATTTTCCGGTCACTTCCGGGGCTTTCGGTACAGCATATGGCGGCAATGGGGATGCTTTTGTCACTAAAATTCATCCCACTGGTAGTGCGCTGGAATATTCCACTTACTTGGGTGGAGAAAATTCCGATAGTGGCGCCAGGATTATTCTGGCTAATAACTCAGTGAATAGCGAAAATTATGTCTATGTAACCGGAGCCACGGCTTCCACTAAATTTCCAGCCACTGCTGGCGCTTTTGATAAAACGCTGGGCGGAACTCGGGATGCGTTCGTTGCACAAATCAATATGGACGCCATTGGTTCAGCGCAACTGGCTTATGCCACTTATCTGGGAGGTAATAATAACATTGATAGCGGCGCTGCCATCGCTATTGATCCTCCCGGCAGGTATGTGACGTTCGATGATGGTTTTAACAACCTTCATCATATCTACGGTGTTTATGTGACCGGGTTAACTTCGGCTTCCGATTTTCCAGTGACACCCGGTACCCACGATAACACTATCAACGGCAGTAGCAAGGATGCTTTCGTCACCAAACTGGGGACCGCGCCAGTAGATGTGCGGCTCCATTTGATCTGCGATTCACCGGCTATTATTGACCTACCGATGACGTGTACTCTGACTGCGTACAATGACAGCAATGATAATTTACCAGCACCAAATATTGCGTTCATGGTGATTTTACCTGCGACTGTTACACCGGGCGCAGTGACTCCAGAACAAGATATAACGTGTGATCCTTGGGTTATGTCTATTCTGACTTGCCGGGGGGAATATACGGCCTCTGGCATCCCTCCTGTCCCTTTCCCCTTACCAGCGCAGGCTCATAGAACCATCACTTTTAAATTGACTCCTCACCAATTAGGCTCAATCACGATTAGCGCTCAGGTCACAGCGGCAGTCAATGACGACAATATCGACAATAATTCTGTTGAGCAGACCATCCCGATTGTCGAGCAGACTTACAAGCTGATTTTGGATCGCACCGGTAATGGAGTCGTTGTCAGCAATCCGAGCGGAATCAATTGCGGCACGATTTGCATCGCCAATTTTGCCAGCGGCATGATCGTCAGTCTTGCGGTTTTTCCGGCTACTGACTGGCAATTTGCAGGATGGGGCGGAGCATGTGTTGGTATGACTGGATGCACGGTAACGATGGCTGCTGATAAAACAGTCATCGCTATTTTCAAGCCGATGCTGAAGGTCGTCAAAATTGGCAGTGGTACCGTAATCAGTAGCCCGCTTGGAATCAATTGCGGCACTGACTGTACTGAATTTTATGACCTTAGGAATCCTGCCATTGAGGTTATCCTCACCGCTACACCATCGGTTGGTTTTGCATTCGGCAGTTGGGTCGGTTGTACGCCGGTGCCTAATATTCCTAATCAATGCAAAATACCCATGAATGGGGCCAAAACCGTCACCGCTGTTTTCAAGCCGATCTTGACTGTGACTGTAGGTAAGGGAGGCAAAATCACCCTTCCTGAATATCCTGCTTGCGTCGGTGGTCCCGCTACTTGCACTAGACCCTATAAACTTGACCAGCTTGTTACCTTGACTGCCGTGCCTACGGATTTGAATTGGCAATTTGCTAACTGGGGTGGTAATTGCGCCATAACTACCACTCCATCTTGCGTATTACGCATGACGGCGGCTAAAAAAGTCATAGCGGCTTTCCGGCCTAAATTGAAGGTAACCCCAAAAGCCGCAATCGTAACCAGTGTTCCGGCTGGAATCAATTGTGGTAGCGTCTGTGAAAAATTCTATACCCTTAATACCGTTGTTACTTTGACCGCAAAAGCACCAGTCATCTGGAAGTTAGGCCAATGTTTCAGCCAAACTCCTACTAGCTGCGTGGTAAAGATGGATGGTTTTAAAAACCCGTGAGGTGATGTAACCATTCATTTACCTCGCCCTGTGGGAGAGGGTGGCTGAACTTTACCTGCTTCTTTCGTCATTCCCGCATTAGCGGGAATCCAGTCATTCGCTTAAAAGGCTGGATACCCGCAATTCTCAATAGGAATCAAAATTCGTCATTCCGGCATGGACGCCGGAATCCAGTCACAAGGACGTAAAGATTCGGTGCGGCATTGACTGCGGATCGGACTGCAACGAACCTTACAGTTACGGCAGTGAAGTGATTCTTGTCGCCGTTCCCGGATCGTCCAGCTTTGTCGGCTGGCGTGGTTGCACTACGGTTAGCGCGGCCTTCTGTATGGTGACCTTGAATCAATACAAGACATTTCCCGTGACCGCCATTTTCAAATAATGCGGTCAATGCGCGATGGAAGCCTGAATATCCCGTAACCGTTCACTCCCCTAGCCCGCTTGCGGGAAAGGGGCTTCAGCGTGTCCGGCGCTGGATTAAAGGCCGCCCACAATTCGGCAAAGGTGCGCCCCAGCACTGGATGACGCCGGTCGCCGGCAATCTCCGCCAGTGGTTTCAACACAAAGGCATAGCGAGTGATTTCCGGGCGGGGAATATGCAGACCCTGTTCCTGTAATACCAGATCGTCGTAAAGCAGCAAATCCAGGTCCAGCGCCCGCGAGGTGAATTTCAAACCGTTGCCACCCGCCGGCGGATAGATCGCCTCAATTTCACGCAGACCGGCAACGACGGCATGAATCGTCAAACCGGTGGTGAAACCCACCACCAGATTCAGAAAATCCGCCCCCCTAAACCCCACCGCCGCATTGGCATAGATCGTCGAAATCATCAGCGGGCCAAAGCGCTGGCGCAGCGCCGCCAGTCCGGTGCGAATGTGCTGGTCCGGTTCAATATTGCTGCCGATGCCCACATAAACCTGGGCCACGGCGCTCAGTCCCGCCGCCCGCGTTCGATGCAAACCCCGGCTTCGCGTGCTTCGGGCAATGCGCCAGGTTTACGCAAGGTCAGCCGCAACCAGGACACCGCAAACTCCCGCAACAATAATTCAGCCATCAGCTCGGCCAGGGTTTCCACCAACTGCACCTCGCTGACACCGGCTAATTCGCCTATCCGCCGCGCCACGGCCTGATAATCAAGGGTATCATTCAGCCGGTCGGTGGTGGCCGCCGGACGAAGATCCGCGCCCAGCTCCAGATCAAGGATCAGGGTTTGGCGAGCCTGACGCTCATGCGGATGAACGCCAATCGTGGTTTCAACACGCAGTTCGTGAATGAAGATAAGATCCATGAGGGGACTCCAGACGGCAGCTTATCTTAATGCAAAACAGTCCCGGTTCCCGCCGGCCCACTCCCGGCTTTGCTGAAGGCACTCAATAGCGACGTTCCATGTTGACCACATTGTTTGTTGGACTTGGCTATCTGGCCGGCTCCATTTCTACCGCGATCATCGTTTGCCGGATCATGGGCCTACCCGATCCACGCAGCGAAGGATCGCGCAACCCCGGCGCGACCAACGTGCTGCGCTTCGGCGGCAAAAAAGCCGCTGCCATTACCTTGGCCGGCGATTTCCTCAAGGGCTTGTTACTTGTGCTGCTGGCGCGAGGGGCGGGCGTTGATGATGTCGGACTGGCGCTGACCGGGCTGGCGGCATTTCTGGGGCATTTATACCCGGTGTTCTTCGGCTTTGAAGGCGGCAAAGGAGTCGCGACCGCGTTTGGGGTCATCCTCGGCCTGTCGTGGCTGACCGCGCTGGCGGTGGTGGCGACCTGGCTAATCATGGCCTTCACCGTCCGCATTTCCTCGCTGTCCGCCTTGACCGCCGCCGCGCTGGCCCCGCTGTACGCCTGGCTGTTCGGCTTACCGCTGATCTACAGCGCCGCAATTCTGATCATGGCGATCCTGCTGATCTGGCGGCACCGCTCCAATATCCGCCACTTGTTGGCCGGCACCGAAGACTCTATCGGCACCGACCGGCCCGAAGGATAATCAGAAAAGGGTGATTTAGGACAGCGCCTGGCCCCGTTCCTGAAATTCGCGTAATGCCTGCTCGAAGCGCTGGTACAACCGTGCGGGCGTCCGACCCTGAAACAACGCATTCAGCGCCATAAACTTCGCCTGTTGCGATGCAAAACCGCGTTTGGTGAAACGGTCTACCGAGTAGCCCTTGGCCAGCAACCGGTTCATGTCGGTCAGGTTAGAAGTTTTGTCAGCACAGGACAGCGCCAGAATGACCGGATCATTCAGTGCCGCCAACTGCTCGTGGTAATGCTGTTGGCGTTCTTCCCAACTCTGCTGCTTGTCGGTTTCCGAAACGGCGGCCACCAGCGCAGCCACGCGCTGATGGCCGATCTGTTCCGCCAGCGCCGCTTCGCTATAGCCACAGTCCTCGATAATGTCATGCAGGAAGGCAGCGGCGATCAGTTCATCATCGTGGAGACCGCTATCCAGCAGCAACCAGGCCACCTCGGTCAAATGCAGGAAATAGGCGGGACGATCCTCGCCGGGCGGAGCTTTACGGCGGTGGCCGATCTGGCGGTGAGCAAATTCCGCCAGGCGCATAGCGTTGGGAATCAGGGCATCGGGTGTAGTCATCAGCAATCCTCCTTAACAATCATTAACCAAAGTTGCACCCGATCGGCATCGCATCAACCGGATGGCCTCCTATGAATTGGACAACAGCGCTACGCCAACCGGGCGTTCCGGCCACCCTCGGAGCCGCCTTGTTGTTCGGCGCGGGAACGCCGCTGGCGAAACTGCTCTTGGATAGTATCAGCCCGTGGTTGCTGGCGGGCCTGTTCTACCTGGGTTCCGGCATCGGCCTGACGCTGTATCGTCGTTTGAACAACGCGCCTGCCGTCAGACTCCCGCGCCACGAACAACCGTGGTTCGCGGGCGCTATCGTGGCGGGCGGCATCGTCGGCCCGGTGTTATTGATGTTGGGCTTGACCGGAATGCCCGCATCGGGTGCATCGCTGCTCCTGAACGCCGAAGGCGTATTCACCGCCCTGCTGGCCTGGTTTGCGTTCAAGGAAAACTTCGACCGGCGGATTGCGCTGGGTATGGCCGCTATTGTGGCCGGTGCCGGGGTTTTGAGTTGGCCGGATGAAGTCCGCTTTGCCGGACTGTGGCCTTCGCTGGCCGTGTTGGGCGCGTGCTGCGCGTGGGGACTCGATAACAACCTGACGCGCAAGATTTCGCTGGCGGATCCGACCTGGATTGCCGCGGTCAAGGGATGGGTCGCTGGCTCAGTCAATTTGATCGGCGCCTTTGCACTGGGTGCGACCTGGCCATCGCTGCCCCCTCTAGCCGGGGCGATGGTGGTGGGCTTTCTTGCCTATGGTGTGAGCTTGGCCCTTTTCGTGGTTGGCCTGCGGCATCTCGGGACCGCCAGAACCGGAGCCTTTTTCACCGTAGCGCCGTTCTTCGGCGCAATTCTCGCTATTCCCCTCCTGGGTGAGCCGGTCAGCGCCCGGTTGCTGATTGCCGCCGCATTGATGGCACTGGGCGTCTGGCTGCACCTCACCGAACAGCACAGTCACCTCCACAGGCACGAGGCGATGGAACACGAGCATGAACATAGCCACGATACTCATCACCAGCACCCGCATGATGAACAGGCACCGACCGGCCGCAACCATCGCCACTCGCACCGCCATGAGCCGCTGACGCACGGCCATATCCACTTCCCGGACTCGCACCATCGGCATCGCCATTGAAGGCGTGGTTCACATCAGTTTCGGGTAAGGCCACTCCCCACCAAAACGCAAAAATCCCTATAATTGCCTTTTCATTTGGATTTCAGCCCAGTCTTGGCTCCCGCACCGAAAAAGACCAAGGGGGCGGACTCCCGTTTGCTTTAACCTTCAACCTTCAACCTTCAACCTTTAATTCCCAAGGATGTCCCCGTTCGTGAATAGACAATCCAGCTACACCCGCGAGGAACTGCTCGCCTGCGCCCGTGGCGAACTGTTCGGCCCCGGTAACGCCCAACTGCCGCTGCCCAACATGCTGATGGCGGATCGCATCGTCCACATCGGCGCTGAGGGCGGCGAGTACGGCAAAGGCGAGATTGTCGCGGAACTGGATATTCATCCTGACCTGTGGTTTTTCGGCTGCCATTTCATCGGCGATCCGGTCATGCCCGGCTGTCTGGGCCTGGATGCGATGTGGCAACTGGTGGGATTCTTCCTCGGCTGGATGGGCGGGCTGGGCCGGGGGCGGGCGCTCGGTTGCGGCGAAGTCAAATTCACCGGCCAGGTGCGCCCCGAAGCGAAAAAACTGACGTATCACATTCACATGCGGCGGGTCATCCTGCGTAAACTGGTGATGGGCATCGCCGACGCCACTGTCGATGTCGATGGTCGAACCATTTACGTCGGCAAAGACCTGCGGGTCGGATTGTTCACCTCGACCGACGGCTTTTGAGGATAAAGATCATGAGACGAGTAGTGATCACCGGGATCGGCATCGTGTCCAGCATCGGCAACGACCGCTGGGAAGTGCTGAAATCGCTGCGGCAGGGTCGCAGCGGTTTGGAATATGCGCCAGATTACAAAGACATGGGGCTGCGCTCCCATGTACGCGGCCCGTTACGGGTCGATCTGGCAACGGAGATTGACCGCAAAGTGCTGCGATTTATGGGCAATGCCGCCGCCTTCAATTACCTCGCCATGCGCGAGGCCATCGCCGACGCGCAATTGCCGGAGGCGATGGTATCCAATCCCCGCGCCGGGCTGATTACCGGCACCGGCGGCGGCAGTCCGCAGAACATCGTCGAGGCCGCTGATCTGCTCCGCACCAAGGGCCTGAAGCGGGTCGGGCCGTACATGGTGCCGCGCACCATGAGCAGCACCACCACCGCCTGTCTGGCGACCCCGTTCAAAATCAAGGGCGCCAATTACAGCCTCAGTTCCGCCTGCGCCACCAGTTCCCATTGCATCGGCCACGGCGCGGAACTGATTCAGTGGAACAAGCAGGACATCGTCTTTGCCGGCGGCGGCGAGGAAGTGCATTGGAGCCTGACTCACCTGTTCGATGCGATGGGCGCCTTGTCCACCAAGTACAACGCTACGCCGACCACCGCCTCCCGGCCCTATGACGCCAACCGCGATGGCTTCGTGATTTCCGGCGGCGGCGGCATCGTGGTGCTGGAAGAACTGGGACACGCCCAACGGCGCGGGGCGCGAATTTATGCCGAAGTGATCGGCTACGGCGCGACTTCCGACGGTCACGATATGGTGCAACCCTCCGGGGAAGGAGCGATGCGCTGCATGAAGCTGGCGCTGGAGGGCGTAACCGAACCGGTGGACTACATCAACACTCACGGCACCAGCACCCCGGCCGGCGACATCCGCGAACTGGAGGCGCTTCGGGAAGTCTTCGGGGAGCGGGTTCCACCGATCAGCGCCACGAAGTCGTTGACCGGCCATGCACTGGGCGCGGCGGGCGTACATGAGGCGATCTACACCCTGCTGATGATGGATAACCGCTTCATCGCCGCCTCGGCCAATATCGAAACCCTCGATCCGGCGGCAGAAGGATTGCCCATCGTCCGGGAACGGGTCGATAACGCAGACCTTAACGTGGCGCTCTCCAACAGCTTCGGCTTCGGCGGCACCAATGCCACACTGGCATTGCGGCGGTTTGAGAACTAAACCGCGCATTTCCAATCTTGCAACGAATCCGAGGAATGATAGATGGACATTCAGGAACAGCGCCAAGGTAATACCATAATCCTCAAACCGGTCGGTCGGCTCGACAGCCTGAGTTGCCGGGAATTTGAAACCCGATTGCTCGCGGCACTGGATGAAAATCAAGCCGTTGCCATCGATTGTGCAGCACTGGACTACATCAGCAGCGCCGGGTTGCGCGTCTTGCTGGTAGCAGCCAAGCGTAACCGGGCCGGCGGTCGGCTGGCGTTGGCGACCTTGCGTGACAACGTCCGTGAAGTCTTTGAGATCAGCGGCTTCTCGGCGATTTTCGTCATTCATCCCACCCTCGCCGCCGCGGTCGCCGCCCTCGGCTAAGCCCGGACACCCGCTATGCTGCGAGCCGGCCAGACCCTCGGTGCCTATCGCATCGAAACCATCCTGGGGCGGGGAGCGATGGGCGTGGTCTATCGCGGCGTCAGAATCAACGATGGCGAACCGGTCGCCCTCAAAACGGTCTGCGCTGACCTGCTGATTGGCACCGAACGGGACGCAATTCTCAGCCGGTTCCACCAGGAGGCGCAGATCGGGATGCAGCTACGCCATCCGCGCATCGTTCGGGTCCACGCCTGGGGTGAACAGGATGATATCGTGTATCTGGCCATGGACTTCGTCGCCGGCCAGGAATTGGGACGGCTGGTCGATCATCACCCGGATTTGCCGCAGGCCATGAGCCTGGCCATGATCCTGCAAATCCTCAATGCCCTGGCTTATATCCATCAGCGGGGCATTCTCCACCGCGACCTCAAACCGGCCAATATTCTGGTGCGCCGGGACTACACCATCGCCCTCACCGATTTTGGCATTGCCCACTGTAGCGGTTCGGAATTGACCCAGTTGGGTGATTTGCTCGGATCGCCGCTGTACATGGCCCCGGAGCAACTGCGCGGCGAATGGCTGGATTGCCGGGCTGATCTGTTTTCAGTGGGCGTACTGCTCTACTACCTGCTGACCCATCGCAAACCCTTCGTCGCGGGTTCGCTGGCGGCGTTGATGCAGCAAGTGCTGCATGCTGATCCAGCGCCGCCCTCGACGGTTAACCCCGCCTTGTCAACAGCGCTCGACGCGGTGATCCAGCGGGCGCTGGCCAAGGACCGCAACCAGCGCTTCGCCAGTGCGATGGAGTTTGCGGTCGCCCTGCGGCAGGCGCGCACTGCCTCGGACGAGACCACAATGCTCATCCTGACCGGGAGCCGATCGTTGCCACTACCGCCCGCCCCGGTCCAGAGCGTGGCTGTCAATCTTGATGCGCTGGCGGGGCAAATAGCGGCGCTGGTTCGGGAATGCCTGGCTGAACAGGCCACCGGCACCCGGATAGAGCAATTGACAAAAGGATTGAATACCTGGGTTGCGGCGATTGCAGCGGACCAGACCACGGATCAACAACGTCTGCAATGGCTATGCGCCGGAGCGCCGCTGGCGGCGTTGGCCGAGCAGATTGAACGCCAGGCACCGTTTCCGGGTCGGGCGCTGGCTGAAGCGCGCGGTGACTGGCTGGAACTGGTGCAGCTGTTCGCGCTGCTTCATAACGCGGGTCAGCGGTTGGGTGATGCACAAGCCGGGGACTTGGCGCGCACCCGACTGATCCAGGAGCTGATCGGCGCGTTCCGCGATTACGCCAATACCCTCAACCCACTGTTGTTCAGTGATGACAGTCCACATCTGCTTCAAATTGCCGCCGACCTGATGCGGCTGGATCTGCTGCAACTCGCGCTGGAAGAACTCGGCGCTGACGCCGAGAGCCGCTGGTTGCAACAAACTTTGCTGCTGTTCGTCAATCAGGTGGTGAGCAAGGCCAATGCCCTGATCCGCTCCTTCCTCAAACACCGCGATCCGCTGGCGCGGATCGGGGTCGTGGGTCTGCTGGTCGAGATTGAAGAACTGATTGTGCTGGCGGAACGGTTGCTGGAAGGCAGTGAAGCCGCCGTCATGGCAACACCTGGACCGGGCGGGGCGGTGGTCGCTGAATGCATTGGCAATATCCACGATCTGGGCTGGTTGCTGGGTCACGAACTCCGCCAGCAAATCCACGATGAATCGCTACAGAAGCTTGGCGCGGCAGGTGGCGAGCCGGATCAGGCGCTCTTTCTGGGCAGGCTGCGCCAGATCGGTCTGCTGTACCGCTTTGCCGTCCGGCTGGAAGGCGATCAACATGCCACGCCGCTCCGGAAACTGGTGGTTGGCATGCACCGATTCCTGCACAAGCTGGCTGACCGCCTGCTGTCCATTATCCAGAAGACCCCGGCGCTTCAGGATCAGCAGATCGCCGCTGAACGGCTCTGGGCGCGGTTATCCCTGATCGCCGAGCTGGCGGAGCAGTTTGGCTGGATCGAGTTACGCGGGCAGATTTTGCTGGCCGCACGAAACTGGGCCGCCGCTCCGGGCTGACCGCGCTTATTTTGCATCCTTTGCATTTAGCCGTTCAAATCCCTGACTGATGAGCCAGCGCCGGTTCAGTTCAGGCCGACTGGCGGGCGGGCAAATCGCCGGTCAACTGATAGAACTTCGCCCTATAATGGGAGTTCCGTAGCTTATGGATGCCTTGTGCCATGAATCCTGCCTCCTCGTCCTCGCCGGCCACGGCCAAGCCCTGCGCTCGCGTATTCCGCGATCCGGTGCATTTTTTGGCGCTCGGCTTTGGCGCGGGCTGTGCGCCGAAAGCGCCGGGCACCTTCGGCACACTGGCGGCGATTCCGCTGTATCTGCTGGCGCAACCCTTGCCGCTGTGGGCTTACCTGCTGCTGACCGTCGCCGGTTTCGGGCTGGGAATATGGCTTTGCGACCGAACAGCCCGTGATCTGGGCGTCCATGATCATCCGGCCATTGTCTGGGATGAAGTGGTGGGCTATTTCATTACCATGATCGCCGCCCCGCCCGGGTGGGTATGGATGATTGCCGGTTTTGCGCTATTTCGGCTGTTCGACATTCTCAAACCGTGGCCGATCCGGCAGGCAGATCAGCGCATCGGCGGCGGGTTCGGGATCATGTTCGACGATCTGCTGGCAGCAATCTACGCCTGGCTGGCGTTGCAGGGGCTGGCTTATGGCGCGGCCCTGCTGGACATGGCCCGATAGCCGCGTTCAAACTTGCCGTTCATCTTCCCTTGGCAACTAATGGAATCCCGCCCATGAAACTTGAAACGATCGCCATTCACGGTGGCTATACGCCCGAAGCCACCACTAAGGCGGTTGCCGTTCCCATTTATCAAACGACTTCCTACGCTTTCGACGATACCCAGCACGGGGCTGACCTGTTTGACCTCAAGGTGCCGGGCAATATCTACACCCGGATCATGAATCCCACTACGGCGGTTCTGGAACAGCGGGTGGCGGCGCTGGAAGGCGGAGTAGGGGCGTTGGCAGTGGCCTCGGGGATGGCGGCGATCACCTATGCGCTGATGACCATCGCCGAGGCTGGCGACAACATCGTCACCACTTCGACCCTGTACGGGGGCACTTACAACCTGTTCGCCCACACTCTGCCCCGGTTCGGGATTCAGGCGCGGTTCGCCGATTACCGCGATGTCGAGGCGCTCGGTCGGCTGATCGATGGCAAAACCAAGGCAGTATTCTGTGAATCGATCGGCAATCCGGCGGCCAATGTGGTGGATTTCGGGGCGCTGGCGGCCATGGCTCATGCCCAAGGCGTACCGCTGATTGTCGATAATACCGTGCCAACTCCGTATCTGTGCCGACCGTTCGAGCATGGCGCAGACATCGTGGTTCACGCCCTGACCAAGTATATGGGCGGCCACGGCACCAGCATCGGCGGAGCCATCGTCGATTCCGGGCGCTTTCCCTGGGATCAGCATAAAACCCGCTTTGCCTGCCTGAACGACCCTGATCCGTCCTATCACGGCGTGGTCTATGTCGAGGCGCTGGGGCCGGCGGCGTTCATTGGCCGGGCGCGAGTGGTGCCGCTTCGTAATACCGGTGCGGCGATCTCGCCGTTCAACAGCTTTCTGATTTTGCAGGGCATCGAGACCCTGCCGGTGCGGATGGATCGCCATTGCGAAAATGCGCTCAAGGCGGCTGAGTTTCTCAAGAACCACCCGCAGGTCGAATGGGTGCGCTATCCGGCGCTGGCCGACAGCCCGGACAAACCGTTGGTGGATAAATACATGGGCGGGCGCGGCTCCAGCGTCCTCAGCTTCGGTATCCAGGGCGGGCGCGAAGCCGGCACCAAGTTTATTGACGCTCTGCAACTGGTGACCCGCCTGGTCAACATCGGCGACGCCAAATCCTTGGCCTGCCACCCGGCGACCACCACTCACCGCCAACTGTCGCCAGCAGAACTGGTTAAAGCGGGCGTCAGCGAAGACTTGGTGCGGCTGTCGATTGGCATCGAGCATATTGATGACATCCTGGCCGATCTGGAACAGGCACTGGCGGCAGCGCGGTGAAGAACCCGGGCCGCAACCAGCCAGGGATTGACAGCGCGGCGGGAAGCGTAAATCATTACCACCCTTTTATTTCCCATCCTTTTGTATTTATCCCATTGTTTATCAGGAGCTTTTACTTTGGCTAACACCGTTCAAGCGAAGAAACGCGCCCGTCAGGCGGAGAAGCATCGTCAGCATAACGCCAGCATGCGCTCCATGCTGCGGACCTACATCAAGCGGGTGATCAAGGCCATTCACAGCGGCGATCCAGCCAAAGCCGAAGCCGAGTATCAAATCGCGGTGCCGGTGATCGACCGCATGGCGCGTAAAGGCATGATTCACATGAATAAAGCGGCTCGCCATAAGAGCCGCCTGATCCATCACATCCGCGCCATGCCCGCGCCAGCCTGAATTTCGCCGCGGTGGTTGATTTCGCCGCACGGCGGCGGGATTGGCGGGACAGGTCGCCGCGGGCTGTCCGAAAGAGTCAACAAGACGCCGCGCCGCTCTCATCGCGGAACTCGGCCCATCCTTCGCTACAGCTACAGTGTCCGGCAATTAATGTTGTGGCAGTATCCTTCGGTTCAAACCGCTTGCGGGTGATCGTGAATCCACTCGCGTAGCGCCGCATCCATCCGGGTTTGCCAGCCTTTGCCGGTCGCCCGGAAATAGTCCAGCACCTCCGGTGAAAACCGAATCGCTACCTGCTTTTTTAACGGCGCTTTTTGCGGGCCACGGTGCCGTTCCGCCAGTTTCTCCCGCAACTCCGCGTAGGAATGGCTGATGATGGCGTTATCCCAGTCTTCGGGTTGGGTGCGCGGGTTATCTTCATCAAACACGATGTCGTCGTCAGTCATCGCTTGAACTCGCGCCCAATCGGTCTGGTTCAGGAGTTCAGGCTGGATAGTGTTTCCAATAGTTGCGTTGTTCATGGCGGTCGGCTTTGCGGATTGAAATGAGGTGGTCACAGTGATCGCGGGGCGTGTGGATGATAACGACAACGATGCCATTCCATAGCCCTAAGGTTCGCAGACGGAGTTCGCCATAGGCCTCGCGGCGGTCTTCACGGGTTAGCGTGAATCCTTGAAAAACAGCTTCGCAGCCGATGAAGTCAAAGCCGTGCTTAACCAGGTTGGCCTGGCGCTTGGTTTCGTCGTAGCTGATCATGCCCGGATCGTAGATTCATTTTTGCCAAGCCGTCAACTCAAATTGTAGATGCTTTTCCCTTTCGCCAGCGGCGCAAGGCGTGTCGTTGTTCCCAGACTCTGTACACGACAAAAAATTAAAACAACGAAAAATGTTTGTAACTTATTGATTTTCAATGGCTGCAAAACCAACAGATTAACTTAAAATCAATGAGTTACATTTTTTCTATCTGAATGCAGTACTGGAAGAAAACGATCCAGCGCTGGCCGCCTATGCATTAGGCGTTATCACGCGAGCTAAGGGTATTCAGCAATTAGCCAGACAAACCGGCCTTGATCGGGAAACCCTTTATCAGGCGTTTTCCGCCGAGGGCCATCCAGAATGGACTACGGTGTTGAAAGTCAGTACGGCGACGGGCTTGCGATTGAGCATCTCGATGGTAGTTCCGCCTGAAGCTGAGGGTCGCCGCGCCGCCTGACCGATCGGATCAGCGGTTGATTTCGCCGGGCAGCGACGGCCCGGCCCACTTCATCCCAGCCAGCGCCGGGCATTGCGGAACAGCCGCAGCCACGGGCCATCTTCTCCCCAACCTTCGGGATGCCAGGAATACTGCACGGTGCGGAATAACCGTTCCGGGTGTGGCATGAGGATGGTGAAGCGCCCATCGCGGTTGCTTAAACCAGTGATGCCGCCCGGCGAACCGTTCGGATTGGCGGGATAAGTCGTCGCGGGCTGTCCGAGATGATCAACGAACCGTAGCGCCGCGAGTCCGTTTTTTAATACCGTAGTCGCGCCGTTCTCGTCACGAAACTCGGCCCGCCCTTCACCATGCGCCACTGCAACCGGTAATCGCGAACCCGCCATGCCTTGCAGAAACAACGACGGTGACGGTAATACTTCCACCAGACTGAGCCGCGCCTCGAATTGTTCAATCCGGTTGCGGACAAAGCGCGGCCAGCTTTCCGTTCCGGGAATCAGTTCATGCAGGCTGGATAACATCTGGCAGCCATTGCAAACGCCCAATCCGAAGCGGTCCTGGCGGGTGAAAAATGCCGCGAATTGATCGCGGATCCGGGTATTGAACAGGATGGATTTAGCCCAACCTTCACCGGCCCCCAGGACATCGCCATAAGAGAAACCACCACAGGCGACGATCCCGTCGAATCCGTCCAGCGTTATGCGGCCGGCGATTAAATCGCTCATGTGGACATCAATGGCGGCGAAGCCCGCCCGGTCGAACGCTGCGGCCATTTCCACCTGCCCATTAACGCCCTGCTCGCGCAGAATCGCCATGCGCGGCTGTGCCCCATTGGCAATAAACGGCGCGGCAATATCCTCGGCGGGATTAAAAGTCAGATGGGCCTTCAGTCCCGGATTGGTCGGATCGTCGACGGCGTCAAACGCTTCTCGCGCGCAGTCGGGATGATCGCGCAACGCCTGCAATTGATAACCGGTTTCTGACCACAGTCGCCGCAATTCAACACGGCTGGCAGTAAAAATGATTTCGCCGGCAAAGCGTAGAATCAGCCGATCCTCGCTATTTAAGCCGCCAATGACATGACTGCATTCGCCCAAGCCGGCGGCGGCCAGTTGCTTTAAGACCGCTTGGCGGTGCGTGGCCCGCACCTGAATGACTGCGCCCAATTCTTCAGTAAATAAGGCGGGGAGTGGACTGTCGGCCAAGTCATCCAGCAAGATGGTTAAGCCACACCCGCCGGCAAACAGCATTTCCGCCAGTACCGCCAATAATCCGCCATCGGATCGATCGTGATAGGCGAGCAGTCGGCCCTCGGCATTCAACTGCTGAATCACCGCGAAAAAGGCCTTGAGATCATCAGGCGAATCCAGATCGGGAACCGCGTCGCCAAACGGATGATAAATCTGCTCCAGCGTTGAACCGCCCAGTCGATTTTGGCCGCGACCGAGATCGATCAGCAGTAAATCAGTATCGCCGCAATTTGTCTTTAATTGCGGCGTCAGCGTCCGGCGAATATCTATCACCGGTGCAAAAGCGGAAATAATCAGCGAGAGCGGCGCAACCACACTTTTATGCTCGCCATCGTCTTCCCAGACCGTTTTCATCGACAGCGAATCCTTGCCGACTGGAATGGCAATGCCCAGCGCCGGAGATAATTCCATGCCCACCGCTTTAACGGTGTCGAACAACCGGACGTCTTCACCGGGATGACCGACGGCCGCCATCCAGTTGGCCGACAAGTTCACCTCGCCCAGTTGTTCAATCCGGGCGGCGGCGATATTGGTAATCGCCTCGCCGACCGCCATTCGCCCGGAGGCCGGCGCATTAAACACCGCCAGCGGCGCACGCTCGCCCATCGCCATGGCTTCGCCGGTCGTTGCCTCAAAGCTGGTCGCGGTCACCGCGACATCGCTGACCGGGACTTGCCACGGCCCGACCATTTGATCGCGGCAGACGAGGCCGGTCACCGTCCGGTCGCCGATGGTGACGAGAAAGCTCTTGTCGGCGACCGCCGGGAAGCGCAGTACTCGCGCTACCGCTTCAGCCAGCGAGATACGTTCTTGGTCGCTCGCGCCCTCAGTTCTTGCTCCCAGCGCCTTTTCTGCGTCATGGGTGGCGTCGCGCTGCATTTTCGGCGGCTTGCCGAACAGCACCTCCATCGGCAAATCGACCAGCCGGTTGGCGAACAGCCGGTCAGTGACGATCAAGTGCGGTTCGTCGGTTGCTGCGCCGATGACGGCATAAGGGCAACGCTCCCGTTCGCACAGCGCCTGGAAGGTCGCCAGACCGGACGCAGCAATCGCCAGTACATAGCGCTCCTGGGCCTCGTTACACCAGATCTGCATCGGCGTCATGCCGGGATCGGCGTTGGGAACCGCGCGCAGTTCAAAACCGCCGCCCTGCCCCGCGCCCTGCACGATTTCCGGGACCGCGTTCGACAACCCGCCGGCACCCACATCGTGGATCGACAGAATGGGATTGTGTTCACCCAGGGCGGTACAACCGTCAATCACCTCCTGAGCGCGGCGCTGGATTTCCGGATTGCCGCGCTGCACCGAGGCGAAATCCAAATCCTCATGCGAACGGCCCGCCGCCATGCTGGACGCTGCGCCGCCGCCCAACCCAATCAGCATGGCTGGCCCGCCCAGGATCACAATAGTGGTTCCCGCGGGGAGGGCGGCTTTATGCACGTCCGGTTCCCGGATATTGCCCAGACCGCCGGCGATCATGATCGGTTTGTGGTAGCCGCGCCGTTGCCCATCGGGACCGTCCGCCTCGAAGGTGCGGAAATAGCCGGCCAGATTGGGTCGGCCAAACTCGTTATTAAACGCCGCCGCGCCGAGTGGTCCCTCGATCATGATGTCCAGCGCCGAGGCGATCCGCTCCGGCTTGCCGTAGTTCTGCTCCCACGGCTGAATGAAGCCGGGAATCCGCAGGTTGGACACTGAGAAGCCGCACAGCCCCGCCTTGGGTTTCGCCCCGCGCCCGGTCGCGCCCTCGTCGCGGATTTCACCACCGGAACCGGTCGCCGCGCCGGGAAAGGGGGCAATTGCGGTCGGGTGGTTGTGGGTTTCCACCTTCATCAAAATGTGGACCGGTTCGACGTGGTAGCGGTATTGACCGTCAGCGGGATCGGGGAAAAATCGCCCGGCGGGAAAACCGCGCATGACCGCCGCATTGTCGCTATACGCCGACAGGACGTTGTCGGGATGGCAAGCGTGGGTATGGCGGATCATGGCGAACAGCGAATCGTTTTGTGGGACGCCGTCAATCACCCAGTCGGCGTTAAAAATCTTGTGCCGGCAATGCTCGGAATTGGCCTGAGCGAACATCATCAATTCTACGTCGGTGGGATTACGCGCCAGCCGGGCGAAGCAGTCCGCGAGATAGTCAATTTCATCCTCCGCCAGCGCCAAGCCCAAATCGCGGTTGGCACTGGCCAACGCGGCCCGCCCACCCCCGATCAGGTCCACGCGGGTCAGGGGCGCAGGTTCAGCTTGAGCAAACAGGACCGCCGGATCGTCGTCTGGCGACAAGACGACTTCAGTCATCCGGTCATGCAGCGCCGGTTGTAGCCGGGTCCAATCGGCGGCAGTCAGCGGTTGGGCCGTGGTGAGGTAGTACGCCACGCCGCGTTCGATGCGACGAACATGTTGCAGGCCGCAGTTGTGGGCGATGTCAGTAGCTTTTGAGGACCAGGGAGAAATGGTGCCGGGACGGGGAATGACCAGTGCGGTGGGTTCGCTCGTCAGATGATGGTGCGGGGTGACGGGACCGTAGCGCAGCAGTCGATCCAGCACTTCGCGGTCGTGGGTGGTCAGGCGACCATCCACCCAATGAATGAATTCAGCATAGACGCCAATGATGGACGGAACTCGTTGCTGCAAGGCGGCCAGCAATTTTTCCAGGCGGAATAGCGACAAGGCGGGACTTCCACGGAAACGCAACATCGCGGGATTTCTCCAGGCAGGCGGAAAACGTGATTGCCAGTATATCCGCAGTCCCAACCACCGCTGCCAGGTACTGATAGGAGGTAGCCCATTCCGCCGCAACGCTCGTTGCAAGGTGGACAAGGACTACACCGCGACGGCGTCCTGGTCGCGATCGGGTGGCCGGTGCGTTTCCGCATCACCAGCGCAACAACACCCAGGCCGGAATCGCCATATTGCTTTGCAGATCGTTGTAGCGGGTTTCCATGTTGCCGTCGCCGTCAGAGTCGACCAGATAGTAGGACGCCCCCTTGGCCGGATTGATTTTGATCATGTACAGCACTCCACCCGCCCGGTATTCCTCAACTGAACCCTGAGCGCCACGCTGGCGGATAGTCACCTCCGGGGCAGGGACGCCCTGTTCTTCAACAGCGTCCGGAGGACCATCGGGAATCGGTTCCAGGCCAGCGGGTTTGGCTGCATTCTGGCTCCAGGCCAGGCCCGGCACCAGTAACAAAAATCCAATAAACAGCCGCAAACGCATGGTTGATCCTTGATCGAAAATGATGGAGGTTCTTCGCCCGGCAAGCCGAAGAAAACCGGCTTTTTTATCCCAGCTTCTTGAGCAATTCTCCAGCCCGATTCTTTTGCAGGTTATCGCCCTCGCGTAGCACATCTTCCAGAAGACTGCGTGCGCCAACCTGATCGCCCATCTCCAGATAGGCCGTGGCCAAATCCAGCTTGGTTTCGACAAAATCAGCCCCTGGAGCGCCGCCGCCGCTCGATATCTCCAGATCCATCTGGCCCAGATCGAGCGATCCGCCGCTGATTCCCATCAGTTCTTCGTCCAGCCGGAATGAATCATCGTGGATAGCCTGGTAATCCTGGCTGACATCGCTGAATTCAAATTTCTGCGATACCGGCGGCGCGGCGGGCGCATCGGGAACCGACGATGCATTAATGACGGCCTGCGCCGCACCCATCGCGTGCGGCTCGGTCAGCGGCTCGAACGTATCCAGCGTCAACGGCGACCAATCAACCGGTTTTGCGTGCGCAGCCGCTGGTCTGATTTCCAGCGGCGGCAATTCTTCAGGCACCGAACGAGTCGTGCTATTGCTCAGATCACCAAAATCGAAGTCCATGCCATCCAGCCGAAAATCGGACGGCAAGTCCGTGACTTGAGACGACATCGCTGGAGGTGTCCGCGCTTCGAACTTGATCGGCGGCGGGGCAGGGCGAATCTCCGGTTTGGAGACCGGAGTAATCGATGAAGTCGGCGGCTCGGCGTCAGGCAAGCGCGGTGGCGCTATGCCCGCACTGGCCGGCTTGGCACCCTTGCCACCCGCCAGGTTTGACAACTGCTCGGTGCCAAGGCCAAAGTCAATATCCTTCAGCAGTTCGTCGATGGGCCTGGGCGTTGACGCAGCGGCTGGCCTTGGTCCCAGACTAGCAGCCGGCGTAGGCCGCGGCGATGCTGGATCCGTCAGCGCTGAAACTGCGGCCAGCTCCGCAGCCGGCGGTGCCCGGCGGGTTCGAGGCTGTGAATCCTGAAGCTGGGCCAGTGAATCAGCAGCACCCGTGCGGGTTCCTGCTCTGCCTGGACCGGCAGCAGCCGGTTTCGTCCGCACGGTCCGCCGCAATAGGGGCAGCAACGACATCGCTGCCACCGCCAACACGATCAGCACCATGGCAATCCAGACCACCGGGTTGTCCATCCAGATCGCCTCGGTTTCGATTGCTGGCGACGGTTTAACCGCGGGTGCCGGCTTCACCGGTTCGGGCGATGCAACAGCGACGGGTGCCGGCTTTACCGGTTCGGGCGGTGCAGCAGCGACCGGCGCTGGCTTCACCGGTTCGGGCGGTGCAGCAGCGACCGGCGGTGACACGGGTTCAGGTTGCGGAGCGCTGGCTTGGGGAATGATTTCCTTGGGTGGCTCGGTTGGCGACGGCAACGGCGCCAGCGTTACTGAAACCGATGTCGGGGGTATTACCGGCGTAGTCGCAGTGGGCGGTGGGATCGAGTCCGTGATGGGGGCGGGCAACGAGATCGGTGGCGCTGGAAGCGTAGTCCCCGGCTCAGCCGATGGCGTTGCCAAATTCGGGGATGGCGCCGTCGCCAGAGCCGGAGGGGGCGACGCTACGCCCGGCAACCCCAAAGCTTGCGGAGTCGGCACCTTGAGCGTGGCACCCGCACGCAGGATATTGGGATTGCCGTTCGCAAAGGCTTCGGGATTGCCGGCGAGCAGAATCGCCATCATCTGGGGCAGGCTGATGGCGGTCGAGGGCCGGACCCGGTTGGCAACGGCTCTCAAGGTCTCGCCGGGCTTGACCGGATAGAGCGAAGCGCCCTCGAAACTGACCGGGGGAGCGGGCGGCAACACCGGTACAACGGCGGTAGGCGCGGCAGCCATGACCGGCGGCGGCGACAACACGGGCGCTGGCGGCGGCGGTTGCCGGCGGTTGACATACAGTTCGGGGTCGAGATGAACCGGAAATTCGCGGAATAACCGACCGCGCGGCCAGACGACTTCCAGCAGCAGGTCGAAATTGGGTTCGCGAATGGGTTCCTGCGAAGTCACCTTGATCACAGGCGGTTCGCCGGGCTTAGGGATGGCGAACTTGAGCGTCGATAACAGTTCGAGTCGTTCCACCCCATTCTGATCAAAGTCCTGCTGGCGGGGAATCCGCACGGCCAAGCCGGTTAGTTCCACCGGATTATTGATGATCAGGGGAATGTCGGCCTCGAAATTCTGATTAAGCGCCGAGCGCACCTCGATCGGGCCTACGCCCAGGGCAAGAGCGCTGAGCGGTATCGCCAGCGCGGCCAGAAAGGTGAGTTGGACTAGTATTCTGCTCAGCATGACCGGTCTCCGTTCCGCCGTCGGAGGATCATGGCCCCGACGGAATTGGCTTGGATGCCACCGCCGGCTGCGCCAGCGGCTTCCCCACTTCGATTGGGCAGCAACGTAAACCATCCCGCTGCTCCACCGCGAAGCTTCCCCTTAAAGATACTCCTTAATGAGGAGTTTTTCAGTTACAGCGCGCGGGATTTAAGCGCGTTTCAGCCCTTCATCCCACCCAGCATGATTCCAGTAATGTAGTGTTTTTGCAAAACCACGAACAGCAACATGACCGGCAGCACGGTCAGCACTGAACCGGCCAGGCACCAAGATAAGGTGAAAATCGCCAAAGTCACCAGAATGGGTGTCTATCATTCCGGTTTTTGCAGCAATGGCTCCAGCGTCGGCCAGACGTTGTCCAGAATCCGGGTTTGCGCCTCAGCGCGGGGGTGTAAGCCATCGTCCTGAATCAAGGCGGGATCGCCGGCCACCCCTTCGAGCAGGAACGGGATTAGGGCAATGTTGTAACGCTTGGCCAGTTCGCTGAAGGCCGCCTGAAACTTTTGCGTGTACAACGGGCCGTAATTCGGTGGAATCCGCATCCCGGCCAAAGCTACTTTTGCGCCAGCCTGTTGCGCCAGTTCGATCAGCCGCGCCAGATTGGCGGTCATCGCCATCATCGGTTGCCCACGCAGGCCATCGTTAGCACCCAGTTCGAGAATGACCAGGACCGGATGTTCCCGCGCCAGCGCCGCCGGCAACCGGATCAAACCACCGCTGGTCGTATCTCCACTAATACTATTATTGACTATATGATGCGGAAAGCCGCGTTCCGCCAGACGGCGCTGGAGCAGGTTGACCCAGCCGCGTTCTACCGGAATACCATAGGCGGCGCTTAAACTGTCGCCCAGCACCAGAATCACCGGCGTCTCAGCGTGGACCAGCCCACCCATCAACGCCACCAGCCACAGCATCAGGATCGGAAACCATCGTGAGCAAATTGTCGTCATCATCGAAAGCATTGGAGTCAAGAGCGAACGCCGTCGCCATGGTGCGGGTTGAACAACTGGGCAAGCAGGTCATCAGCCCGGAAGGGCCGTTGATCATCCTGGACGACATTAACTTTAGCATTGCTTGCGGTGAGAGCGTGGCGGTGGTTGGGGCCTCCGGCTCCGGCAAGTCCACTCTGCTTGGGCTGCTGGCGGGGCTGGATACGCCCACCCACGGCAGGGTGTGGCTGGCGGAGACGGATCTGGGCCGTCTCGATGAGGATGGCCGCGCCCGGTTGCGCGCGCAACGGGTCGGTTTCGTGTTCCAGTCTTTCCAGTTGCTCACCGGTCTGACCGCGCTGGAAAATGTGATGCTGCCGCTGGAGTTGGCGGGTCAGTCTGACGCCGCCCGGCAGGCGCTGGAGTTACTGGAACGGGTGGGGTTGCAGGCCCGCGCCCGTCATTATCCGGGGCAATTGTCAGGCGGCGAACAGCAGCGGGTGGCGATTGCCCGCGCCTTTGCCGGTGATCCCGATCTGCTGTTCGCCGATGAACCGACCGGCAATCTCGACCAGAATACCGGCCACCGCATTATTGAACTGCTGTTTGCGCTCAACCACGAACACGGCGCTACCCTGATTTTGGTCACCCATGACCCGGAGCTGGCGGCGTATTGCGATCGGGTGCTGGAACTGGACGGCGGGCGGTTGCGCCCGGAAAGCCGCTAAAGCGAAGATCGCGCACCGCGCCGGACGATCTTTCACATGGAACCCACTTCATGACCGCAGTCCAGGTTTTTACGATCCTTTTCCAGCGGCTAATCAGCGCCGAATAGCGATTCGGCCCGCTCCGCCTGAGCCGCCCTTAGCAACCAGCGCCGCAAGGTCTCCCGGTCATGGCAAGTTCGCACCCGCGCCTCGACCGTGGTATCCACCGCCAATCCCCGACCCTGCAACAAAACCAGAATGGCGTCCACGATCCCTTCCTCGCGACCTTCCTCACGACCTTCCTCACGACCTTCCTCACGACCTTCCTCACGACCTTCCTCACGACCTTCCTCACGACCTTCCTCACGACCTTCCTCACGACCTTCCTCACGACCTTCCTCACGACCTTTTTCACGCACATCATCCAGACTGGCATAGCCCCGGCGTTGCAGCAGATTCCGCAAGACCACTTCATGCGCGGCGTCCCGATCGAACAGCGCCCGCACCGGCACCGGATTGCGCAAGACCCCAGGCGCTTCCAGCACATCACTCGCGCTATACAGCTTCATCGGCTCGTTTAAACGATGCACTTCTACCCGTTGCGGTCCGATTAATCGCACCACCCACACCAGGCCCGTTCCCGCCGCCAGCAACTCGGCAATTTTGTCCCGCAACTCCCGCTCGTTCTGAC
This sequence comes from uncultured Candidatus Competibacteraceae bacterium, assembly GCA_903879705.1. Taxonomy (GTDB): domain Bacteria; phylum Pseudomonadota; class Gammaproteobacteria; order Competibacterales; family Competibacteraceae; genus RXIV01. The sequence continues at coordinate 12,279 of CAIRMO010000135.1, read as the reverse complement.
CCGGACCCGCATATTCGACCGCCAAGGGTGGCGCTTCGGTCAACCAAGTGCTGTTTCCGGTGGGCGGCGTGGTCCGCACGACGACATCCGGTGCCCGCAGCGTTCCGCCGTCCGGGCTGATGCCGACATCCGCGCCGGTCCATTGCACATCCGGGTCGCTGTCCAGCACCAGCCCACCCTTGACGCTGCCTGAGGCGTGTTGCCAGCCGGCGGGCGCGCAGTAAATCGGGTGGCCATTGGAGAGTTCGTAACGGTCGCCATCGCGCAACTGGTCAGCGTGAAAGGGGCCGGGAGCATCGTGGCGCAGTGGGTCAATCATCGGAGCCTCCTGGAACAGTAGTCAGTGGTACGCATCGAAACCATTTTAAGAAACAGCCGGGCCTGATAGCGGCTGGGTGGCGTGAAACAAGCCGTGGGTTCGGCGCTCAGTCCAGGGCATCGCTCAACGCTGCAAACGCCGTCAGATCCAGCGTTTCCGGGCGAGTACCGGGTTCGATACCGGCAGCCTTGATTTGGGCGGCGTCCAACACCTCACGCAGGGAATTACGCAGCGTCTTGCGGCGCTGAGCGAAAGCCAGTCGCACGACTTCGGCGAAGCGGGCCTCATCGCGCACCGTGACGGGCGATGTTTCATGTGGAATCAACCTCACGACCGCCGACTGCACTTTTGGTGGTGGCTGGAACGCGCCCGGCCCGACCGTGAACAGCACCTCGACCCGACAGCGGTACTGGATCATCACCGACAGCCGCCCGTAAGCCGCATCGCCCGGCCCCGCCGCCATCCGCTCCGCCACTTCCCGCTGCAACATGAAATGCAGGTCATGGAGGTGGGTAGCCTGGGTCAGCAGATGAAACAGCAGGGGCGTAGCGATGTTGTAAGGCAGATTGCCGACCATTCGCAGTCGGGGACCGGTGCCGCGCAGGGTCGCGAAATTGAAGGTCAGCGCGTCAGCCTGATAGAGCCGCAATATCCCGATTCCCTGGCATCGCGCCTGCAATAGCTCAGGTAAATCCCGATCCAGTTCCACGGCGTCCAGTTCGCCGGCCGCTTGCAATAACGGGATGGTCAACGCGCCCAGGCCGGGGCCGATTTCGACCAGCCGCTGACCGGGCAACGGCTGAATGGCCGCCATAATCCGGGCGATCACGCCGGGATCATGGAGAAAATGCTGGCCGAATCGTTTGCGGGGCCGATGCGTCGCCGTTGCACTCATGGCGTTTGAGTCGCCGCCGCCTCGACCGGCGAGGCGGGAAGCGGTGCCAGACGAACCTCGATATACGCCTCATCGCGCAACCGGCGCAGCGCCTGTTCCCATTCCTCATCGGCCCGCCGCCGCATCAATCCCTCGCGAACCCGGGCGTGTTCCGCTTCGGGCGGCGCAGGAGCTTCGCGGCGCTCCAGCACCTGGACGATATGCCAACCGAACGGGGTCTGAAACGGCTGACTCATCTGGTTGGGCTGCAACTGCATCATCACCTGCTCGAACTGCGGGACCACCGTTCCTGGCATCACCCACCCCAGATCGCCGCCCTTTGCCGCCGAATTTTTGTCATCGGAATGCGCCCGGGCCAGCGCCGCGAAATCCTGGCCGCTCTCGATCTGGGTGCGTAATTGCGTCAGCTTCTGGCGGGCCTCGTCGTCGGTTAATTTTGGAGAAGCGCGCAGCAGAATGTGCCGGGCGTGGGTCTGCGTGACCAGCGCGTTTTTATCGACCGCCGGCGCAGAGGCCGGTGTCGGGCCACCGCCCCGGATTTCCAGCAGTTTGACGATGTGGAAGCCGCTGGGGCTGCGCATCAATTCGCTGAACTGACCGGGCCGCAGTTTTGGCACGGTCTCAGCAAACAAGGTGGGTAATTGATCCGCGCTGCGCCAGCCGAGATCGCCACCCTCCAGCGCCTGTCGTCCAGACGAGGCGCTGACCGCCAGTTGCCGGAAATCGACGCCCTTGCGCAATTGCGCCAGTACCTCGCCGGCCTTGCGCTTTGCCGCATCAATCTGCGCCGGTGAGGCATTTTCCGGCACCGCGATCAGAATCTGGGCAATGTGGTACTCACGCCCACCGCCGGCACCGTTGCCGCCACCGCCGGCGCTCTCCCCCCCCGCCATCTGTGCTTGCAGACTCGCCACGTCCTGCTCGGAGACCTGAATTTGGCTGTCTACCAGTTTCTGCCGCAGCCGGGCGCTCAGCAATTCCCGGCGAATGTCGTCTCGAAACTGGGCGAAGCTGACCCCATCTTTTTCAATCATCTGGCGCAGTTGGGTCAGCGTCATCTTGTTGCGCTGAGCCAGCGTGTCCATCGCCGCATTCAGCGTGGCGTCGTCCACGCTGATCCCGTTGCGCTCGGCAGCGCGAACTTGCAGTTGGATCAGGATCAAGCGTTCCAGCACTTGGCGCTCCATCACGGGCCGGGGTGGAATCGGCACCTTCTTCTGCTGCAACTGGCGCTCGATTTGTGCCACCGCCACATCCAGTTCCCGACGGGTAATCACGTCATCGTTGACCACGGCCACGATGGCGTCCAGGGTGCTGCCGGCGGCTTCAGGGCCGGGGCCGAACGCCATTTCCGCCCGACCGGGACCGGTCAGCAACAACAGCAGCAGGGGCAACAGCAACAATTTATTCATGCGGATCATGGAAGTCGGCACCTAATAGCGGATCGGTTGATAACCGAGAATAGAGCTTTGGAGCTGATTTTCCAGGCTGCTGCCTAAACGGGACAGCCCTTTCAATTCCAGTTCGAGGTAAAAGCCAGTCTGGGCATCGACTTCCTGCGGGCTGTCGCGGTATTGCCGGGCCACCGCCCGCACCGCCCAGCAGCAGTCTTCGTATTCCAGTCCAGCCAGGGTTTCCAGATTGCGGCTGAGATTGAGCGCCTGATTCCAGCGGGCCATTACTCGCCATTGGTTCGCCACCGGCCAAGCCAGTGATACGTCCACCGAGTGGATTTGATCGCCCAGACTGCGTAGTCCTTGCGGGTCACGATCCAGCAGATAGGACAGGTTGATCAATTGTCGGGAGTCGGCGTAGTAGCGCAGATCAAATCCACTGCGCTGCACCGTGCTGCGAGCCGGTTCCATCTGGACGCCGCCCTGCACCGTCCAACGGGATGACAGGTTAACCAGCCCTTGCGCGATCAACCCGGAGTTATCCGAAGTCTGGGGCGGCTCGATGGGATACAGGTTGACCCGGCGATCCGCGAAATACTCGATCTGACCCATGCTGACCCGCAGCCGTTCACGGCCGCTCGGCCTGTCGATCAAACGGGTGGTCAACGCCGCGGTCAACTGGCTGGCATCGCCCATCCGGTCGGTCCCGGTGAAGCGGTTTTTACGGAATAGCCAGTCCAGGTCTCGATCCATGACGCTGCTGTCGAACAGCGGAATCTCATTTTGATCGCGGTAGGGAACGTATAGATAGAACAGACGCGGCTCCAGGGTTTGCGTCCCGACGGCGAGACCCAGCCAGTCAGCTTGCAACGGCCGGTCGAAAATCAAGCCGCTGTCCAGACTCAGCACTGGCAGGGAACGGGCCGGCGCGGCGTTGGCATCGGGCGCAGTATTGTCGAGCTGGTACCCGGTGTAGCGAAACCCGGCCTGCGGTTTAAGATAGCCCCACGGCTGTTCCAACGCCCAACCCACGGTCGGCCATAAATCCAGTCGCAGACCGGTCACTACGCCCGATTGCTGGAAATTGACCATCTCGCCATAAAGCTGATAACTCAACCCGCCGGAGCCGGACGGCCAGGCCCCGCTGAACAGCAGTTGCGGCAGGCGCTCGTAAGGGTTACCGGTCAAGGTAAACAATGCGGTATCGAGAACCTGGAACCCCTGCACGCGCGCCAACGCCTGCCAACCGTCGCCGTAGTAGCGGGCGTCGAAATGCCGCTCCAGATAGTTCGGCGTTAGAAACTCCAGATTGTTGCTCAGATCCTTGATATAGCTGTCATCGGAGACGTATTCATAGCGCAGGTCGGTGTAAAAATCCGGCAGCGGTGCCGCACGGTCGCTGAGCTTGATCGACCCGCGTGCGCCTTCATAGCGGCGATCATCCGGGATGTACTCGAAGCCAGCCAGTCCGCGCCGGTTGGGGGTGAGATAACGGTATTCCACGCCAAACAGCATCCCGCGTTCGGTCATCAGGCGCGGGGCGATCGTCATGTCCTGATTGGGCGCAATGTTCCAGTAATAGGGCACGGTCAGGTCAAAACCGGTTTGGCTGTCATAACCTTGGCGCGGGAACAGGAATCCCGACTGCCGGGCGTCAGTGATCGGAAACGACAGATAAGGGAAATAGAACACCGGCGTGTCCTTGATCTCCAGCACCATGTCGTGGGCCGTCCCGCGCCCCTCCGCTTGGTTCAGGTTGATTTCGTCAGCCCGCAACTTCCACACCTCCTTGCCGCGGGTGCAGGTGGAGTAAGTGGCCTCCTTGAGCCGGCTGTGCTGATCGGCGCGGTTGACCTGGACTTCCTTGGCGAAACCTTGGGCGTTGCGCTGCGGCAAGTAATAATCCGCATCCTGGAACCAGCCCGCTTCGGCGTTCAAATCCACCTCGGCCTGTTGACCGCGCAACACCTGCTGGGGGTCGCTGTAGGTAAAGCCGTTTTCGGCTTTGGCGCGGTTAGTCACGCGATCCAGGGTGATCCGGTTAGCGCGGAGTCGCTGATCGCCCCGCGCCAGGCTGACGTGGCCTTCAAGGGTCGATTGAGCGGGGGAGGACTCGGCGCGTTCGGCCTCGGCCTGAATCGGCAATTGATCCGGCGGCGGCAAATTCGGCGTGACCGGCACGAGGTCCCGCGCCAATTCGTCGACTTCGCACTGCGCCCAGGGCGAAGGTGCGCCGTCGGCCTGGGCCTGGAGGCCAGTGAACGGCAACAGGATTAACAGGATGCCCGTCAGGAGGTTCCGGTAATGCGCGGTCACGGGGAAGGGAAGAAGGTTAAAGGTTAAAGGGGGCGTAGCACGGGCTTCCAGCGCGTGTTGAAACGGGCAAAATGCCCGTTCCACATCACAGCAAGCGAAAGCCCTGAGGTTAAGGGAATGACCGGCGACGATGGTTTCACAGGGAACATCTCAGTTGGGTGGCTCAATGGCGCGAGTAGGGTCATTGCTGCACGGAAACAGGGTTTTAGCGTTCACTAAACTGCCTTAACATCGCATAGATTGATGATGCCTGCAATCACACCCTGGATGGAGCAAATGAGCTGTGAATGACCGTGAACGACTGGTGCTGGAATGGATGAATGCGGCACTGCCCGTGCCGCTGATCCGCATTGCCCCCGCCTCCAGCGATGCCAGTTTCCGCCGCTATTTTCGGGTCTGGTATGGCGACCAGACCCGGATTGTCATGGACGCGCCGCCGGACAAGGAAGATTGCCGGCCCTTTGTCGCGATGGCCGAAGCGCTGCGCGGGTTGGGCCTGAACGCGCCGGAGGTGCTGGACGGCGATCTCGACCAGGGCTTGCTGCTGCTGACGGATCTCGGTTCCCGGCAATATCTGGCGGAATTGAATGAACGCAGCGTTGCTGGCCTGTATGACGATGCGCTGGCCGCGCTGGCCCGGCTGCAAACTGGCGGCGATCCCGGTTCGCCGTTATTGCCGCCTTACGATTCGGCGCTGTTGCACCGGGAGATGGAGTTGTTCCGCGACTGGTTTCTGGGCCGATTGTTGGGTCTGGAACTGAGCGTGACGGAGCAGCGTACCCTCGATCAGGCTTTTGCGGCGCTGGCCGGTAATGCGCTGGAACAGCCCTTGGTCTGGGTGCATCGTGATTATCACTCGCGCAATCTGATGATCACGGCCCCGGACAATCCTGGTGTACTGGATTTTCAGGACGCGGTGGCTGGGGCCGTGACCTACGATCTGGTTTCGCTGCTGCGCGATTGCTATATCGCCTGGCCGCGCCCCCAGGTTGAAGCGTGGGCGCTGGATCATCGGGCGCGCCTGCAAGCGCTGGGCATGACCGGTCTGGACGATGCCGGGCAATTCCTGCGCTGGTTTGATCTGATGGGTGTCCAGCGGCATCTCAAGGCGGTTGGGATTTTTGCCCGGCTGAATCTGCGCGACGGCAAGCCCGGCTATCTGCTGGATATTCCCCGCACCCTCGGTTATGTGTTGGAGGTCGCAAGCCGTTATCCCGAACTGGCCGGGTTGGGCAATCTGTTGCGGGCGCGGGGCGTGGATCGCTGGGAGCCGACGCCGTGAAGGCGATGATTCTGGCTGCCGGGCGCGGCAAACGGATGCGGCCACTGACCGATCACACGCCCAAACCGCTCTTGCCGGTCGCTGGCAAGCCCCTGATCGTCCACCATCTCGAAGCGTTGCGGGCTGCCGGATTTACGGATCTGATCATTAATACCGGCCATCTCGGCGAGCAATTGCCAGCAGCGCTGGGCGACGGGCGGAGGTGGGGAGTGCGGATCGCCTGGTCGGCGGAGCCGCCGGAGGCGCTGGAAACCGGCGGCGGCATTTTCCAGGCGTTGCCGTTGCTGGGGCCAGAACCGTTTCTGGTGGTCAATGGCGATGTGTGGACCGACTATCCGTTGGCCCGGTTGGCGAGGATTCCCGCTGGACTGGCACATTTGGCGCTGGTCGATAATCCGCCGCAGCACACCGCCGGCGACTTTTTCCTGGCGGCGGACAGGACGGTTGCGGAACGCGGCGAGCCAAAGTTGACTTTCAGCGGGATCAGCATTCTCCGCCCGGAATTGTTCGCCGGATGCGCAGCGGGCCGGTTTCCGCTGGGGCCACTGTTGCGAGACGCGATGGCGGCGGGGCAAGTCAGTGGCGAGTATTACGCCGGCGGTTGGCGGGACATCGGGACGCCGGAACGGTTAGCGGAACTGGAGCGGGAATTGGCATAGCGATGGAGCTACCGATCCGCCAGACCCGCATTGTCATCTACCAGGCCAGGCAAAATGGCCGCAACCGGGTCGAATCGGCCCTGGACTCCTTCACTCATGCCTACTGTCATTATTCGCCGTCCCGCCGCGCCGCCCGTTGAGTTGCCGGTTGCGCCGCTGTTGCAACGGATTTACGCCGCACGCGGCATCCGCTCCGCCAGCGAACTGGAACGGGGGTTGCGCGGCTTGACCTCGCCTGCCGTATTCAAAAACATGGCCCAGGCGGTGGACTTGCTTCACGCCGCGTTTCGTGACCGGTGGCGAATCGTCATCGTGGCCGATCTCGACGCTGACGGCGCCACCAGTTGCGCCTTGGCGGTGCGGGCGTTGCGGGCGCTAGGTGCGGCGGACGTGCGCTATGTGGTGCCCAACCGCTTTATCCACGGTTACGGGCTGACCCCGGAAATTGTCGCCGTCGCCGCTCAGCTGCAACCTGATCTGCTGATTACCGTCGATAACGGCATTTCCAGTCATGAGGGGGTACTGGCGGCTCAGGCGCTCGGCATGAAAGTGCTGATTACCGATCATCATCTGCCGGGGCTGACCTTGCCGGCGGCGGATGCGCTGGTCAATCCCAACCAGCCCGGCGACCTGTTTCCGAGCAAGCATCTGGCCGGGGTCGGGGTGATTTTCCATGTGCTGACGGCATTGCGCACCCGGTTGCGGGAGGTCGGCTGGTTCGCTGGGCAAGGGCTGCCCGAACCGAACCTGGCGCAATTTCTCGATCTGGCGGCGCTGGGCACGGTGGCCGATGTGGTGATGCTGGACTACACCAACCGCATTCTGGTCGAGCAGGGCTTGCAGCGGATCCGCGCCGGGCGGTGCGTACCCGGAATTCTGGCCCTGCTGGAGATCGCCAAACGGCCGGCAGCGCGTGTCACTGCGACCGATCTGGCTTTTCAACTTGGCCCCCGGATCAACGCCGCCGGGCGACTGGACGATATGAGCCTGAGCATCGACTGTCTGTTGTGCGACGACTTGGGGCAGGCCCGGCAACTGGCGCAACAACTCGATGATCTCAACCGCGAACGCAAAACCATCGAAGCCGATATGCAGGATCAGGCACTGGCCGGACTGGCGCGGCTGCCGGTGACCGGGAGCGAACTGCCGTTCGGACTCTGTCTGTTTGATCCCGACTGGCATCCGGGAGTGGTGGGCATTGTCGCCGGGCGGCTGAAGGAACAGGCGCACCGGCCGGTGATTGCCTTTGCGCCAGACAACGCGGCAGGGCAATTACGCGGTTCGGCGCGATCAATCGCGGGATTCCACATCCGCGATGCGCTGGCGACCATCTTCGCCCAGCAACCGGGGTTGATCACCCGCTTTGGCGGTCATGCTTTCGCCGCCGGTCTGAGTCTGCCAGCAGCCCATCTGGAGGCGTTTCGGGCCGCATTCGACGCCGAAGCCCGTCGGATTCTGCGCGAAGAAGATTTGCACGGTTGCTTGTGGAGCGATGGCGAGTTGACTGTTGCAGAAATTGCGCTGGAGACGGCCGAGCAGTTGCGGGCTGGCGGGCCGTGGGGGCAGGGATTTCCGGAACCGCTATTCGATAATGTGTTCGAGGTGGTTTCGCAAAAGCCGATGGGCGGGGGCAAACATCTCAAGTTGGGCGTGCAGTTGCCCGGCATGAAAGGGGCAGTGGAAGCGGTCGTGTTCAACTGCGCTGAACCTTGTCCGCCCCGCGCCCGGTTGGCCTATCAACTGGACGTCAATGAATGGCGGGATAGCCGGCGGTTGCAATTGCTGGTGAAGCATGTTGAAGCGGCGGGCCATTTTTAAACTCTCCGCCACGGAATAACACGGAAAGATTAAAGTTGAAGACTTTTGGCATCCCAGAAGCAATACCGGTTCTTGCCGCTCTGCTTGACTTGATACATGGCCTGATCGGCGTAGCGTAACAACCCGTCCGGGTCGTCGTTGCACGACCCCGGATAGAGGCAAACGCCGATGCTGGCACCCACCGTGACCGTTTCCGCGCCCAGACAGACCGGTGCTTGCAGACTGTCGAGAATCCGTGCCAGCACCCGCTCGCACTCCCCGACCTGCGTCAGTTCCAGCAACAGCACCACAAATTCATCGCCGCCCAGCCGGGCGACCGTGTCCATCACGCGGACGGCTTTTTCCAGACGCCGGGCGATCTCGATCAACAATTGGTCACCGGCTTCGTGGCCGTACTGATCATTGACCGGTTTGAATCCATCCAGGTCCAGATAACCGACCGCCAGCAGTTTGCCGCTGCGCTGGGCCTGAGCAATGGCCTGCCGCATCCGATCCGCCAGCAACAGCCGGTTGGGCAGGCCGGTCAGCGCGTCGTAATGGGCCATCCGCTCCAATTCGCGCTGGTGCCGCTTGGACACGCTGATGTCGGCGGCGATGCCAATGTATTGCCGCACCAGCCCTTGATCATCCCGGACGGCGGACAGGGTCAGCAGCGCCGGATAAATCGCGCCATTCTTATGCCGGTTCCACACTTCCCCTTTCCAGTAACCGTTCTGCGCCATGGCCTCCCACAGCGCCGCATCAAACTCCGGGCGGCGCAAACTGGGCCTGAGTTCCTGGTTCTGATCCAGCGCATTATCGGGAGCATAGCCGGCCATCAATCCGGTCGAATGGCGGAAGTTTTTCCCCAACAACTCCCCGCGGGCGTAGCCGGTCATTTCGCAAAATGCTGGATTCACGTCCAGAATCAAGCCATCGACGGTGGTGATGATGATGCTTTCATGGGTGTTGGCGAACACCCCGGCCAACAACCGCATCTGTTCGTCGGCCTGTTTACGCTTGCTAATGTCGGTGTGTGTGCCCACCATCCGCAACGGTTGATGATCCGCAGTCCACCCAAACACCATGCCTTGATCAAGCACCCACTTGTAACTGCCATCCTTGCACAGCACCCGGTGTTCGTCGCGATACGTCAGAGTCTCGCCGGAAAAATGGCGCTGCAAATTCCGATAACAGTTCGCCCAATCGTCGGGATGCAACCGGGCTTCCCATTCACGAATGGTATTGCCGATGTCCTGCTCGTCGTAACCGAGCATGGCTTTCCACTGCGGGGAAAAAAACACCTCGTGGGTGACGATGTTCCAGTCCCAGACCCCTTGACCGGCGCCATCCAGTGCCAGATACCAGCGTTGTTCGCTCTCGCGCAACGCCAGTTCCACCTGCTTGCGTTCGCTGATGTCCTGTTTGATCGCCACGAAATGCTGAATAGCGCCCTGGGTATCCGTTACCGGTGTAATAGTCAGATCTTCATAATAAAAACTGCCGTCCTTGCGCCGATTGTTTATTTCGCCATGCCAGACGTGACCGGCGCGGATGGTTTGCCACAGCGATTGATACAGCCCCGGCGGAGTTCGTCCAGACTTGATCAGTTCCTGCGGCAGGCGGCCGAGTACCTCGTCGAGGGGGTAGCCGGTCAATTGGGCAAAAGCCGGATTCGCCCACTCGATGCGGGCCTCGGGGTCGGTGATGATGATGCTGTTGGCCGCCGCATTGAGCGCGGCATCCAATAGCCGCAACTGCGACTCCAACTGGCCCCGCGCCAAGGCATAGCGGACGGTACGACTGAGCATATCGTGATCAAATTCGCCCTTGACCAGATAATCCTGAGCGCCACCTTCCAGGGCTTGCAAGGCAAAGTCGGGGTCATTGCGGCCCGTCAGCACCACGATCGGCGCATTGGGCAACGCCGCCCGCAGTGCGCTCATCGTCGGCAAGCCCACCGAGTCCGGCAGGGACAAATCCAGCAACACCATGTCAGGCTTGAAGTGCTGCGCCTGCTCCAAGGCCTCGGCCAAGGTCGTAACCCACATCAGCCGATCTGAATCGCCATTGGTGATCCCCGCTCGTCGCAGGTAGACCCGAACCAGTCCGGCATCGCCGGGATCGTCCTCCACCAGCAGGATGCGTGGTTGTCCACCGCTATTCACCGCCCGATCTCCGGCAGCCGCACCACACCAAACCAGTAGTTTTCCAGGCCTTTCACGGCAGCGGCCAGTTCCGCAAGCTCTATCGGTTTGACGATATAGCCGGCGGCACCCAACTGGTAGGACATCAGCACGTCACGCTCCACGTCGGAGGTGGTCAGCATGATCACCGGGATATCGCAGAGCTTAGGGTCTTGCTTGATGGCGGTCAGAAATTCGCTGCCATCCATGCGGGGCATATTCAAATCCAGCAGGATCAGATCGGGATGTGGCACAGCGCGGAAATCGTCACTTTCCCGGCGCAGAAACTCGAACCCCTCGACGCCGTCGTTGACCCAGTGCAGTTCGATTTGTGTCCGGGTTTGGCGCAACGCCACCTTAATTAAATAGGCATCGGCGGGTTCATCTTCCACCAGCAAGATCACGAAAGGTCGGTTCGGTCGCTTGTTCATCAGAATTGTGCGAGAAACCCCGTCCCCTGCATTCGCGAGGGCAGGCCCTTTAGGGCGGGATAGGGATAGCGCGGAACGCGAAGCGTTCCCCTGTTCTCGCTCTCCTTAGCGTGTTGGGCTATCTTGATTGAATAATACCAATTTCCAGCAGGTTTTCACATTTAGGTCTCCCGGGTTCCGTCATTCCCGCGAATGCGGGAATCCAGTCAGCCGCTGAAAAACGGGATACCCGCTTTCGCGGCTATAGGAATATTGCAGACGGGATTGCAGCCATTTCAGAACCTGATTCAGCACCGCGCCGGCATTAAGGATTGCCACCGGGCCACACGGCTGATCGGCAACCAGATAGAACGAGCCGTCACGGCGACTGAATTGGCAACATAAACGTAAACACACAACCCTCCCCACCGCCCGCCGACTCCGCCCAGATCCGCCCGCCGTGGTGTTCGACAATCTTGCGGCACAGCGCCAGCCCGACTCCGACTCCTTCGTATTTAGTCCGCGCCTGCAACCGCTGGAAGACTTGGAATAGCCGCCCGATTTGGCCAGGGGCGATGCCGATACCGTGATCCCGCACCGCCACCCGCCAGTCGTTGCCGACCCGCTCGGCCACGATCGCCAGCTCCGGCGCTTGCCCCGCCGCCCGATATTTCACCGCATTACCGATCAGGTTCTGAAACAGCCGGGTCAGTTCATCCCGATTGGCGTACAGGCGCGGCCATTCCCCGTCAATCTGAATCGTGGCTCCAGCTTCAATAATGGCGGGATGCAGAAACAGCAGCGCCTCGTCCAGAGTCTCACGGCTCTCAAACCATGTGGTCGCCACGCCCTTGCGCCCCACCCGTGAATACTCCAGCAAAGCAGCAATTCCCGGTCTCTGTATTTAGGCTGATTTTAAGCGGATCAATTAGCGGCTTTAGGATAGTCCAATAAAAAAGAATAAAAGAATCCCAAAGCGTTCAAAAACGCCTAATTAATTCTAATAATCATCACCCTGTTT